>JAISHQ010000097.1 GCA_031262465.1 Rikenellaceae bacterium
GAAGAGCCGTCCCAAGGGTATCGCGGGGTAATGAATCACATCTGCCTGTTGGTCAGCGATGTGGATGCCGCGCAGGCCATTTTGGCCACCCGTACCCTGCCCGAGGGGTGTCGCAACGACGGCATTCAAACCGGCGCGGACAACAAACGCCAAATCAACCTCTACACCCACGAGGGAATCCGGGTCGAACTGGTCGAGGATCATTTTGTCGACGGCATCGCCGCGCCCTCGTCGACCGGCCAACCGATGAAATACACTCCGGGGCAGTAGAGTATGGTACTACATTTGTATAAAAAACTACAAACGCACCGGAATTAATTTATAATTTAAATTTTTTTACCTTTGCACCATCAAACCGAACCGATCATGGCCAAACCTATCAAAAATACACCGGTATTAAAAGGGAAAAATTTAATCGCTTTCCACGAAGAGATGGAGAAGAGCGAGCATATTTCTGTTGCAGACATAGAAAAGGAGCGTAAAAGTGTGGCTGAATATGCATAGCGTATCATGCAATCTCTTTCTTTATGATTTACGGGAATTGAAATAGCCCCTCCCCCATCACTCCCCCACCGATCCAAAAAGAGAGCAGGTCGCCGATTTACATCGGCGACCTCTGCGCTATTTTTGTCTATCCCCTCTGCCTTAGTCGGTAAACGACTGCATAAACGGGGCGCAGAAGATCATCAGTTTGTGAACGTCTTCGGGCTTCTTGAAATCGAGTTTCTCGGCGTTGGCATAGTCCAAAATCTCCTGTTCGTGCGGTTTGTAGAGCTTGGCCAAAGCGCGGATCGTGGCGATGTTGCGCGGCCGACCGTTAATCATGGCAAAATAGCGGTTTTTGAAGATGACGTTGCCGTCCTTGTCGTCGACATAAAAGAGCACACCGTCTTGGGTCATCCCCTGTTTATCGACCGAGGCGATCACCGTACTGCCACCATAGCCACCGCCCGACGAACCGTAATCGGTCCACCAACGGACGTAATAGTATTTCTGGTCGGGCAGAGGAACCCGCTCCAATAACAGCCCGTCCTGCTCAAAAAACGAGCGACCATCGAGCGACACGGTCAGCACCCCGGTCATCCCGCTCATGATTTTGACCTCGCCGTTGTCCATAAAGACAAAATCTTCGCCGACTGTGTCGTAATTCATCAGCGCCTGCACCACTCTGCCGTCCTTAAAAGTCACCCGCGCCTCGGCGAAATCGTTCAGCAGGTAAATCGGCCGAAACTGCCCCCACGCAACCAGCGGGAATAACAACAGGGCGGTTAAATAAAATTTTTTCATCCTCATTTTTTCACTTTTTAGGGAATATACTCCACAAATATAATCAATATCTTGTACCGACCAATATGTTGTATCTAATTTGGCCTTTTTTTTTTGTTTTTCGCACTTTTTTTGCTATTTTTTCATACCTTTGCACCCGATATTGTATTCTTGACCCCCTGCTTAGAAATACTTGAATTTTGACGAAGATTTCACCCCCTTTACGAAAAATAATTGGCATTGCCGCAGTCGTGATCATTGTCGGCATTGTCTTGGCTTTTTTTTATGGCTCGTGGATACTGAAGTTCCTGTTTTTGGGCAGATCAGAGTTCTCCCGTGCCGAGATTCTCCTCTATTTTAGCATAACTGCGGGCGGTATCGTCCTGCTGGGGATGCTGATATTCGGAATCCAACGCCTCTATTTTCGAAGACAGAGTCACCGGATACAAGCCCAGAACGACTTCAATTCCCGTTTCAAGAATGCCTCTACCCTGTTGTACCACGAAGATACAAACTTAACATTGGTCGGAATTTATACCCTGCATCAAATAGCCATCGAGGCATCGTCCGAGGTAAAAAAACAGAGGTACGTCGCCGTCATCAAAAATTTGCTCTGCTCCTTTCTCCGGAAAAACAGCGAGGGCTTCGATGCCGAAGAGGAAAAAACAAATAAAGAGATCACACGCAAAAAACCGGAGATGGTTTTTCAGATGGTCATCGACCTCCTTTTTCGGAGTTCCGACACACCCATTTACAATGAAACCCGAACACATTTGACCGGAATCGCTTTAAACTCTTTGAATTTTCGGAAAGCACAACTGCGCAAAGCCCAATTAAGCCGAGCTGACTTGGGTCGAGCCGACTTGGGTCGAGCCAATTTGATCGAAGCGAACTTAACCGGAGCCGATTTGAGTGAAACTCATTTGAGCGGAGCACTGTTAAACCGATCGGATTTAAGTGGAGCCAATTTGAATCGAGCGAACCTGCATAGAGTAATCTTGCACGGAGCCAATTTGAGTGAAGCAAACTTAAAAAATGCAAATTTGAAAAAAGCAAGTTTGAACAGGGCTAATTTGAATAACGCTAATTTGAGTGAAGCAAACTTGATCGAAACACACTTGAACGAGGTCGATTTGAGCGAGGCAAACTTAACCAAAGCAGACCTGATGGGGGCAAAATTGAGCGAAGCAAACCTGAGTGAAACAAATCTGAGCGAAGCAAACCTGAGTGGAGTGACGTTGACCAACGCCGACTTGAGCAGAACAAACCTGAGAGGAACAAAATTGTGGTTTGCAAACTTGAGCGGATCGAAATTAAAATATACCGATTTTTCCCAAGCTCTTATCGGCGAAAACACCGATTTTACCGACACGATCCACGCCGGAAAAACCCTCGAAGAGATTCGCGGCTACACCCCCCCCCCGCAGAAATAGACTGATTATCTGATACTTAACTCAAAATGACTACCACCCCGTCACTTCGTGCCACCCCTCCTTCGGTGAAGGAGGGGACTTTTATTGGGACACGAAAAGAGAGGAATCAAACAAAGAATCTCCTCCTTCTCCGAAGGAGGAGTACCCGAGCCTCACAAGCGAGGGGGAGGTGGTAGGTAAAAAAAGACGAAAGAGAGAAAAACCTACCGCCCCGTCACTTCGTGCCACCCCTCCTTCGGTGAAGGAGGGGACTTTGTTATCTCTCGTCTTTCCCTGAAAAAACAGTCTGCCCCAACGTGCTCTCCCTGAAAAACAAGCAAGAAATCCCATTCGGGCGAAGTCCGAACAAACGAATCCCTATCGGTTCGTAGAACCGACCTCGGCAGTGGGGTGAAAGGGATGCTTTTGGCCGGTTTTGGCCGCGGCCAGCCGAACGAAACTGTAATTTCGTTCGGCCACGAGACAAAATCGCAGGCAAAAGTATTCCGAAACCCCGGCCGAAAACTTTTCTTTGCTACTTTCTTTTAGGATAAAAGAAAGTAGAACCAACCAAAAGAGGCATCCTCGGAACTTCGAGGATGCCTCTTTTGGTTGGGCATGGAGTATAAGCCGGGTTCTGTGCTGTTTGGCGGTGAGCCAAAAGCCTCTGCCATTTATCTGGCCGACGGATCACTCCGCCGATCGAGCGACCTACCCCCCGACAAAGGGCGAGCAACCCTTATATGCCGGTGTACATGGTCTTGCAACCCGTGAGACGTACGGCCGATTGTGTTGCCACAACCGCCGGTAGGCTCTTACCCTACCTTTTCACCCTTACCCCTCGGCGAACCGAGAGGCGGTTATTCTCTGTTACGTTACTATGCCCTCACGAACATCTTCCTGTTAGGAAACACGGTGCTCTGTGTTGCCCGGACTTTCCTCCGCCGGAGTATAATGTTTAAACTTTATAAATTTAAACAGACTCTAACCCGGCAGCGGCAGAGCCCCCATGCCAATATTGTTGGAGCTTCTACAAGCTCCATGATGTGTTTTTCGTGTACCTGGAGCGGGAATCGAACCCGCACTCGCGCAATGCGAACAGGATTTTAAGTCCGGCGTGTCTACCTATTCCACCATCCAGGCAATCCCATCGTCCTACCGTTTTCGGCGGTCGGACGCACAAAAGTACGCTTTTTTTTCGGTTGACCAAATCGAAAGAGTTTGGTTTGAAAGAAAGCTAAACCAGCCGCGCCAACATATTTTTGACGTTGTTCTCGATCCGGCTCAGGATGTCGGGAGACTCGTCCTTGACAAAGGCCTCGCCGGTGATCTGCTCGTAGAGTTCGATGTATCGTTCGCTGACGCTGTCGACAAACTCGTCGGTCATCTCCGGAACCACTTGCCCGGCCTTGCCCTGAAAACCGTGCTCCATCAGCCATTCGCGCACGAACTCTTTGGAGAGTTGCCGCTGTTGCTCGCCCCGGGCAAAACGCTCCTCGTAGCCCTCGGCGTAGAAATAGCGAGAGCTGTCCGGCGTATGAATTTCGTCGATCAGGTAGATTTCGCCCTCCTTTTTGCCAAATTCATACTTCGTGTCGACCAAAATCAGCCCCTGCCGGGCGGCCATTTCCGTCCCGCGTTGAAACAGAGCCAGTGAATAACGCTCCAATTGTTCGTAATCTTCGCGCGAGACCAAACCCCGGGCGATGATCTCCTCCTTGGAGATATTTTCGTCGTGTGCCCCCTGTTCGGCCTTGGTGGTCGGGGTCAAGATCGGCTTGGGGAAACGCTGGTGTTCTTTCATCCCCTCGGGCAGGGGTACCCCGCAGATTTCGCGCGCACCTGCCTTGTAATCGCGCCACGAGCTTCCGGTCAGGTAGGCGCGCACGATCATCTCGACCGGGAACGATTCGCAACGCACCCCCACGGTGACCATCGGGTCGGGCGAGGCGATCTTCCAGTTGGGGCAGATGTCGGCGGTGGCATCCAAAAATTTCGAGGCGATCTGGTTGAGCACCTGCCCTTTGTAGGGAATGCCCCGGGGCAAGACCACGTCGAAAGCCGAAATGCGGTCGGTGACGACCATCACCAGATAGTTGTCCTGAATGTTGTACACGTCGCGAACTTTGCCCACGTAGAGCGACTGTTGTCCGTCGAAATGAAAATGAGTTTCGGTAATTGCTTTTGCCATTGTATGTATATATTATTCCTTTTCTTTCAGATTTATCTCATCGGCGTGATTATCAAACGCTTGAACGATATATTTGACCAGCGGGTGGCGGATGATGTCGCGCTGGTCGAACTCGACGATGCCGATGCCCCTCACCCCGCTCAACATCCCGACCGTAGGCCGCAACCCCGAGTCGGCGCGGCGCGGCAGGTCGATTTGAGTCACATCGCCCGTGACGATAAAGCGGGCGTTCTTCCCCATGCGGGTCAGGAACATTTTGATCTGCGGAAGCGTGGTATTCTGCGCCTCGTCCAAGATGACAAAGGCGTTGTCGAGCGTCCGCCCGCGCATATAGGCCAGCGGAGCGATCTGCACCGTGCCGTCCTCCATATAGCGAGCCAATTTGGCCGGCGGGATCATGTCGTTCAGCGCATCGTACAACGGTTGCAGGTAGGGATCTAACTTCTCCTTGAGGTCGCCCGGCAAAAAACCCAACTTCTCCCCTGCCTCGACCGCCGGGCGGGTCAGGATGATCCGTTTGACTTCTTTTTCACGGAGCGCCTTGACGGCCAGAGCAATGGCCGTATAGGTCTTCCCAGAACCGGCTGGCCCGATGGCAAACAACAGGTCGTTTTTCTCATAGGCCTGCACCAACTTCTGCTGGTTGACCGTGCGGGCGCGCACAATCAGGCCGTTGTTGCCGAAGACAATCACGTCCTTGTCGACCGGCGCTTCGGTCACCGGCATCACGTTGTCGTAAATCTGGTCGATCACCTCCGGCGAGAGGTGGCCGAACTTCTCGTAATAGGCGAAGAGCCGGTTTAATTTCTGCTCAAACCGCCCGATCTCCTCCTCGTCGCCGATCACCTTGAGCACACTTCCGCGCGCCACCACCTTGAGTTTTGGAAACTTCCCGCTGATCTGCTTGATGTAACCGCCCCCCGCGCCCAACAGCTCGCCGGGGTCGATCCCTTCGATCGGTATCTGTTTTTCGCCCATTTATTTTTTACTAATTTATAGGGGCTTCTTAAAATTCAAAAGACGAGGCTTGCGACCCTAGGAAAAAGCGCAGTCTTTTGAATTTTAAGAAGCCCCCTCCTTTATTTAAAAGAAATAGCCGAGCGATACTCCCCAATACCCGTCGTTGGTCTTCAGTTTGTCGGTCACATCGTCAAACTTAATATCGCCCCATTCCTTGTCGAAATAGCCCTGATAGCGAACGTCCAGCGTGAACTTCTTCAAGCCCAGCCCTACCCCGGCCTGAAAACCGACCGAGGGCTTCTCGATAGCCAACACATCAGAACCCTCAATATTGGCCAACGTAAAGGTCGGACCTGCATTGACACGCAGAAAGAGGAACTTAAAGCCTACCAGCACGGGCAATTCGATATTACCATAATCCACATCGGTGCTTTTTCCGCTCTTGTCGAACATCTGGTAAGTGGCGTGGTTGTAGAGCAACTCCGGCTGTACATAAAGACCGATCAACGGAACGTTGATGCGAGCCATCAACCCGGCATTCCAACCAAGTCCTTTCGATTTAAATTCGTCCCACTGGTCACTCTGCCCAGCATCGGAAACTGCTTTGACATCAGTCGCAAGCATCGAAACCCCACCTTTTACCCCCAAGCGGAACAATTGAGCCGAAGCCGTTGCCGTGGTCAGGGTCAAAACGGCCAATACAAGAACAATCTTTTTCAT
Organism: Rikenellaceae bacterium; assembly: GCA_031262465.1. Lineage (GTDB taxonomy): Bacteria > Bacteroidota > Bacteroidia > Bacteroidales > Rikenellaceae > JAJQAW01. The sequence continues at coordinate 6,550 of JAISHQ010000097.1, forward strand.
CGTTTTCTGTTTTTAAGATTAATGCTAAAAAATTGACTGGCTACCGGAGTCTCACTCCGAAGTTTGCCTGTTATCTTTTACAAAAGTAAAATAAAAATGTAAATATTAGCATTTTTTTACATCAATGGACTAAACAACCGCGCCAGCCCCTCGCAGAAGCTGTCCCAGCGCGAACGAGCCTCCCAATCGCTGGCGGTCACCTGCTCGCTATCCTTGAGGTCTTCGAGGAAGCGTTCTTCCAACTCGCGGGTCACCTTTTCGTCATAAAGAATGGCCGTCACCTCGAAATTGACGTTAAAACTGCGGTTGTCCATATTGGCCGTGCCGATCGAGCTAAAGACGCTGTCGATCATAATCAGTTTGGAATGGTTGAACCCCTTGCGGTAGAAATAGACCTTGACTTTGGCCTCCAACAGCTCGCTGATGTACGATTGGGTCGCCCAATGAGCGATCCGGGAGTCGGAGCGTTCGGGCAGGAGAATCCGCACATCGACCCCGCTCATGGCCGCCACCTCGACCGCCGTCATAATGGCCTGATTGGGCAGAAAATAGGGCGTGGTAATGTAAATGTGGTCGACCGATTTGGTCATGGCGGCAAAAAAGGCCTGCATGATCGACTCCCAATCCGAGTCCGGCCCCGAAGAGGCGATCTGTATCGGCGTTTCGATGTCGACCCCCGAGGCGGGGTAATATTTCTCGCGGTCGAGCAGTTTTTCCCCGCTGACAAAGAGCCAATCCATGGCAAAAACCGCGTTCAGAGCGGCCACCGCCTCGCCCTCGATCCGCAGGTGGGTGTCGCGCCATATCCCTAAGCGGGTGCCGGTCAGGTAACGTTTGGCGATGTTGATGCCGCCGGTAAAGCCCACCTCGCCGTCGACCACAACGATTTTGCGGTGGTTGCGGTAATTGATCTTGCTGGTCAGCCACGGGAAGACCACGCGCTGGAAGCAGTGAACCCGCACCCCGGCGCGCTTCATCCGGCGCAGGAATTTCGGGCTAAGCCCCCAGCTCCCCACGTCGTCGTAAATAAAACGCACCTCCACCCCCTGCCGCGCCTTCTCCATCAACACGCTGGCCACTTCACGGCCGATCCGATCCTTCTCAAAGATGTAATATTCGATGTGGATGAACGATTGAGCACCGCGCAAGGCCTCCAAAATGGCCGGAAAGGTTTCGGCCCCGTTGTTGAGCACCTTGACCCGGTTGCGCGCCGAGAGCAACGATTTGTTGTTGTTGAGCAACAGGGTGATGATCTCCTTGTATTTTTTGAGCTCCTGCCGGTATTGAAACAGGGGGCTGTTCAGCTCGTAGAGTTGCCGGGCACTGAGGCTCTCCATCTGCAGTTGGAGGTCGGCGATCTCCTTGCGGTTGTAGATTTTTTCCTTGCGGTGATTACGCCCGAAAATCATGTAGAGGGCGATGCCCCCGATGGGGATTAGCACGATGGCCGCCAGCCACGCCCACGATTTGGCCGGTTCGCGTTTATCCTGGATCAACAGGTAGATAACAATAAGGATAAACACCCCATAGACCGACACGAGCGTCGGCCTCACCCACCCCCACGACACGGACAGGGGCAATATATAGAGGGCATTAATCATATTTTCTAATACAAATTTAATAAAATATTCCGTTTTTCTTCGCTTAGGTTTTTCAGCGAGAAATTCGTATCTTGTGCCGTCTTTTAGATAGAAAACAAAAATCATGAAAATCGCTTATAATTGGCTCAAAGAGTACATAGACCTGCCTCTGTCGCCGGAAGAGACCTCGAAAACACTCACTTCGATCGGGCTGGAGGTCGACAGCATGGAGAAGATGGAGACCATTCGCGGCGGCTTAGCGGGTGTTGTCGTGGGTCACGTGCTCACGTGCGAAAAGCACCCCGATGCCGACAAACTGAGTGTGACCACGGTCGATTTGGGCACGGGCGAACCGGTGCAGATCGTCTGTGGCGCGCCCAATGTGGCCGCCGGGCAGAAGGTGCCGGTCGCCACCGTGGGCACGACGCTCTATCCCACCGGTGCCGAAGAGGGTTTTACCATTAAAAAGAGCAAGATACGGGGCATTGAATCCCACGGGATGATCTGCGCCGAAGACGAATTGGGCTTGGGCGATAGCCACGCCGGGATCATGGAGCTTGATCCGGCCACGCACCCCGGCACCCCGGCAAAGGAGTATTTCCAAATAGAGGAGGATTATCAGATCGAAATCGGGCTGACCCCGAACCGCATCGACGCCGGTTCTCACTATGGTGTGGCCCGCGACTTGGCGGCCTCGCTCATCAGCGACGGCCGACCGACCGCCCTGCGGCTCCCGTCGGTCGCCGATTTCAGCATCGACAACAACTCGAATCCCTATCCGGTCGAGGTCATGGACACGCAGGCCTGCCCCCGGTACATGGGGCTGACTATCAGCGGGGTAAAGGTCGCCCCGTCGCCCGAATGGTTGCAAAATCGCCTGCGGAGCATCGGCCAAAAACCGATCAACAACGTGGTCGATGTGACCAATTTTGTGCTCAACGCCTTGGGGCAACCCCTCCATGCCTTTGATGCCGACAAGATCGACGGGCGGAAGGTGATCGTGCAAACCTGCCCCGAGGGAACGCCCTTTGTCACGTTGGACGGCGTGGAACGCAAGCTCTCGGCCGAAGACCTGATGATTTGCAGTGCCACCCGGCCGCTTTGTATCGCCGGAGTTTTCGGCGGACTGGACTCGGGCGTGACCGAAGCAACGACCAACGTCTTTTTGGAAAGTGCCTATTTCAACCCGGTCACCATCCGCAAAACGGCGCGCCGCCACGGACTGAACACCGATGCCTCGTTCCACTATGAGCGGGGGATTGACCCCAACATGGTGCCCTTTGCCCAGCAATATGCCGCCCTGTTGATTCGCGAGTTGGCTGGCGGTCAGATCAGTTCACAGGTTCAGGAGGTCTATCCGAAGCCGTTCGAGCCTTTCCGTGTCGAGTTGGATTACGCCTTTACCAACCGGCTGATCGGTAAGGAAATTCCGAAAGAGCAGATTAAAACCATCCTGAAAGCGTTGGAAATCAACATTCTGTCGGAAACCGAAGCGGGGCTTTCGTTGGAAGTTCCCCCGTACCGGGTCGATGTCACCCGGCAGGTCGATGTGATCGAGGAGGTTCTGCGCATCTACGGTTATAACAACGTGGAGATTCCGCTTCGCGTCCATTCTACGCTAACTTATGCCAAACAGCCCGACCGGGACGCGATCCAGAACAGCATTTCGAACTTCCTGACAGCCAACGGCTTCAACGAGATCATGAGCAACTCGCTGACCAAGGCCTCCTATTATCAGGACAATGCGACCTATCCGATCGAGCGGTGTGTGCGCATCCTCAACCCGCTGAGCATCGACCTCAACGTGATGCGTCAAACGCTGTTGTACAACGCTTTAGAGGCGGCGCAACTCAACGCCAATCACCGCAACAGCGACCTGAAGCTCTACGAATTTGGCAACTGCTATTTTTACGACGAGGCCAAGAAGCCCGATGGCGGGCTGGCGCCGTACAGCGAAAACCAATACCTGTCGGTATTGATTGCGGGCAACGATCGCCCCGCATCGTGGAACATAAAATCCACGCCGACAGACTTTTTCACCCTCAAATCGTTCGCCGAAAAGCTGTTGAAACGGTTCGGCTTTGACCTCTCCGAGGCGCAGACCGACAGTTTTGATTCGCCCCTGTTCAGCGAGGCGGTCGAATACAAATTGCGGGGCAAAACGCTCTTCCACCTCGGGGTGTTGGACAAAAAGCTCTGTCGCTCGTTCGACCAAAAAACTCCGGTCTATTTCCTCGAAATGAATGCCGACACGCTCTTGGGCCTGCTCAAAAATCACCAAATTACGGTTAAAGAGCTGGCCAAATACCCCGAAGTTCGGCGCGATTTGGCGCTGTTGGTCGACCGCTCCGTCTCGTTTGCCCAGCTCAAACGGTTGGCCTTCAGTACGGAGAAAAAATTGCTGAAAAGCGTCACGCTCTTCGACGTTTACGAGGGCGACAAACTGCCCGAGGGCAAAAAATCGTATGCCCTGAGCTTCGTGCTCCAAGACCCCGAACGCACGATGACCGACTCGGTCACCGACTCGGTGATGAACAAGATCGCGGGACGTTTGGAAAAAGAAACAGGTGCGCAGATTCGTGGCTAACAAACACTTACTTACAATGCAAGAACAAATCCTTATCCTCGATTTCGGTTCACAATACACCCAACTTATTGCTCGCCGGGTGCGCGAGCTGAATGTCTATTGCGAGATTCACCCGTTTAATCACATTCCCGCCCTCCACGCGGGGGTCAAGGGGGTGATCCTCTCGGGCAGTCCCTATTCGGTGCGCGACGAGGGTGCGCCGCAGGTCGACCTCTCGGCGATCAAGGGCAAAGTGCCCCTGTTGGGCGTCTGTTACGGGGCGCAATACCTCTCGCACAACTTCGGCGGCGAGGTGCAGGCCTCCAACACCCGCGAATATGGCCGGGCGATGCTGACCAAAGTGGTCGCAGATTGCCCGCTGATCCGCAACCTCTCCGACACCTCGCAGGTTTGGATGTCGCACGGCGACACCATTGCCCGCATCCCGGATAATTACGAGATCATCGCCAGCACCGAAAGCGTCCGCGTGGCGGCTTTCCGCGTCAAGGGCGAGACAACCTTCGGCATCCAATTCCACCCGGAAGTCTACCACTCGACCGAGGGAAAAGAGCTATTAAGGAGCTTTGTCATAGATATTTGCGGATGTACACCCGATTGGACTCCGGCCTCGTTCATCGAGGATACGGTCAAAAAACTGCGTCACCAGTTAGGCGACGACAAAGTCGTTTTGGGGCTTTCGGGCGGGGTCGACTCGTCGGTGGCGGCCATGTTGCTCCATCGGGCAATCGGCGAAAAACTCACCTGTATCTTTGTGGATATGGGACTGTTACGCAAAAACGAGTTCGAGGATGTGTTAGATTCCTATAAAAACTTGGGGCTGAACGTGATCGGCGTGCGCGCCGGGGCCAAATTTTTGGGCGACCTGAAAGGAATCACCGACCCGGAGCAAAAACGCAAGGTGATCGGCCGCGATTTCATCGAAGTGTTTGACCAAGAGGCACAAAAGCTGACCGAAATCCGCTGGCTGGCTCAGGGGACGATCTACCCCGACGTGATCGAGTCGGTCTCGGTCAACGGCCCGTCGGCCACGATCAAATCGCACCACAACGTCGGCGGTCTGCCCGAGCGGATGAACCTGAAGATAGTCGAACCGTTGCGGCTCCTGTTCAAAGACGAGGTTCGCCGCGTCGGGCGCGAATTGGGCCTGCCCGAGAGCCTGTTGGGTCGCCACCCCTTCCCCGGCCCGGGCTTAGGCATCCGCATCCTCGGCGAGGTGACCGCCGAAAAAGTCGCCATCCTGCAAGA
>JAISHQ010000099.1 GCA_031262465.1 Rikenellaceae bacterium
CTAACAGGGGGGTGATGCTATCGGTTTTCTCCTGCCACGTGTGCGACATCCAGCCCTGTTTGGCACTGCCGGAAATCACCTGGAAATCCAACTGCTCTTCGTTCGCATCGAGCGTGAACATCAGGTCGAAAACCTCTTCGTAGACCTCCTCGGGGCGGCAATTGGGCTTGTCGACCTTGTTGACCACCACAATCGGCTTCTTGCCCAGCGCGAGAGCCTTTTGCAAGACGAAGCGGGTTTGGGGCATCGTCCCCTCAAAGGCATCGACCAACAGCAACACGCCGTCGGCCATGTTGAGCACCCGCTCGACCTCGCCACCGAAGTCGGAGTGTCCGGGGGTGTCTATGATGTTGATTTTGTAATCCTTGTAGATGACCGAAACGTTTTTCGAGAGGATCGTGATGCCCCGTTCGCGTTCGAGGTCGTTGTTGTCCATAATCAGCTCACCGACCCGTTCGTTGTTGCGGAAGAGGTTTCCCTGAAGGATCATTTTGTCGACCAGCGTGGTTTTGCCGTGGTCGACGTGGGCGATGATGGCGATGTTGCGGATTTTTTGCATGGAATTTTAAGTAAAGTCGGAAAATTATTGAACCATTTTAATAGAGTAAAAATTATGGATTGATTTCGGACTCTCGTCGGCCCCTTTTCCAGCTTCGATCCTTGACTTACCCCGGTAAGCCATCGGCTCGAACCCGAAAAATTGCCTCGACGATAGCCTCGAAAAATGGATCACTAATTTCCCTCCATTACTTAATTTGTTTGCCTTGATTTCACCGGCAAAGGTAGGGAAATACCTGCCGATATGGAAATAATCGCTATCTTTAGGCCGATAAATTCTTAATCCCATGAAAAACTTTTGGCATACGTTTTTGGCCTGCCTGTTGGCTCTTGTTGTTGGCTCTGTGGTCTTCTCTTTCTTCACCTTTGTGCTTTTTGCCGGGGTGCTGGCGGCCTTTTCCGGCGGCGAGTCGGTCTATGTGAAGGAGCATTCGATCCTGAAGCTCGAACTCGGCGAGACCCTTGTCGACAGCCCGCAAGGGCTGATGGGACAGTTCGATCCGCTGACGATGACCATGAGCCGGAATCTCAGCTTGGGGCAGGTGTTGGAGACGATCGACCAGGCGGCGGCAGACCCCAACATCGACGGCATTTACCTCAACCCGACCGAAATTTCGATGGGGTTGGCCACCATGGAGGAGCTTCGCGGAGCACTCGTTCGGTTCAAGGAGAGCGGAAAATTCATCGTCAGCTATGCCAATTATTATACTCAAGGGAGCTATTACCTCGCCTCGGTCGCCGACCCGATTTATGTCAACCCCCAGGGGGCGTTGGATTGGCGGGGCATGGCCTCGACGACGCTCTTTTACAAGGGCGCGCTCGACAAATTGGGCGTGAAACCCGAAATTTTCCGCGTGGGCGAGTTCAAAAGCGCGGTCGAACCCTATTTGCTTGATCGGATGAGTCCCGAAAGCCGGGAGCAGACCGAAGTGATGTTGGGCAGTATTTGGAACAGCATGATCGAAGAGATCGCCGCCTCCAGAGGCCTCGAAGCGGCTGATTTGCAGGCGTATGCCTCCGATCTGACGGTGATCAACCCGCAGAAGGCGGTGGAGTTGCAGATGATCGACTCGGTGCGGTACAACGACGAAGTGCTGGCTGAACTATCCGAAAGAAGCTCCCGGGGCGACGAAGACCCCAACATGGTGACCCTGTCGGAATATAGGCACGCGCCGAAAACGGCCGCTGTGCGCGGGCTATCGAAAAACAAGGTGGCACTGGTCTATGCCGAGGGCGATATGATTGACGGCGGTGCCGCGATCGGGGCAATCGGCGGTGACGCGCTGGCGGCCAAGCTAGCCGAAGTACGTGAGGACGAGGATGTTAAAGCGGTTGTTCTGCGGGTCAACAGCCCCGGCGGAAGCGCGTTGGCCGCCGAGGTGATTTGGCGCGAGATGAGCCTGATTCAGGCGAAAAAACCGCTGATCGTCTCCATGGGCGACTATGCCGCCTCGGGCGGGTATTACATTTCGGCTCCGGCGGATGTCATTTTGGCCGACAAGTACACGTTGACCGGTTCGATTGGCGTTTTTGCCCTGACTTTCAACGTGGGCGATGCCCTGCGGGATAAATTGGGCGTGACGACCGACGCGGTGCGCACCAACCCCTCGGCCGACATCGGCAACCTGCTTCGGGCGATCACCCCCGCCGAACGCGCTTACATTCAGCACTCGGTCGAGGATGTTTACGGGACATTTGTCGGCCACGTGGCCGATGGGCGCAACCTCGACCGCGAGGCGGTGCTCAAAATCGCCGGTGGACGGGTTTGGTCGGGGATCAACGCGCAGGAGATCGGCCTCGTCGACGGCTTCGGCGGGCTTCAAACGGCCATCGAGTTGGCGGCCGACCGGGCAGGCGTGGCCGAAAGCTACCGGGTTGTCACCCCGGAAGAACCGCTGGATCAGCTAAGTATGATTCTCAATTCGCTTTTGTCCGCACGGATTCATTCTTTCTTGGCCACGCGGTTCCATTCGATCTTTGGCACGGCCATGAGCCGCGAGGAGCAATTGCTCTTGCAGGAGTACCGCCAAATCACTCGCGCACTCGAAGAGACCGCCGGCATTCAGGCTCGAATGCCATACACCTTCCAAATTCGGTAGAAACTGAAGGAAAAATTCTTAGAGATTATAAAGGCCTACCACCTCCCCCTCGCCTCTCGGCTCGGGTACTCCTCCTTCAGAGAAGGAGGAGACTCTCAGGAAAAGGACAAATGACGAGAGACGAAAGATAAAAAAGTCCCCTCCTTCGAGGAAGGAGGGGTGGCACGAAGTGACGGGGTGGTAGGTTTTTCCTGTATTTTCTTTCGTTCTTCGTCTTTTGTCTTTCGGTAGCATTCCGTCTCTTCAAAATTTAAATGCGTTGGACGTGTCCAAAAACCCGAAACAATTGCGACCTTTGCGGGGTAATTTCAACCATTTTTCAGAAAAATGAATCGAAGCATAGCACTCAACGAGCGGACGGTGGGCAAGGTACGGGCGGCTCTTTTTGTCTATTATTTTTTGGCCGGGCTTTGTTTTTCGAGCTGGGCGAGCCGGATTCCGGACATCAAGCAGACGCTCTCGATGGGCGATGCGGCGTGGGGCACCATGTTGTTGATGTCGCCCGTGGGGCAGATCATCAGTATGCTCTTCTCCGGCTGGTTGGTTCCGAGGTTGGGGAGCAAGATTGTTCTCTTTGTTGCCACGATCTGTTATGGCATTTCGCTGGCCTCGATCGGGATGATCGACAGCCGCCTGACGCTGGTTATCGCGCTGATTGTCTTTGGGTTCTTCGGTAATTTTGTCAATATTTCGCAGAATACCCAAAGCTGTGCTGTGGAGGACTTTTGCCGTCGACCGATCATGTCGACCTTTCACGGCGGGTGGAGCTTGGCCGGCTTGGTCGGGGGCTTGGTTGGGCTGGCGACTACGACGCTGAATATCACGCCTTTTTACCATTTTTTGTTTATCGGCGCGGTGACTATCGTGCTCTCTTTGGTGTGTTACCGTTACTTGCAACCCGATCTGCAACGCGGCGCGCCCGCCTCTGCTCAGCTGGGGCAAGCCCGGCGCAAGGCGAAGCCCGAACGCTTCCTGCTTCTGTTGGGATTTGTCGGCTTTTTGGGCATGGCCGCCGAAGGGGCGATGACCGATTGGAACGGCATCTACCTGCGCGACGTGGTCGGGGTCAAAGCCAGCCTCGCCCCGATGGGCTTGACGGCCTATATGTTGACCATGGCCACCGGACGCTTTTTTATGGACGGCATCACCCGCCGCTGGGGGCGTAAACGGGTGTTGCAACTCTGTGGCGGAGGGATATTTTTGGGGCTGTTGATCGCCGTGCTGCTGCCCGGATTTGTCGTCTCGCTGATCGCTTTCATGATCGTGGGCTTCGGCACCAGCGGCATCGTGCCCGCCGTGTACAGCGCCACGGGCGAAAAAACGCGCATCCCCGTCGGGCAAGCCCTGACCATCGTGACCAGCGTCAGCTTCCTCGGATTTCTGTTAGGCCCTCCGGTGATCGGATACATCTCCAACCTGACCAACCTGCGCTTCTCCTACGCCTTGATCGCCCTCTTCGGGATCGTTATTGTGGCTATGGCCTCGCGCCTGCGTATCTTCCGTGGCCCGAAAAAACGATCGCCCCGGGCGTTATAAGTATTTTTTGCTAAATCTTGTACTTTTATGGCAATACCCAAGCAGATATTTCAGACCTATAAAACCGATCGACTTTCGTGGGTTACTCGGTTGAATATTTGGAAGATACGGCGACAAAACCGCGATTATGCCTACCATTTTTACGACGATGCGGCGGTGGAGGCCTTTTTTGAAAACGAGATGCCCCCGGAGTATGCGGCGGCCTACCGGCGGCTCACCATCGGAGCGGCTAAGGCCGATTTTTTCCGCTATGCGATTCTTTACGTCAAGGGGGGTGTCTACCTTGATCTGGACAGCTCGATCCGCCGACCGCTCGACCGTTTTATCCACCCCGACGATGTGGCGGTCATCACCCGCGAGGGTAATCCGGGGCTGTACGTCCAATGGGGACTGATTTTCGACAAGGGGCATCCGATTTTGAAGCGGACGCTGGAGATGGTGCTCGACAACATCAACACCCACCGCTATCCCCACGATGTCCATGCCACCACGGGGCCGGGAGTCTATACCCAGGCGATCAACGCTTGCATCGCCGAAAATCCGGATCTGCCTTATCGGATGTTCGGAACTGATTTTGAGGGGAATATGGTTTTTAAATTTTGGCTGGGAAAAATGCTGAAATACGAGAAAAAGAGGAACCATTGGCGCAAAAAGCAGGCGGAACAGGATATAATCGCGGAATAAATTTGAAGTTGGACATGACAGAATCCCCCCTATTGCCTGCCCGGCGGAGCATCCGCCTCGGTGGGCAGTTGATCGACCTCTCGGAGCCGTTGGTGATGGCCATTATCAACGTCACGCCGGACTCGTTTTTTGCCGATAGCCGCAACACCACGGCGGATGAGGTGTGCAGGCGGGTCGAAAAGGTGCTCGACGCGGGGGCCGAAATGCTTGACCTTGGGGGCTATTCGTCGCGTCCGGGGGCGGCGGATGTTTCGCCGCGGCAGGAGTACGAGCGGGTGGCGCGGGGCATGAGGGTCATCCGGGAGTGCTCGCCGCAGGCCGCTGTCTCGGTCGACACCTTCCGGGCCTCGGTCGTCGAACGGATTTTCGAGGAGTTCGGGCCGATCCTTGTCAACGATATTTCGGCGGGCGAACTCGATCCGCTGATGATCCCCACGGTGGCGCGGCTCAAGTTGCCTTATGTGGCTATGCACATGCGGGGAACGCCTCAAACGATGGGCGAGCTGACTGATTACGACGATGTTACAGCCGACGTGATCCGTTATTTTTCACAGCGAATCGACCGGTGGACACAGGCCGGAATCGACGACATCATCCTCGACCCCGGCTTCGGCTTCGCCAAAACAACGACGCAGAATTTCGAGCTGTTGGCGCGGATGTCCGATTTCGAGGTCTTAGGTCGCCCGGTGTTGGCGGGCATCTCGCGCAAGACGATGATTTGGCAGACGCTGGGCACCGACCCCTCCGGGGCACTGAACGGGACAACCGCCCTGCATTGGGAGTGCCTGCGGCAAGGCGCGTCGATCCTCCGAGCACACGACGTGCGCGAAGCGGTGGAAGTGGTTCGCCTCTTCGAGGCGTACCACAATGTCTGTACGACATTGCCATAAACTTTTTCTTGCTACTTTTGGCATTGCCCCAAAAGTAGCCAAAAGGTCTATAAAATGTTCCTCACACGCAACTCCTCCTTATCGTCTTGCTTTCGCAAGCCGAACGTTCGTCGGACAAGAGCGTGTCTCGGAACATTTTAGTGGTTCGGGCTTTGCCCGAATGTTTTTTTGTATTTTCAGAGCGATCACATTCGCCCCTGTGGGCGAATGCGTTTTGTGCTGTATTCCCCGGCTCAAGCTCGCTTGAAAGCCAAAGGGGAATACAGTATAAAACGAAGTCTCGGAGAGATGATCGACCTGCCAACACAAGCAGAAAAGTTTTCGGTGTCGCCTTTTTCAAAAGGCGACGATTTTGGCGACTTTTCTAAAAAGTCGCAGTCAGAGGCAGCGCGATGGGTTTCTAAGAACAGTTAAAGGATTGTACAACACTAAAATAAGAAAACTATGAAAAAAATTGCTTGGATTACAGCCTGTATGTTGCTCGTGTGCGGTGCGTGGGCGCAGGAGACGATCGCTTTGCCGCAACCTGAAAAAACGGGCGGAATGTCGCTGATGGAGGCGCTCGATCGCCGGGCCACGGATCGCGGCCCCTTCGACGGGGAGGCACTGACGGTGCAAGAACTCTCGAACCTGCTGTGGGCCGCTTGGGGGGTCAACCGGGCGGGCGGAGGGCGTACCGCTCCTTCGGCCAACAACTCGCAGGAGATCGACCTCTATCTTTTCACCCGTGAGGGCGGTTACCGCTACGATGCGGCGGATAACGCGCTGACACTCATCTGCTCGGGCGATTACCGCAAAGAGGTGGTGACCCGTGGCTTCGGTGAGACGGCGGTCGATATTTTCTTTGTGGCCAACCTCGACAAACGGTCGGGCGACGCGGAGGCTCGACGGCTGATGTCGGCGACCGATTCGGGCTACATCTCCCAAAACATCTACCTCTATTGCGCTTCGCAAGGGTGGGGGACTGTGGTCTACCACGGCTCGCTGGATCGCGACAAAGTGACCACGCTGTTGGGTCTGCAACCCAACCAATGGGTGGTCGGCGGACAGTCAGTAGGACGGCGAAAGTAAAAAGCCCGAATGCTGGTAATAAAGGTCGTCTCTACGCTTTGAGACGGCCTTTGTTTTTAGGGAGAAAAAAAACGGCGTTTTTTTTCTCCCCTATTTGTTGCATCGTATTGTTTTTATTCGTAACTTGTTGGGACTAAGAAGCCGTTAATTGTCATCTAATGGCTCTTTAATCGCCCTCTAATAACCTTATAACAGCAATACCATGAAAAAATTGCTACTTCTTACCGCCCTGTTGGCCGCCCTGATCGGCACGACGGCCACTGCACAACAACGCTTGGTGCGCCTCACCCGTTATAATGGGTTGATGATTACCGGCCTTTCGGTCGCTTCCGGCTTCGAGGTTCATTTGGAAAAGAGTTCCGAGACCAAAGTGGTGGTCGAGCTGAGCGAAGAGTTGGAGAGCCTGCTCAACTTCTCGATGGACACCGGCGGGATCGTGCGCCTCTCCCTCAATTCGCCCGAATCACGCCCCCGATTTCGCCGCAAACAGGTGGCCAAAGTGACGATTTACCTGCCGACACTCCGTTGGCTCAGGGTCTCGGGCGGGAGCACGATTTACACCAACGGCAATTTTTTCACCCGCCATACCGACATTGTGCTGAGTGGCGGAGCGGAATTGAAGTCGCTCGAATTGCAGACCAATGCGTTGCGGTTGATGTGCGGCGGAGCCAGCCAAGCCTCTATTCGGGGTAGCGTGGGCGACCTTCACACCAACGTTGCAGGGGCATCGACGGTCAATCTCGACCTGAAATGCCACGTGGCGACGGTCAATGCCGAAGGAGCCTCGAACCTGACCCTCGTCGGCGAGTCGGCCGAAGGGACGTTTACCGCCTCGTCGTCTGCCCGCATCCAAGCCGATGAGTTTTCGGTCAATCACCTCAACGTCACAGCCAGCTCGGCTTCGGCGGTGCGGGTATGGGCCATCGGACAACTTCAGGCTACGGCCACCAGCGCCTCCTCGATCCGTTACCGGGGCGAACCCGGCCTCTTCGAGACACAGGCCTCCTCCGCCGCCAGCATCCGCCAACTCGACTGATCCGGCCTCGGATACCCGCCTTTGACTGCGACTTTTTAGAAAAGTCGCCCGCCTTGAACTGCCGCTTTTAGAAAGCGGCGCAGATCGCCTTTGCTCGAACTGTTCTTAGAGAACCAGCGCGCCTTTTTAAAAAAAGGCGCCCCAAAAACTTTTGTGCTTTGGCTTGCAGGGCGAAAATTCCCTGCGGGAACAACCCTCTTGTTCCGGATGCCCCCCTTGCCTTCAAGCGAGCTTGGGCAGGGGCATCCCGAACAAGTGGTATTCACCTCCTGCGGAGTGAATGTTTTCGCCCTGAAGACTCATTTCAGTTTCCTTCTGCTCCCCCTCGGCCATTTGTGAGCAAGCTCACATGGCTCTCGGCTTTCACTGTTTTTGTAAAATGAGGCAAAAAGAGCCGAAAAGAGCGAGAGTGGGAAATTCCAAACAAGCTCTTAAGTAATGGAGAAAAATTAGTGATCCATTTTCCGACTTTACTTAGAACTATTGCAACGATTCGGGTGCAGGTATAAGGAATAAAATGCCGATAATCACGATAAGTATAATTACACCGATCACGATATTTCGTACTAATTTACTCTTCTTTCGGGGCACGTTCGTTTCGTAACCGGCAAAGGCTTTTTGATTCGTACTTTGAGCAGGTTTGCCACTCAGACGAGCCATTTCCTCGTCCAAACGCTTCGCACGGTCGGCGGCAATTTCGGCCTGTTTTTGCTTGCGCACACGCTCTGCTTCTTCGCGCTCTTGTTGCTTGCGCTTAGCCTCTTGCCTCTGACGCTCTGCCTCTTCGCGCTCTTTGCGCTTTTTAAGCTCCTGGGCCTGTCGTTCCTCTTGTTGCTGTCGTTCCCGTTCCTCGGCAAAACTCTGGATGTATTTTCCAGCGCGGAAAATATGGAGAAAAACAAACCCATTCTCGGCACTGTATTTCTTGTCGAACCTAAATCCATCTTCAACAACCCATTGCAGGGCATCATAAACCATTAACAGTGGTTTGGAGAGTTGCTCTTTTGAGATG
>JAISHQ010000110.1 GCA_031262465.1 Rikenellaceae bacterium
GGTCGTCCAATTTGCGGTGACCAACACCCTTCAGGTCGCCTTCCGCGAGCCTTTCCTCATGGCGGGCTACCTCTTTATTCTTATTTCGACCTCGGCGAGGCTGACATTGTTCACAATCATCGTTCTGCCGGTGATCGCGGTGGTTATCGGCGTGATTGTCAAAACCTTGCGTAAATCGGCCAAAGAGGCACAAGAGTCGTTAGGCGATATGGTCACCACCGCCGAAGAGGCGCTCGGCGGGGTGAAAATCTTGAAGGGATATAACGCCATTGATTACATCGTCCGCAAATTTCGCGCTCAGAATCAGCGTTTTGCGCGCATCTCCAAGAACATGGCCAACCGCCAGACGATGGCCTCGCCGATGTCTGAATTTTTGGGCATTTCGGCCATCTCCATCGTGCTGGTCTATGGCGGGAAAATGGTGATGGGCGGAGGCATATCGGCCGATAACTTTCTGATGTACATCGCCGTATTCTCCCAGCTGACACGGCCCATGCGCGCTTTTATGGATGCCTTTAGTACGATTCATCAGGGGTTGGCCGCCGGAGAACGGGTGCTGTCGCTGATCGACACCCCCTCGCAGATCACCGATGCGCCGAATGCCGTGGCTTTGACGGAATTTCGGCAGGGCATCGAATTTCGCGACGTGAGTTTTTCTTACGAAAACCGCGAAGTCCTGCGCCGGGTCTCTTTTGAGATTCGCAAGGGCGAAACCGTCGCTTTGGTCGGCCCTTCGGGCGGGGGCAAGTCGACGATCTCCGACCTGATCCCCCGCTTCTATGACCCGCAGGCCGGGAGCATCCGAATCGACGGGGTCGACATTCGGCAGTACAGCCTGGAGTCGATGCGCTCGCACTTGGGGATTGTGGCTCAGGACACGGTGCTGTTCAACGACACGATCGAAAACAACATCAAATTGGGCAAACCCGGTGCCTCGCACGAGGAGGTTGTCCGCGCCGCGCAGGTGGCCAATGCATACAATTTTATCATGGAGACCGAGCAGGGTTTCGAGACCAACACGGGCGATCGGGGCATGAAACTCTCTGGCGGTCAACGCCAACGGCTGAGCATCGCCCGGGCGGTACTGAAAAATCCGGACATCCTGATCCTCGACGAGGCGACCTCGGCCCTGGATACCGAGTCGGAAAAATTGGTGCAGGAGGCCCTCAACAACCTGCTCAAAGGGCGTACCTCGCTGGTCATCGCCCATAGGCTGAGCACGATCAACAACGCCGACAAGATCATCGTGGTCGATCAGGGTGAGATTGTCGAAACCGGCACCCACGCCGAACTGATCGCCCTACGGGGGGTCTATCACCGCCTGATCGAGATGCAACAGATCGGTACCCCGCAAGAACACGCCTGATTACTCTCCCGTTCTTTCGGCTAAAATCGCGGGGGCGATTTGTTCCATCAGGGCGAAGGCTTGGTCGTAATCGTTGGCGATGGTGCCCTCTAAGATGGCATCCTTGATCCGCTCTTTGATGAGGCCGACTGCGCGGCAGGGTTCGATCTCGTAGTGGCGCATAATCAGTTCGCCGGTGATCGGTGGCTGGAAATTGCGGATGCGATCCTTCTCCTCGATCTCTTTCATCTTCTGCCGAACCAGCTCAAAATTGTGGAGGTATCGGCGCACCTTCGACTCGATGCCCGAGGTGATGTCGGCCTGACAGAGGGTCATCAGGGCTTCGATGTCGTCGCCCGCCTCGAACAACAGCCGCCGCACTGCCGAATCGGTCACCGTATCTTCGACCAGCGCGATGGGGCGCAGGTGGAGGAAGACCAATTTCTGCACAAACTTCATCTTCTCGTTCATCGGCAGTTTCAGGTCGCGGAAAATGGCGGGAATCATCTTCGACCCCAACACCTCGTGGCCGTGGAAGCTCCAGCCCGTCTTCGGGTCGTAACTTTTGGTCTGCGGCTTGGCGATGTCGTGCAACAGCGCCGCCCAGCGCAACCAGAGGTCGTCGGAGTGGCGCGCCACGTTGTCCAAAACCTGAAGCGTATGGTCGAAATTGTCCTTGTGGGCGTGCGCTCCCCGCCGTTCGACCCCCTTGAGCAGGGCGAGTTTGGGGAAGATCAGCGTCAGCAGGCCGGTTTTATCGAGGAGTTCCCACCCGATCGAGGGGCGGGGCGAGAGCATGATTTTGTTCAGTTCTACGGTCACCCGCTCCTTGGAGACGATGGCGATGCGCTCGCGGTTGCGCGTGATGGCCTCGAACGTTTCGGGGTCGATGTCGAAACCCAATTGCGTGGCAAAGCGTACCGCCCGGATCATCCGCAAGGGGTCGTCGGAAAAGGTGATGTCCGGGTCGCACGGCGTTCGAATCAAGAGCGCATCCAAGTCGCGGATGCCGCCGAACGGGTCGACCAACTCCCCGAAATTCTCCCGGTTCAGCCCCAAGGCCATGGCGTTGATCGTAAAATCACGCCGAAGCTGGTCGTCTTCGATCGTGCCCGCCTCGACGGTGGGTTTGCGCGAATCGGAACGGTACGACTCCTTGCGCGCGCCGACAAATTCGATCTCCATCTCGCCTGCGCGCACCATCGCCGTGCCGAAAGTCTTGAAAACCGTCACTCCGGTGTGAAGCCGACGAGCCAACTTTTCGGCCAGCGCGATGCCACTGCCCACGACCACCACGTCGATGTCGGTCGATGGGCGATGCAGGAAATAATCGCGCACATAACCCCCGATCACAAAGGCCGACAGGCCGCTCTCATCGGCCAGCTGGCCGATGGTCTCGAAGATCGGAAGGGTAAGGGCTTCAGGAAGTTTCATTTTTACAGACTCTAAGAACTCAGCTCTTTATATCACATCATTCAATTCGTAATAAACGATATTCTCCTCCGGATTGAGGCCATACAATCTTTTTGTCCGTTGGTCGTAAGCGATGCTTATTAATTCTCTATCGAGATTGACCAACGCCAACGGATTGCCATCCCAATCGAATATTCTTATGGCAGAATGAACATCCGGCACGGTTGTCGGGTCTTCTGCTTCGGGTTTGCCCGAATAAAGGGCAAATACATGAGAGTCGGTTACAGCGGCATCTACATAGACCCTAACATACTTTTTTTGCATTTCCTGGAAAGGCATTGAGGCCAATTCATCCACCGTCAATCCCTTGGAGTAACTCATCGAAAACCCATTGTTCTTAGTCAAGTCGAGGAAATTGAGGTGGTCGGCATGATAAAAAGCATCTATGGCTTTTGTTCTGTCGGGTTTAATCCTGATAGCACCTTCAGCGATTAATACCTTGGCATTAACAAAATCGAAACTTGATAGAGAGAACTCTTCCTCATTATAAAACTCCAACTCCTTAATCGCCTCATTGTTGGGGGAAAAGTACACATACTTTGGAGAGAAGAAAAGATTATCGCGGGCATCTTGATAAGTCACCGGGAATTTAACAAACCGTTCACTTTCAGGTAAAATAACTATGCCGCTATTTTGACTATAATTATTACTCACTCCATAATCGTTACTCATTTCCCATGACTCTGCAACGACAAGTTTTTGTTCTTTAACAGAGCCTGTTATATCAATTAATTGACTATATTCCTTATCCCTATCATACGTCCACAAGCACGAATGTCCATTCCTTTCCTCGAATTGTTTTTGGGTTCCAAAATAGAGATACTCCCCCGGCCCTCTGCCTCTACTGCAAAATTCAAGAACCGTATTTTCATGATCGAGGTCTATCAAGGCAATGATCGAAGCAGGGTTGGATGTAACAGCCACGAGAATGTTGCTGTCTATGGCAATAGAAAATACCCCCATAGCAGATAGGGTAGTCGCATGGGCTGTTTTGTCGACCTCTGTATGAAAACGATCGAACGAAACAATTTCGGCAACGATCAGTTTATCCGTTTTCCGGGAACACGATAGGCAACAAAGAGTCAGGGTAATGCTTAAAAACAGTTTGAATCTCATTATGCTGGGTTTTTAAACGGAGGCTAACTCTCTCTTGTATAGGTTGATCGTATTTTCCAGCCCCAAATAGAGCGCGTCGGCGATCAGCGCGTGGCCGATCGAGACCTCCAACAGCCCCGGAACTTGTTGGGCGAAATAGCGCAGGTTTTCCCGGTTCAGGTCGTGGCCACCGTTCAGGCCGAGACCCACCCGGCGGGCCTCCAGCGCGGCGGCGATAAAGGGGTCGACAGCCGCCAAACAGTCGTGCGGAAAGAGCGCGGCATAAGGCTCCGTGTACAATTCGACCCGGTCGGCACCGCATTCGGCGGCGTTGGTCACCATTTCCATCACGGGGTCGACAAAAATCGAGACCCGGATGCCATAGCGGTGAAATTCGTCGGTCACCTCCTGCAAAAAGGCCTTGTTCTGCACGGTGTTCCACCCGGCGTTCGAGGTGATCGCATCGTGCGAGTCGGGCACCAGCGTCACCTGCTCCGGGCGGTTTTCGGTCACCAAGCGGATAAATTCCGGGGTGGGGTTGCCCTCGATATTGAACTCGGTGGTCACCACCGGACGCAACTCCCGCACATCCTGATAGCGGAT
>JAISHQ010000010.1 GCA_031262465.1 Rikenellaceae bacterium
AATTCAAAAGACAAGGCTTGCGACCGAGGCAAAAGCGCAGTGTACTAAACGTACTCGAGCATTTAGCTTCGCTTTTCTCCTTCGCGCCTCGGCAAAATTGCGAACAAGTTCGCTTTTGCCCTCGGCTTGGCGTCGATTTGCCTCGGGAGCGTAACGCAGTATTTTGGATTTTTGGGAGTCCCATTAAAACTCTTCCTGCTCCGTCCATATCAACCGGTAATAATCATACCCGGCTGAGACAGCTTTTTTCAAGTACCGGCGAAGCACCTTTTCCGGCACTTCGGGTTCGCGCGAGATGATCCACATATAGTCCAACGACCGACCGAAAACCAGCGCATAGCGGTAATCGTCGTCGATTTCAACCACGTTATATCCGGCATAAAACGGCCCGAAAAAGGAGACTTTCATTTTACCCTCCGAGCGGTCGCCCACAAAAACGACCCGGCCCGTGACACTGCTCCACTCCCCTTTTCGCAGGGAAAAGCCGGTATTGACCACCTTCAGGCTTCCGTCCTCGTTCAAGCTATAATCCGCCGTCACGTGCGACAGCCCGCTCTCGAAGGGCATCGGCATCCGGCAGATCTCGTACCAACGCCCGAGGTAACGCGCCGCGTTAAAGGGCTTTACCGCCTCGACCCCGGCAGGAATCGTTGGCCGATGACGATAATACAATAATGTTCCGGCCACGCCAAGTCCCAACAACGCCCCTCCTACTCCCCAGGCCAAATTCTTCTTTTCCATAGCTTCTTCTTATTCAAATAAAATGAGTTCTTACCCTCGCTATAACAAGAAAAATGCCGAGGATGGTGCGTTCGGAGAAATTAACCAAAAAATAAGGATTTAATTCCATCAAAAAGATTTTGTTCTCTTTTGAAAAAGAGAACCAGAAAACTTTTCGGAGATACTGCGTATCTCATGACTTACTTTATTTCATGAAACGGCACAGGGGGTATTCGCTGTTTTCAGCGTACCCCCTGTACCGTTTCATGAACGAAGATAGCAGGAAACGAAGTTTCCGAAAAAGTTCTTTGGTACTTTCTTTCAAGAAAGTACGAAGGTCTTTCGACAGATTAAGCCCTTATTAGTTGGTATAATTGCCCGGACATTTCAAACGCCTGCTCCGAGGTGCCTAACAGGGCGATGCCTTCGGTTTCGGCCAGCTCGATGGTTTCGCCGTCGGGGGTAAAGCCTTTGACCAAAACGATCGCCGACAAATCCTTCAGTGAGGCCACGCCCACGATGTTCCGGTGGGTTTGCAGGGTGATCCACACCTGCCCCTCCTGCGAATGCCCGATCACGTCCGACAACAGGTCGGAGGTGTACCCCCCTGTGACCGGACGATCCAACCCGGCCTGCCCGGTGAAAAACCGCAACCCGAGTTTTTCAGCCAATTCTTTTACTGTCATATTCTTTTTGTTTTTTTGCTATTTCAAAGTATCTGAAATGATTTTATCGAACAGCTCCGTCAACGTCATACCGATCGCGGCGGCCTGTTTGGGGATGATACTGCCCGCGCTCATGCCGGGAACGGTGTTGATCTCGATCAGGAAGGGCGTACCCTGCTGGATGATATAGTCGATCCGAACCACCCCCCGGCAACGAAGCCATTGGTAAATCAAGAGCGACAGACGGTTTAGTTCCCGGGTCTCGCTCTCCGGAATGCGCGCCGGGGTGATCTCTTCCGACATCCCGGGGGTGTATTTGGCCTGATAGTCGAAAAATTCGTTTTTCGAGACGATCTCCGTCGCCGGGAAGAGCGTCGGCTGGCCGCCGGTCACCATCA
This sequence comes from Rikenellaceae bacterium, assembly GCA_031262465.1. Classification (GTDB taxonomy): domain Bacteria; phylum Bacteroidota; class Bacteroidia; order Bacteroidales; family Rikenellaceae; genus JAJQAW01. Next base: position 1,784 of record JAISHQ010000010.1, read on the forward strand.
CCCCGCAACTCACCTCGGTTCCGGCGATAAACTCCTCGATAATCACCTGATCGCCCTCGCTGAGAGCCACTTCGATGGCCGGTAGAAGCTCTTCGGCGCGCTTCACCTTCGAGACCCCACAACTGCTTCCGCTGGCGTTGGGCTTCACAAAGAGCGGCAACCCCAACTCGGCCACCACGGCGGGCACGTTGACCGCATCGCCTCGCGTCAGCAAAATTTCGCGCGCCAGAGCGACCCCGGTCGGAGCCAACATCCGTTTGCAGGCCGATTTATCAAACGTAACCGCCGAAGTCAAAAAACCGCTCGACGAAAAGGGAATCTCCATCATCTCGAAATAGGCCTGCATCAGACCGTCCTCGCCCGGCGTACCGTGGATCAGGATCAGGGCGTACTCCAAAAAAATCTTTTCGCCGTCGAGTTCCAGCGAAAAATCGTTCTTGTTGACATCGGTTTCCCGCCCCCGAGGGTCGGTGTAAAACCAGCGAGTATCCTTGACCTTGATGAGCCACGGGGTGTATTTCGCCCAATTAAGTACCTCAATCACTTGCGCCGCACTGCCAATCGACACCTCGTACTCCGAGGAGTTGCCCCCGGCCAGCAGGGCGATATTCATTCGTTTTGCCATTTTATCTTTATCTGATGAATGCAAATATAACGGATTTTGGCTGAAAATACTCGCCGACTACGGATAAAAACAGCGAGAGACGAATCACTTCGTCTCTCGCCCACTCAAATCACATTTCGTTGCCACCAATTAAAAACCCATTATTGAATAGCTATTTATATAACCCAAATACTAACCTACCAATTCTTTATGAAAAGAATTTGTTTTCTTTTTCAGACAAAAACTCACACTTTAACTTGTATATTTTGCCCAATTGTTTGCAAAGGTAGTAAAAAAACCGCCAAACACCCCCTGTTTTTATGTATTTCTACAAAATAAAACCCGAACTTTCATAGCGCGAGAATAAAAGCCATTTTCTTTTGCACGCATCTTTTGTTTTTCCGGGAATAAAAAATTACCTTTGCCCCACTCTACGAGTTAGAGAAACCAAGTTAAACACTTAAAACACAAAACAAAATGGCTGTAAAAATCAGACTGGCACGTCACGGTAAAAAAGGCTATGCCTTCTATCACATCGTCGTTGCCGACAGCAGAGCGCCGCGTGACGGTAAATTCATCGAACAGATCGGCACTTACGATCCGAATCGGAATCCTGCTGCGATCACCCTCCAATTCGACAAGGCGTTGAGCTGGCTCGAAAAAGGTGCCCAACCGACCGATACCGCCCGTGCGATCCTGTCGTACCAAGGGGTGATGTACAAAAAACACCTGTTGGGCGGGGTTAAAAAAGGTGCTTTCAGTGCCGAAGAAGCTGAAGCAAAATTTGCTCAATGGCTCTCCGGAAAAGAGGCGCAGATCAACGCCAAACGCACCAAACTGGCCGAAGAGAGCCGCTCCGACCGCAAGGCTCGCTTAGCAGAAGAAGCTAAGATCAAGGAAGAACGCGCTAAAGCGCTGGCCGCCAAGAAAGCCGAAGCCACTGCCGCCGCTGCAGCCGAAGAGGCCATCGACGAAGTGATCGAAGAGACCGTGGAACCGGTCGTTGACACCACTGTTGACGCAGGTGCCGAATAGTTGAAAATTCCTACAAGCCCAAAAGACTAAGTGAGTCAAGTCGAAGCCACAGCCGTCGGACGCATTTCCAAGACGTTCGGCCTGAACGGGGAGCTGGTCATTCACTTGTACGACACTTTTTCTTTTGACAATCCCACAGGGGAGTCCGTCTACGTCGAGATCGACGGGATATGGACTCCCCTCTTTTTTGCCTCGTTCCGCAGGCGGGGTCAAAGCAAAGCCGTCGCCGTCTTCGACGACTTGGAGAGCGAATACCGCGCCTCAGAGATGGTTGGCAAAGAGTTTTTTACCCTCACCCCAAACGACACCGAGGAGAGCGACACCGAGGAGGACGAACTCTACCTCGAAGAGTTAGTGGGCTATGCCCTCGCACTCAAGGGCCACAAAGGCCGGGGCGAGATCACAGGATTCGTCGAAAGCGAGTTCAACCCGCTGTTCGAAATCCGCTGGAACGGCACCGAACGACTCATCCCCGCCGCCGACGATTTCATCGTCCAAATCGACCAACGCCACCAGCTCCTCACCATGGAACTCCCTGACGGCCTGCTCGACCTGTAACAACCTTTCCGCCTACCACCTCCCCCTCGCCTGTTGGCTCGGGTACTCCTCCTTCGGAGAAGGAGGAGACTTTTTGCGGAATTTCCAGCCTTTTACATCTAATGAAGTCCCCTCCTTCCCCGAAGGAGGGGTGCCCGACAGGGCGGGGTGGTAGGTCTTTGGCGCAACGAAAGCATGTTTCGTTTTCCTATTTGTCAAAAGACGTAGACAAAACGCGAATGCCGTTGGGTTTTCAGGGCGAAAACATTCCCGCAGGGAATGCTTTTCTCCTGAAAACCCAAGCAGAAAAGTTTTCGGTGTCGCCTTTTACAAAAGGCGACGATTTTGGGCGACTTTTCTAAAAAGTCGCAGTTACAGGCTGTTACTCGGCGTATTGTTCTGATTCGTTGGGGAAATCGCCGCTTTTTACGTCGGTAATGTATTGTTCAAAAGCCCCTTTCATTTCGTCATAGAGGTTGGCGTAACGGCGCAGGAAGCGCGGCGAGAATTCGTTGTTGATGCCCAACATATCGTGGACGACCAAGACCTGCCCGTCGACCCCGTTGCCTGCACCGATGCCGATGACCGGTATCGACAGCTGGCTGGCCACGCGCGCGGCCAGCGGCGCAGGAATCTTTTCGAGCACCACGGCGAAGCACCCGGCCTCCTCCAACAGTTTGGCGTCGCGCTCCAATTTCTCGGCCTCTTCCCGCTCGCGCGCCCGCACGGTGTAGGTGCCGAACTTGTTGATCGACTGCGGGGTAAGCCCCAAATGCCCCATCACGGGAATGCCCGCCGAGAGGATGCGGTTGACCGATTCGAGAATTTCCACCCCGCCCTCGACCTTAACGGCGTGGGCTTCAGCCTCTTTCATGATACGGATGGCCGAAGCTAACGCCTCTTTGGAGTTTCCCTGATAGGCTCCGAACGGCAGGTCGACCACCACTAACGCGCGCTCGACCCCTCGCACAACGGATTGGGCGTGATATATCATGTTGTTGAGCGTCATGGGGACGGTCGTCACGTGGCCAGCCATCACGTTGGCCGCCGAGTCGCCGACCAGGATCACGTCGATCCCCGCCGCGTCTAAAATGCGCGCCATCGAATAGTCGTAAGCCGTTAGCATACTGATTTTTTCGCCCCGAGCCTTCATTTCGGAGAGGCGGTAGGTCGTTACCACGCGGGATTTGCCTTCTGTTGACATAAGCATTGGTTTTGTGGCAAAAGTAGAGATGTTCTCGCTAAAACGCAAGATAAAAAAGGTATCTTTGTCGTCGATAAAACGAGAAAACCGATGTACATCCTGAATACCTCTTTTATGGTCGACCATGAGGTGCACGACCAGTGGCTCGACGGGTTTCGCCGCGAGTTTTTACCGGCTTTGCGCGGGGCGGGGTTCGACGGGCTGATCTTTACAAAGGTCATCTCGAACGACAACGAGAGCCATTTTACCTATTCGTTGCAGGTGCCGATGGCCGACCTGTCGCGGTACGAGGAGTTCAACCGCGAGATTCTCGGCGGGTATGGGGCCGAAATCCGCCCCCGATTTGGCGAAAAAGTGCTCTGGTTCGGCTCCGTGTTGAAAAAAATGGAAGAATAAAACGTTGCTCTTCGCTTAAGTGTTGGAAGTTAGAAAAAAACATTCTATCTTTGCGCTTCGATTTAGAATCGTGTAATCAAACTTACTTAAAGTAAATTAATGTACGCAATCGTAGAAATCGCAGGTCAGCAATTTAAAGCTGAAAAAGGCCGGAAGCTCTATGTACACCGTCTCCAGGGTGATGAAAATTCATCCGTGAGCTTCGACAAAATCCTGCTAATTGACAACGACGGTCAGGTTAAAGTGGGCGCACCTGTTGTAGAAGGCGCTCGGGTAAATGCAACGATCCTCCGCCACTTGAAAGACGACAAAGTGCTCGTTTTCAAGAAAAAACGCCGGAAAGGATACCAAAAAATGAACGGTCACCGTCAGTACCTGACGCAGATCGAAATCCAAGACATTCAGGCTTAACGTTAAAAATTTCGGAACATGGCACATAAAAAAGGAGTCGGCAGTTCGAAGAACGGACGCGAATCAGAAAGTAAACGCTTGGGAGTAAAACTCTTCGGCGGACAGTTTGCCAAAGCCGGCAACATCCTCGTCCGTCAACGCGGAACGGTTCATAACCCCGGGGAAAACGTAGGCATGGGCAAAGACCACACCCTGCACGCCTTGGTCGACGGCACGGTATCTTTCAAAAAGAGAGCGGGCGGCAAATCGTATGTCTCGATCACCCCGATCGCCGAATAATCATCACAGTAAGCACTTAGAACGATGGCAAACCATAAATCAGCCCTGAAACGTATCCGCCAGATCGAAAAACGTCGGGTACACAACAAATATTACCACAAGACCACCCGCAACGCGGTGAAAGCCTTGCGCGGAACCACCGAAAAGGAAGCGGCCGAAAAGCTCATGCCGAAGGTGGCATCTCTGTTGGACAAATTGGCCAAACGGAACATCATCCACAAGAACAAAGCGGGCAACCTGAAAAGCAGCCTGCAACAACACGTCAACGGATTGTAGTTCAGCCGGTCGCGCGCTCCGGAAACGGAAGCAGGTACATAGCAAAAGTATAGCCCCGCCGATTGGCGGGGCTATACTTTTTTTTATGAGGCTTTCTTTTTACGAGGCTTTTGTTATCTTCTTTTCCAGCCCGTTGGAGCAAACAATTCGTCCGCAAGTGATGTTATTCTTCATTAGGATGTGGTTTCGGTCGAAAGAATCGGCCTGCTTGCGCGAGTTGTGCCACAAATGGTAACAGATCGCCTTCATCCGCAGGTACCTCTTTTTCAGCCCGTGGTTCATCAGCCGACAGATCAAATCAGAGTCCTCGCGCCCCCACCCTTCGAAATCCTCGTCGTATCCGTTCACGGCCAACAAATCGTCGCGCCAACAAGAGATATTGGCCGAGATTCCGTACATGAAATCCTTCGATTTGTATCCATACATCAGCGACGCAAAGAGAGGCAGGTGCATCATTTTCCATTTTTGTCCCAAGCCAAACCCCCTGAGCGAGTGGATTTTGTCGCCTTGAAGAAGCTGATCGCTTTGATCGGGACTAAGCGAGATGCGCCCGCCGATGATAAAACACCCCTTTGCACTCGATGAGAGATGATCGGCAGTGAATGCCGGATGCAAAACAACATCGCCGTCGATCTGAATGACATAAGGCGATTGGCAGGCCAAAATCGCTCGGTTTCGGATAGCCGCCGCGCGAAACCCCTTGTCCTCCTGCCAAATATGTTTGACAGGAAAGGGTGCCGTCTCCCGAAAGGCATCGACAACCGCTCGGGTCTCAGGCCCCGAACCGTCATCGGCCACAATAACTTCCAGTGGAAGAAGACTCTGCCCTCGGATGCTTTCCAAAACCAGCGACAAAGCCTGAGGCCAGTTGTAGGTGGTCACAATCAGAGAGGGGCTGAGAAGGGGCTGTTTTGCCATACAAACAGGGTTAAGTCTTTAAAATTTAATTAAAATCGGATTAAATTCCGATTAAACTCGCCCCAAAGGTATTATTTTCCCCCGAACATACAACAAAATATCTTGGTTATACCTAAAAAGATTTTCGAAGTCCCCTTTATTCCTCTGTTTTCCCCTGGATGGCCTCGCACACCTCGGCCGAGACGTTGGGGGCACAAGGTGCGGGGGTCGGGATGGCCGAACGCTTCGCCTTGCCCTGCACGACAGTCAATGCCCGGTGTATGGCACGTTCACCGGCATGGCGAGGCCCCGGTTTGGTCTTGACCTCTTCGGGGGAGATCAGGTCGTACTCGACATAATAAATTTTAATCAACAGCAAAAATCCCGAGATAAAGAGTGGCCCGAAGATAATGCCCCAAAAGCCGAAGACCGGGATGCCGAGGATGACCCCGAAAATGACGATCAGCGGCGGGGTGTTGGCCACCTGTTTCATCAGCACGATGCGGATCAGGTTATCGACATTGGCCACCACGATCATTCCGCAGGCCATCAACGTGATCCCCTGCCAAAGCTCCCCGTTGGAGATAAACCAAAGCCCCAATGGCACCGAGACGATGACCGTTCCCACCATCGGAATCAGCCCGGCCAGCGCGGTAATAAAGGCCCAAAAGACCGGGTTGTGCATCCCCAGCGACCAATAAAGCATGGCCGCCACAAACCCCTGCCCGAGCATAATCAGCGGAATGCCGACCGCGTTGCTGTAAATCATATTCTTCACCTCGTGCTTAATCATGCCGAGGCTTTTGCCCCAAAACGGGAGGTAATCGAAACAGCGCTTCTCCATCTTCCGCCCACTGGCCAGCATGAAATAAACGATGACCAGCATCATGAAGACATTGACGGCAAAACTGTATGTCGAATTGAGGATGCCCGAGGCGAATTGGGCGAGGTATGCGCCGATCTCCGCGATGACCTTGTCCGTGAAAACCGTGATCCCGAGCCAGCCGTTGATCCGGTCCGGCATTGACTGAAGGCTTTGCAGGATCGAAGAGGTGTCCAAATGGGGAATTTGGGCGGCAATGACCTCGAAAACAAGGTAGAAAACCCCCAACAGGATAAAAGCCATCATCGCCACCAAGGCCATGGCGGCCAGCCACGGGCGAAACCGATAGCGGTCGATCAGCCGAAATTGAATGTTGCGCAAAACGACATAGAGCGTGGTGGCTCCCAAAAACGCGCCCACAAAAAAGTAGAGCTGCTTGAGAATCACCAGCCCAATCGCCACAATCACCGCCAGAAATAACAGTTGTCGAAAAAAATCGTTTTTCTGATTTTGTGCTTTACCTTCATCCATTGTATTCGAGTTTGTTAGGGAACGTTCACAAAGTTCCATAAATTCATTCAAAAAACCAGCCAAAAATTGCATTGGCTCAGGCTTTTTTACTGCAAATTTCTCAGCCTTTGACTGTTCTTAGAGAACCATCGCGCCTTTTTGAAAAAAGGCGCCCCAAAAACTTTTGGGCTTGGGCTTGCAGGGCGATCACATTCGCCCACCGGCGAATGTGATCGCCCTGAAAATACAATCCGTCTCAATTCCTCTGGGTCTCCTCCTCCAAATTCCCTGCGGAGTGAATGTTTTCGCCCTGAGAACTCAATAGTCATTCCGTTTTATCTGAATCTCCTCTCTACTGAAAAACAGACTTATTTCACCAAAAGTACCTGTAAAACAGGATTTATTTCCTCGTGACCCTGCATATACATGACGAGTTCAGGGGGTATTTTTGAGGCCAAATCGGGCAATTCTTCAATCTGCTCCAAAAGCCCGGGATTCATTACCGTGATGATTCGGTCTGTCAAATTAGAATCAACAACACTCATCCCTCTTTGACCGCTCTCCGGGTAAATGAACGTAGGTAAGACCTCTTGTCCGTTGGTTAGCGCAGGATTGATCGCATCATAAATCTGCTGAATGCCTGTGGTTTTATCCAGTAGGGTATAATACGAGTCGGCTTCGATGTCGTACCATTGAGATAACACAAAATTCCCTTTTTCCTGATTAAAATACCGGGTAGTCGCCTTTTCATCTTTCGCTATGAATTCTTCATCATACATCCCGGCTAAATCGGGTATTGTCGGCCCGTTGACATGGTACACACGTTTGCGATAGAGGGAATCACTCCGGTAATCGTACACGTAATCCGCCAGCTCCTCAAGGGGAGAAAAGCCGATCAGACCATCGGGAAGATTGTAAAAATTCATGAGGATTATAGGGGAGAGACTGGGGTGGACAAAGTCGTGCAAAGGAAAGTATTTCGAGAGACCGCCTAACGAATCCGCCAGCCAAAACCCCTCCCCGTGTGACGGCTCGGCGGGGCTGTGATCCGGAAGATAGCCGAGGTAACCACCATTCGGCAAATTGATTAGGGTACGACTAAATTTGAAATCGTCAATCGAACGCAGGTGGACACCAGCGTAATCATAGAACAGCAACCGACGCGATAGAAGGTCGTAAACCAAAATATTCCGGTTCAGGGTGTCGATCATCACTTCTTCGATCTCCAAGTATTCGCCTGGCCCCCTGCCCCTTCTGGAAATCGTATTTTTCCAATTACCCCGCCTGTCAAACCGGTGAATTTCACGCAACTGAGAGTCCCATGCGATCAAATCATCGCCGGCGAAAAACACTTTCCTGACCGATCCGATCAACGGGCCGTTTTCGGCATCTAGCGGAATGTAAAAAAGGGAGTCGACAAACGTACTCATAGGCAATTCACGCCCTTTGCCGTTATTAAAGTCCACCTCCAACTCGACCAAATCACTCCCGGACATTCTCGATGAACGCCCCCGGCACGAAAAACCAACCAAGCAACAGAGCGTTATTATACCAGCTAACAGACAATGTTTTTTCATACGCAGAGGATTTAAGCAAAGTCAAAAAATTATTTATTGGACAAGTTTAAAGAAAACAAAAGACAACTCCAAATTCCTTTGTATTTTCCTACTCCGTTTCTACAAATAGCAGTATTCGGTCAAATAGATAATGCAATGCTGGTCGTATTTCCGCAGAAAGTTGAAGCCATAACACGCTGTTGTAGAGTGTGTTTTCAGGGCGATCACATTCGCCTGCGGGCGAATGCGTCTTGTGCGGGATGTCCCTGCTCAAGCTCGCTTGAAAGCAAGGGGACATCCTGCATAAGACGAAGTCTCGAAGAGATGATCGCCCTGCGCACACAAGCAGAAAAGTTTTTGGGGCGCCTTTTTGTAAAAAGGCGCGATTTGCGCCGCTTTCTAAAAGCGGCAGTTAGAGGCGAAAGAATCAGGAGAGTATCTCCAGCAAGCGGGCAATCGCCTCTTCTTGTGGGATATTGCGGCAAACAACTTCGCGGCCTTTGTAGAGGGTTACCTTGCCGGGGCCAGCACCCACGTAGCCGTAATCGGCATCGGCCATCTCGCCGGGGCCGTTGACGATGCACCCCATCACCCCGATTTTCAGCCCCTTGAGGTGAGAAGTCGCCTCGCGCACCTGCCTCAACGTCTGGGGCAGATCGAACAGGGTGCGTCCGCATCCGGGGCAGGCGATGTATTCAGTCCGCGAGATGCGCACGCGGGCAGCCTGTAAAATAGCGAAGCTCAATGAGATGACCTCCTGCAAGGGAATGGTCTTCGCAAGGTTCTCAACCCAAATCCCGTCGCCGAATCCGTCCAAAAAGAGAGGCCCCAGGTCGGCGGCGGCTTTCAGTTGCAAGGTTTCCAAATCGTCCTCGCTGTATGCGCGGTGGACGATCACCGGATTTTTCAACCCCTCGGCGATCAGGCGCAGAAAAAAAGCGCGCTGTTCAGCCACACCGGCGGTATGGGATTTTAACACAATGATTTGCTGGGGGTTCGACCGCAGGAAATCGAGGGTCGCCTCGGTCAAGTCGTTCAGCGTGAGGGTCGCCCAAAGCGGAGCCTCGCCGTCGTCGCCCCAAAAATCGGGCGCGGGAATCGGCGGCTGTTCGCTATCGCACACCCCGCTGGCGACCACCACCGGAGGCCTTTCGCCCCCGATGCCGCCGGACAAAATCGACTCGCGCCGCCGATAGGTGTAGGCCGAATAGCCCTCGCTGTCCGGAACAGGGACGAGCGGTTGATTTTCGCGCCCCGAAAAGTGAGCGACGAGCTTCCGGCCGACCGGGATTTCGTTCTCCGGCGGTTCGGTCAGCGACACCCGGATCGTATCACCGAGGCCGTCGGCCAACAACGCGCCGATTCCGGCGGCCGATTTGACCCGCGCCGCCTCGCCATCGCCCGCCTCGGTCACCCCCAAGTGCAACGGGAAGGCCATCGCCTCGGCCTCCATGGCGCGCACCAAGAGCCTGTAAGCGTGAACCATAACCCGGACGTTGCTCGATTTCATGGAAAAAACGACCTGATCGAACCCCTCCTCGACACAAATCCGCCCAAATTCCATCGCCGATTCGACCATGCCCTGCGGCGTGTCGCCATAGCGGGCGAGGATGCGTTCGGAGAGCGATCCGTGGTTGACCCCGATGCGCAACGCCGTGCCGTGCGCCTTGCAGAGGTCGATCAGCCGGACAAATTTTTCGCGCAACACCCCTTGTTCGGCGCGATAGGCCGCCTCGCTCCACTCGGCAGGTAACCCACTCGCCGGTTTGTCGACAAAATTGCCGGGGTTGATCCGCACTTTTTCGACGATCGTGGCGGCAATAAACGCGGCCTCGGGATTAAAATGGATGTCGGCGACCAGCGGAATGTCGCACCCCGCCGCCCGGATTCCGGCTTTAATCGCGCGCAGGTTCTCGGCCTCCCGCCGCCCCTGCGCCGTAAAACGCACCAACTCGCCACCCGCACGGGCAATGCGAAGTGCCTGTGCCACACAGGCTTCGGTGTCGTTGGTATCGGTATTGGCCATCGACTGCACCCGTACCGGACACCCTCCGCCGAGGCAGAGACCACCCACCCGGACGGTCACGGTCTGCCGCCGCCGGTATTGCGATAAGTCAAATAATGTATTTTCCATGGCCGATCCGCTTTATGGGGGCTTCCAAAAATTCAAAAGACAAGGCTTTTGACCTTCAAAGTCCCCATTCTATTTTAGTTTGGGATTATTCTTATGCCGCTCATAATCCCGGATGTTTTTCTTGGTCAGGTTGGCAGTCAACGCCTCGGTCAGGTCGACCCCGGTCTGGTTGGCGATGCAGATCAGCACCCAAAGCACATCGGCGATCTCGTCGGCCAACTCGGCGCGAACATCCCCCGGCTTGTAGGATTGTTCGCCGTAAATGCGCACCATCGCGCGCGCCAACTCGCCGACCTCTTCGGTCAGGACAGTCATGTTGGTCAACTCGCTGAAATAACGGACGCCCTGTTTGTTGATCCAAGCGTCGATCAAGTCTTGTGATTCTTTGAGGGTCATATCTATTCCTTATTATTCGTGTCTATCCAAATCGTCACCGGCCCGTCGTTGACCAGTGCCACCTGCATATCGGCACCGAACTCGCCCCGGCCGACCGGCTTGCCCAACTCGCGCTCCAGCGCCGCAAGAAAATAGTCGTAGAGCGGGATCGCCCGCTCGGGACGCGCCGCCCGGATGTACGAGGGACGATTCCCCTTTTTGGTCGCGGCAAAGAGCGTAAATTGGCTCACAACCAACGCCTCACCGCCAATCTCCAACAGGCTCCGGTTCATCACTCCCTGCTCGTCGGGAAAAATCCGCAGGCGCGCCAACTTGGCCGTCAGCCAATCGGCATCTTCCTGCGAATCAGCCTCTTCAATACCAACTAACACCAACACCCCCTCGCCGATCGCCGAACGGCACTGCCCCCCGATCGAAACCGAAGCCTCGCTGACCCGCTGAATCAGTACCCTCATGCCCGGCTCTCCTTTTTGCCGATCAGGGTCAACACCCCGTCGATGAAGGTCAACGGATGCGCCGGATTGCCAGGCACATAGAGGTCAATCGGGTGCCGCTCTAAAAAGCGGCGGTCGAGTGCCGGGCTGTCGGCATAAAGGCCTCCGGAGATCGCCTCCGCCCCGACTAAAATTACCACTTTCGGCTCAGGCACAGCGTTATAGGCGATCTCCAACGGGATCGCCATGTTCTCCGAGATCGGCCCGGTGACCACCACCCCGTCGGCGTGGCGGGGCGAGGCGACAAATTCGACCCCATAGCGACCCAGGTCAAAATTCACGTTCCCCGAAGCGTTCAGCTCCATCTCGTTGGTGTTGTCCCCGCCCGCCGAGACCTGCCGCAATTTCAGGGCGCGCCCAAAGAGATTCGGAAGTTCCGAGCGGATGTTTTCGGCGTGGAACGGAATCGGCCGATCGACCCCCTCGGTGACAACCAATGCCTCGCGCAAGGTGGTGGCCAGCCGATAATCGTTGGTAAACCGGACGACCTCCGGGCTGTGGTGGGCACACTCGCCACAAAAAATACACCGCCCCAAGTCGATCGAAAGCGGCTCTGCGCCAATGGCTCCCGTGGGGCAGAGCGCGCTGAGCGTCTGAGCCTGCGAGGGGGAGGCTCCGGGCTGAATCACGGGGCGACCCCGAAAAATGTCGGGCAACACCACGGCATCCAACTCCGGGATGGTCTGCCTGCCGTGGTGGGCCAATATGTTGATTTTCTGAAATATCATGAGCTTGTTTTTCCTATTCATTAATTAAAGCGACTGTATGGCAGGCCACCAAGGCCGCCGTTTCGGTGCGCAACCGGCTGCTACCCAACGAGACTTCACGGAAGCCGTGCTCCCGCGCCAACTGAATCTCCTCGGGCGAAAAATCGCCCTCGGGGCCGATCAGGATCAGCGCATGAACCCCTCGCCTCACCCCGTCGCGCAGGAGGATTTTCTCCGCACTTTCGGCGCAATGGGCGATGAATTTATCCCCCTCAAAAGGCTGTCGTACCACCTCGACAAAGGGCGTAATTTCGTCCAACTGCGGGTGATAGGCCGATAGCGACTGCTTCATCGCGCTCTCGATCACCTTGTTCCCGCGCTCCGTTTTATAGACCCGCCGTTCGGAGCGGTCGCAGAGCAGGGGGACAATCCGGTCGATGCCGATCTCGGTCGATTTTTCGAGAAACCACTCCAATCGCTCGTTATTTTTGGTCGGTGCCACGGCCATCATCAGCACGTAAGGGCGTTTGCCATAGTCGGTTACACGCTCCGTAACCTCGACCCGACACCCCTTGGGCGAAGCCGAGACGATCCGCCCCGTGTACAGGGTGCCGCGCCCGTCGGTTAGGTCGATCACCGCGCCCGCCTCCAACCGCAACACGCGGACACAGTGGCGCGACTCCTCCTCCGAGAGGGTGTAGCTCGGGCCGTCAATATCCGGGGTGTAAAAAAGAGGCATCGTTGTTTTTCTTTCGACAAAAATAGGGAATTTTCTTTAGAGCTAACTCGTTCTGCCAATTCTCCGAATCTTTTTCATACCTTTGCGGCTCATTCATAAACAAATAATGATTAACATTGAAGAATTTCAGGCACTCGGCCTGACGGAAGTCACGCTGAAAGCCATTCGCGAAAAGGGTTTTGAAACCCCTTCGCCGATCCAAAAATTGACCATTCCGAATCTTTTACGCGACGAAAACGATATCATTGCCCAAGCTCAGACCGGCACGGGCAAGACGGCGGCTTTCGGTCTGCCGATCCTCGAACAGATCGAAGCGCGGCAGGGACAGCCTCAGTCCCTGGTTTTGGTTCCCACGCGGGAGTTAGCCCTTCAGGTGATGGAGGAAATCCTCTCGCTCAACCGCAAAAAAATCTCGATCGCGGCCATTTACGGCGGTGCCTCGATGAGCGAACAGTTGCGCCGCATCCACAAGGGGATCGACATCGTGGTGGGCACTCCGGGGCGCATCCTCGACCACATCCGCCGCGAGACAATCGACTTCTCGGCCCTGCGCTGGCTCGTGTTGGACGAGGCCGACGAGATGCTCGACATGGGTTTTATCGAAGACGTGGAGGAGATCATGGCCGCCACCAACGAGACCAAACGCACCATGCTCTTTTCGGCCACCATGCCCAACCGGATCGCCGCACTGTCGAAAAAGTATATGCACGACACCGAAATTCTGCGGGTCGATGCGGGGCAGATCACAACCGATCTGACCGACCAAATCTATTTTGAGGTGCGCGAGGCCGACAAATTCGACGCCCTGACGCGGATCATCGACATCGAGCCGGATTTCTACGGCATCGTCTTCGCCCACACCAAAGTTGGGGTTGACGAGATGGTCAACCGCCTGATTGAACGGGGCTATGCCGCCGAAGGGCTTCATGGCGATGTCTCTCAGGCACAGCGCGAAAAGACGCTGAAAAAGTTCAAAAAGAAGTTAGTCAATATCCTTGTCGCCACCGACGTGGCCGCGCGAGGCATCGACGTGAACAACCTGACCCACGTCATCAATTATTCCCTGCCGCAGGATTCCGAGTCGTATGTCCACCGGATTGGCCGGACAGGCCGGGCGGGCAACGAGGGGACGGCCATCACCTTCATCTCGCCCTCGGAGTACCGCCGGTTTGCGGCGATGCGCAAGGCGGTCAAATCCGACATCCGCAAAGAGCAGTTGCCCAGCGCCGAAGATATTATCTCGGTGCGGCGGCAGAAGATCATGGACGAGTTGCAAACGGTGGTCACCGGCGAAGGGCTGGTCGACAATTACCACACGATGGCCGCCGAGATTCTGAACGAATACGACCCGGCGACGGCGCTGGCCGCCCTGCTGAAAATGGCTTTCAAAAACGATCTGGAGCACGACAATTACCCCGAAATTCGCTCTTTTTCGGTCGACCGCAAAGGGACAGCGCGCCTGTTTATCGCCGTCGGGCGGTTCGACGGATTTACGCCCGGCAAGTTGGTCGAGATGCTCAAACGCGAGACCGGCCTCTACGACAAGAAGATCGACGATGTGCGGGTGTTGGACAGCTACTCCTTTGTCACTGTGCCGTTTAAGGATGCCGAAATGGTGACCAAAAAGCTGAACCGGCTGAGCCATACCAACAAACCGCTGGCCGAAATTGCCCAAGAGGCCGGCCAAAGCGACAACAACGACCCCCGCCCCGCCGGTATGAACCGCAAAAAGCGGCCTGTCGACCCGTGGGAAAGGCCGGGAGCCAAAAATCGCGACAAGGGCGAGCCGTGGGAAACGGACGATCAATGGGTGACAACGCCTCGCAAACCGCGACCGGCAGACGAATGGGATCACGAGACGATGCCCCCTCGCAAATCACGAGCCACAGAGAGTTCCGACCATTGGGCGACGGATGCTCGGGAACAATGGACGACAGCGCCTCGCAAGTCACAATCGACAGAGGGTCAGGATTATTGGGCAAAAGCACCTCGCAAATCACGGGCAACGGACGGACGCAAAGCGCGACCGGCAGACTCCCGCAAACCGAAGGATCGCCGCCCTGCCGCGCCCCAAAAAGGGCGCGCCCGCACCAAACGGAAATAACGGCAGTTTTACACGAAATAAGAAACGGCATCCTGCACGGATGCCGTTTCTTTATTATTTTGAGTTAGAGGGATTCTTCCGGAGGCGTTTCGGGCACGGGTTCGCGCTTCAGCAGTACCGTCCAGCCGTTCTCCTTGTATGATTTTCGGTCGCCCCACGTGCGAAAATAGAGTTTGAACGAAACCTCCGGCAACCCGTCGACCAAAGCGACCTGCCGATAGGCATAAGCCCGAGTATCGGGCTGATAGAGCACCAAGACCGCCGTATTTTTATTAAGATGAGTAAACTGCACCCGTGTATCGTCCGGGACTTCGGCGCGGCCATCGGCCTCCAGCGTTTCACGGGGATAATTTACCCCATTGACCTCCACCGAATCGCGCGTGGCGAGCCGCCCGGCCAACACATCGTCCAGCGTCGGCGGGTGATATACAATGGTATCCGCGTAGAAATAATAACCCTCCCAATTCCGGGTGTAGACCGTATCCCGCTGTGAGGCAGTCTCTCCCTCCTCCTCCAGCGCGGCCAACACGGTAAAGGTCGTGTCAATCTCGCCCACTTTCGTGCCACACCCTGTCAACGACGCTAACGCCGCTATGGCGATATATCCAAACCCTTTTTTCATAGTTCCTTATTCCTCTTTGTGGGCAAAATTAGTAAAAAATCCCATTCGGGCGAAGCCCGACCTCGGCAGTGGGGTGAAAGGGATGCTTTTGGCCGGTTTTGGCCGCGGTGAGTCGAACGAAACTGTAATTTCGTTCGGCCGCGAGACAAAAACGAAGACAAAAGTATTCCGAAACCCCGGCCGAAAACTTTTCTTTGCTTCTTTCTTGTAGGATAAAAGAAAGAAGAAGAAAATATATTAGTTACCCATTGCGGGCGTTGATACGCCCGCATCCCCCCTGTCGGGGTAGCTGATTCGGGTGTGGTAGATGTTGCAGAGGTATTTTTTGAAGACCTCCTTGATAAGCCCCACGTCGTGGAAGGAGAGTTGCGAGCATTGCAAGGCTCCTTCGCGGATTTGGGTGTTCACAATCTTCTCGACCAGCGCGTCGATCGACTTCTCGGTGTATTCGGGCAGGCTACGCGAGGCCGCCTCCACGGCATCGGCCATCATGCAGATCGAGACCTCTTTGGCCGTGGGTTTGGCGCTGTCGTACCGGAACGGAGCCAGCGCAGGTTCTACGCCGCCGTTCAGTTTTTTCTGTTTGTCGTAAAAATAATAGATCAACGAATCGCCGTGGTGGCCGGTGATAAAGTCGGTGATGATGGCGGGCAGGCGTTGTTTTTTGGCCAGCGCCACCCCGTCGGAGACGTGATTCCGGATGATTTCGGCACTTTGCAGGGGGGTCAGCTGGTCGTGCGGGTTGTTGCCGCTCCCCCGGTTTTCGATGAAGAAACCGGGGTTTTTCAGCTTGCCGATGTCGTGATACAGCGCGCCGGTGCGAGCCAACAGCGCTTTGGCCCCGATGGCCTGAGCCGCCGCTTCGGCCAGATTAGCCACCTGAAGGGTGTGTTGAAAGGTTCCCGGAGCCTGACGAGCCAACTCTTGCAGGAGTTTTTGGTTCGTGTCGCTCAGCTCGAAGAGGGTGATGTCCGAGACAAAACCGAACATTTTTTCAAAGACATAAACCAACTGGTACATCCCCAAAAAGAGCACGCCGCTGAAGAGGAACCAGACCAGCATCCAGGGGCTGACATCGTGAAGCCCGCCCTCCTGAATGAGGGTCATGGAGAGGTAACAGACGCAGTTGCTGACCAAAATCGCCGCCGTGGCCAAAAAGACCCGTGCCCGGCGGTAGGTGCGCCCCAAGACAAAGAGGGCAAAAACGCCGCCGACAAAGTTAATCAGGAGAAATTCCAACGGTCGGGGCACGACCAGCGAACAGAGCAACAGGATGACGGTCAACTCAAAAATCGACGTGCGCAC
>JAISHQ010000039.1 GCA_031262465.1 Rikenellaceae bacterium
CTCGATGAAGCACATTTCTGCGCCGTCGCCCAACCGGAAATCGGTCTTCAAAATCCGGGTGTAACCGCCCGGACGATCGCCGATGGCCGGAGCCACCACGCGGAAGAGTTCGGTCACAGCCTCCTTTTGTTTGAGGTAGCTGAACGCGGTACGACGCGAGTGGGTCGTATCCTCTTTCGACTTGGTGATGATCGGTTCAACGAACTGTTTCAGCGCTTTCGCTTTGGCCACCGTGGTGTTGATCCGTTTGTGCAGGATCAACGAGCAAGCCATGTTGGACAACATAGCCTTGCGGTGTCCGGCCTGACGGCCTAAGTGATTAAAACTTTTGTTATGTCTCATTTTCTTTCGTTTTTAACTTTTACCGGGGGCTAATCCTTGTCCAATCTGTACTGGGAGACGTCCATCCCGAAATGAAGGTTCAGCGAATCGAGCAACTCGTCGAGTTCGGAGAGCGATTTTTTCCCGAAATTGCGGAATTTCAGCAGGTCGTTGCGGTGGAAGCGAACCAAGTCGCCGACCGTTTCGACTTCGGCGGCCTTCAGGCAGTTCAGCGCGCGCACCGAGAGATCCTGTTCGGAAAGTTTCGTCTTGAGCAACTGACGCATGTGCAACACATCCTCGTCGAACTCTTCGGTGGCCGTGCTTTCCTCGACATTGACCGTGATCTTCTCGTCGGAGAAGAGCATGAAGTGTTGGATCAGGATTTTGGCCGCCTCTTTCAGCGCCTCCTTTGGAGGAATCGAACCGTCGGTGGTGATCTCCAAATTCAACTTTTCGTAGTCGGTCTTTTGTTCTACACGCCAATTGTCGACAGAGAATTTCACGTTCTTGATCGGAGTGTGGATCGAGTCGATCGCCAACAGGCCGAACTCGGCATCGACCGGCGCATTCTCTTCGGCCGGCACATAGCCCCGTCCCTTGCCGATGGTCAGCTCCATCTGCATCTTCACATCGCTGTTCAGGCGGCAGATGACCAGATCGGGATTCAAGACCTTGAAGTTGGTCAAAAAGTTGGAAATGTGCCCGGCAGTCAGCTCGGTCAAGCCGGCCACATTGACGGTCACTTTCTCAAAATCGACGTTATCGACCGTGCGCACGAACCGCACCTGCTTCAGGTTCAGAATGATGTCGATCATTCCTTCCATCACGCCGGGAATCGCGGCAAACTCGTGACTGACTCCGGCCACTTTCACAGTAGTAATAGCATACCCCTCCAATGAAGAAAGAAGAATGCGGCGAAGCGCGTTACCGATTGTCATACCGAAGCCCGGCTCCAACGGACGGAACTCAAAGGTGCCGTGCGTTGCGCTGGATTCCAGCATGATGACCTTTTCAGGTTTTTGGAATGCTAATATTGCCATAGTATGCTCCTTCTGTTTAGTGACTATTTCGAGTACAATTCGACGATCAGCTGTTCTTTGATGTTTTCGGGAATTTCTGCCCGTTCGGGACGTTGCAGGAATTTTCCGCTCATCGAAGCGCCGTCCCACTCGATCCACGAGTAGCGGCTGCGGTTGCCCGCGATCGCTTCTTGGATGACTTCCAGCGATTTCGATTTTTCACGCACACCGACCACTTCGCCCGGACGCACGCGGTACGAGGCGATGTTCAACACATTGCCGTTGACGGTGATGTGGCGGTGAGAAACGAGTTGACGCGCGGCGGCACGGGTCGGAGCGATGCCCATCCGGTAAACCACGTTATCCAAACGGCTTTCTAACAGGCGAAGAAGGTCTTCACCCGTGATACCGCCCATCCGAGCGGCCTCTTCGTAAGCGCGGCGGAACTGTTTTTCCTGCACTTCGTAGATCGCTTTGGCCTTCTGTTTTTCCAACAGCTGAGTACCGTATTCCGATACTTTCTTGCGTTTCCGAGCCAGCCCGTGCTGTCCCGGAGGGTAATTTTTCTTTTCGAACGATTTGTCCGCCCCATAGATCGGTTCACCGAATTTACGGGCAATCTTGGTTTTAGGTCCTATGTATCTTCCCATTGTTGAAATTTTTGCTAAATGAATTCAAATGAATACGTGTTCAGTCGTAAGTGCTTAGACACGTCTTCTCCCGGGAGGACGACAACCGTTGTGCGGAAGTGGGGTGACGTCGATGATTTCGAGCACCTCGATACCCGCGCCGTGGATCGTGCGGATCGCCGATTCGCGCCCGGCACCCGGCCCTTTCACATAGACTTTCACCTTGCGCAAGCCAGCGTCGAAAGCCACCTTGGCGCAATCCGTTGCCGCCGTTTGTGCGGCGTAGGGGGTGTTCTTTTTGGAACCACGGAAGCCCATTTTACCGGCCGAGCTCCAACTGATCACATCGCCGTTGCCGTTGGCGATCGTTACTATCACGTTATTGAAAGTGGAGTGAACATGAACCTGTCCTACGCCGTCCACTTTAACCGTTCTTTTCTTAACGTTTCCGGTCTTTTTTGCCATAACAGTCTACAATTACTTGGTTGCTTTCTTCTTGTTAGCGACGGTTTTCTTACGTCCTTTGCGGGTACGGGCGTTGTTTTTCGTGCTCTGTCCCCGGGTCGGCAAGCCGATACGGTGACGGATCCCGCGATAGCAACCGATGTCCATCAGTCGTTTGATGTTGAGCTGAACGGAAGAACGAAGTTCTCCTTCGACCTTGAGGCCATTATCGGCGATCGCGTTACGGATCAGCCCGACCTGTTCGTCCGACCAGTCTTTTACTTTGGTGTCGTAGTCAATTCCTGCTGTGTCGAGGATTTGGCGGGCGGTACTCCGCCCCACGCCGTAGATATAGGTCAGCCCTATCTCTCCTCGCTTATTCTTCGGTAAGTCTACACCGACTATACGTGCCATAAATTTTCCCTTCTAAGAGTTTTAAACATGAGATTTTCGGCGAGGGGGCTTACCCCTGGCGTTGTTTGAACTTCGGAGTCTTTTTGCAGATCACATACAAACGCCCTTTGCGTTTGACGATCTTGCAATCCTCGCTTCTTTTTTTGATGGATGCTCTGACTTTCATCGAACTTGTTTTTTGTTGGGTTGATCGACAAAACGAATCCGCTATTTGTAACGGAACGAAATGCGCCCTTTCGACAGGTCGTAAGGGGACATCTCTACTTTTACCTTGTCTCCGGGCAGGATTTTGATGTAGTGCATCCGCATCTTGCCGGAAATGTGGGCTGTGATTACGTGGCCGTTGTCTAATTCCACGCGAAACATCGCGTTGGACAACGCCTCGATAATCGTCCCGTCTTTTTCAATCGCAGCCTGTTTTGCCATTCGTTAAAATTGATGAAAATTACTTGTTTTCGATACACTCGAACGTTGTCAGAACATCGGCCCCATGTTTGGTTACGGCCACGGCAAACTCATAGTGTGCCGAGGGTTTTCGGTCGCGTGTGCGTACTGTCCAGCCATCTCGTTCAAAGACGACATAGCGGCTTCCGAGGTTAATCATTGGTTCGATACAGATCACCAGCCCCTCTTTCAAAAGAGGGCCGCGTCCCTTTGCACCGTAATTGGGAACTTCGGGGGACTCGTGCATATTGCGTCCCAGCCCGTGACCTACCAACTCTCTCACCACGGAAAAACCATTTTTTTCGGCGTGCTCCTGCACAGCGTTCGATATGTCGCCGATGCGATTACCGACGCGAACCTGTGCGACACCCTTATGCAGCGCTTCTTTGGTGATGTCCATCAGCCTGCGGACATCAGGAGCAACCTCCCCGACGGCAAACGTATATGCCGAATCGCCATAGAACCCCTTCATAACCGTGCCACAATCGACCGAAACCATGTCGCCTTCCTGAAGAACCTGCCGATCCGACGGAATCCCGTGAACCACCTGTTCGTTGACAGAAATGCACAGCGAATTGGGAAAACCGTTGTAACCCAAAAACCCGGGTATGGCTCCGTGATCCCGTATGAACTCCTCGGCGATGCGGTCAAGTTCCAGCGTCGTCACGCCGGGTTTGATGTGCTTGCCCACTTCGGCCAAGGTCTTCGATACGAGTTGATTGTTCTCACGAAGCAACTCGATTTCTTCCTCTGTTTTGTAGTGTATCATGTATGTTGTAAAAGAACCTGAAAGTCTGTCCAAGAGACAAACTCTGTTGGAAATTTCTCAGGTTCATTCTAATAAAAACGCAAAAGTAATTGATTTATTGCGATTTTACAAGAATGAACCCGAACGGGTTTCCGACCCCGTTTTTTTAAATGGACGGTGATTAAACCCCCGAGCGGCCTTTCAGTCGCCCGGTCTTCATCAGACCGTCGTAGTGGCGAGACAACAGGTGGCTTTCGATCTGCTGAAGCGTATCGAGCACCACACCCACCAAGATCAGCAACGAAGTGCCGCCGAAGAAGGAGGCAAATTGCTGATTCACACCGATCATCATGGCAAACGAGGGCAGGATCGCGATCAAACCGAGGAAGATCGACCCCGGCAGGGTGACCCGTGTCATGATGTTATCGAGGTATTCGGCCGTCTTCTTGCCCGGTTTGATGCCGGGGATGAATCCGCCGTTTTTCTTCATGTCGTCCGCCATCTGCGTGGTGTTGATCGTGATCGCCGTGTAGAAATAGGTGAAAGCCACAACCAACAGGAAGAAGGTGATGTTATAGCCAAATCCCATCATGTTGCCGAACGTGGCGGCAAAACCGGGGAACCAGCGACCGAAGAGAATCGGCAACATCATCAGCGCCTGAGCGAAGATGATCGGCATCACACCGGCCGCGTTGATCTTCATCGGCAGGTATTGGCGCACACCGCCGTACTGTTTGTTGCCGACAATCCGTTTAGCGTACTGCACCGGCACCTTGCGCACGGCTTGAACCAGCGCGATGGTGGCGGCGAAGATGATCGCCAAGATCGCCAACTCGATGACGAAGAAGACAAAACCCCCGACCGATTCGGAGAAGCGAGCGTTAAATTCAGCCAACAGGGCATAGGGCAGACGAGCCACAATACCCACGGTGATAATCAACGAAACGCCGTTTCCGATCCCTTTGTCGGTGATCTTTTCGCCCAGCCACATGGTAAACATCGTACCGGCCAACAGGATAATAACCCCTACCACCTTGAAGAAGAAGGTGTTGCCGAACACGAAAGCGGCGGCGGGCACACCCAGCGCAGGAAGGCTCACCAGATAGGCAGGCCCCTGAATCAGCAACACGCCGATGGTCAGGTAACGGGTCAGCTGGTTGATCTTGCGGCGGCCGCTTTCGCCCTCTTTCTGAAGACGTTGGAAGTAAGGCACCACAATACCCAAGAGCTGAACGACGATCGAGGCCGAAATGTAAGGCATGATACCCAACGCCAAGATCGACGCCTGTCCGAAGGCACCGCCGGAGAACATATCCAACAGCCCCATCAACCCGTTGTTGGCCACACTGCTGGCCAAGCCACTGATTGCGTTGGGGTTGATCCCCGGGATCACGATGAAGCTACCGATGCGGAAAATCATAATCAAGCCGAAGGTGTAGAGAATCCGCTTGCGCAGTTCTTCGATCTTGAATATGTTTTTGATCGTTTCTATCAGTTTTTTCATGGGCTTACAGTGTTATAGCCTGACCCTGCTGTGCTTCGATCGCAGCGACTGCCGATTTAGAAAATTTATGCGCAGTTACGTTCAGTTTCACGGTCAACGTGCCGTTGCCGAGGATTTTCACGCGGTCTTTGCTGGCGATTACACCAGCCTCACGCAAGGTGTCGAGCGTGATCTCGGTCAGCGAGTTGGCCTGAGCCAATTCTTCCAACGTCGAGAGGTTTACCGCCTTGTACTCCACACGTTCGTGGTTCTTGAAACCGAATTTAGGCAGACGGCGTTGGATCGGCATCTGACCCCCTTCGAATCCGGCCTTGCGGGAGTAGCCCGAACGGGATTGTGCCCCTTTGTGACCACGTGTAGACGTGCCGCCACGGCCGGAGCCTTGTCCCCTACCCACTCTCTTGTTTGTTTTTGTCGAGCCTTGTGCAGGCTTCAAATTACTGAGATTCATTATTTTCAAGGATTATGGGTTACTACTCTGCTGCTTGAGCCTCAGCCGGTGCCTCCACAGCGGGAGCGGCTTTTTTGGTCGCTTTCTTCGCCGGTTTGGCGGCTTCGACGATTTCGAAGGTCACCAGGTGCTTCACTTTGCTGAGCATCCCCAGAATGATCGGCGAGTCGTCGTGCTCAACGGTCTGATGGATTTTCCGCAAGCCGAGCGCATCCAAATTGGCCCGTTGATTTTTCGTCGAACCGATGCGGCTTTTGATCTGTGTAATTTTCACTCTTGCCATCTCACTCTCGATTAACCGTTAAACACTTTATTCAGTGAAATGCCGCGAATCTGAGCCACGCTGTATGCGTCGCGCAGTTCGAGCAGAGCCTGTACCGTCGCCTTGACCAAGTTGTGCGGGTTCGACGAACCTTTACTTTTGGCCAACACGTTGTTGATGCCGACGCTTTCGAGCACGGCACGCATGGCACCCCCGGCGATGACCCCCGTACCGGGAGCGGCCGGTTTGATCAACACGCGCGATCCGCCAAATTTGGCCTCCTGAGCGTGCGGAATGGTACCCCGGAGCACCGGGATTTTCACCAAATTTTTCTTTGCATCTTCTACGCCTTTGGCGATAGCCGAAGTTACTTCGTTGGCTTTACCCAAACCGTAACCTACCACGCCGTTCTCGTTGCCGACCACGACGATCGCCGAAAAGCTGAAAGTACGACCCCCTTTGGTTACCTTGGTAACACGCTGAATGCTCACCAGACGGTCTTTCAGCTCCAGGTCGCTTGTCCTTACCTTTTTTGTATTTGTATTTACAGCCATTTCGCTTAGAATTTAAGACCACCCTGGCGGGCGGCATCCGCTAACATTTTAACTCTTCCGTGGTACAGGTATCCGTTGCGGTCGAATGCCACTTCGGTAATCCCCTTCTGGGTAGCGCGCTCGGCGGCCAATTTGCCCACGAGGGCGGCAACCTCCGATTTGTTTTTGCCAGCGGCTTGTTCGGCCACTTCCTTGTCCTTGGACGAAGCGGCGGCCAGCGTGGTGCCGTTCAAATCGTCGATAAACTGCACGTAAATCTGTGTATTGCTGCGGAAGACCGACATACGCGGTTTTTGAGCCGATCCGTTCACAATTTTACGGATGCGCATTTTGATGCGTGCTCTTCTTTCCAATTTACTCAATGCCATGTTCAGTTCCTCCTATTATTTAGCGTTAGCAGATTTACCGGCTTTGCGGCGGATTACTTCGCCCACGAAGCGGATACCCTTGCCCTTGTACGGCTCCGGTTTGCGCAACGAGCGGATTTTGGCCGCTACCTGACCGATCAATTGTTTGTCAGCGCTTTTCAGTATGACGATCGGGTTATTCTTCTTTTCGGCAATGACCTCGGCCTTGATTTCGGCGGGCAATTGCAGGTGAATGTCGTGCGAATAACCGAGGCTAAACTGGAGGATCTGCCCTACCAATTCTACTTTGTACCCTACACCGACCAGTTCCTGGCGGGTTTCATAGCCTTTCGAAACGCCGTACACCATGTTGTAGATCAAGGCGCGGTAGAGACCGTGCATCGAACGATGGCGGGGCTGATCGGTAGGACGGGTCACTGTCAATTCCGTTCCCTCGATCGAAACCTTGATATCCGGATCAACCGCTTGCATCAATGTTCCGAGAGGTCCTTTCGCTGTTACCGTGTTGTCGTTCGCAACGGTGACCGTCACGCCCGCCGGTATGCTTACAGGCATTTTACCAATTCTTGACATTTTTTGTCCGTTTAATGATTAATAAATGTAACACAGGACTTCACCACCAACGTTGTCCTGAACGGCCTGTTTGTTGGTCATAATCCCTTTCGAGGTGGATACGATCGCGATCCCCAACCCGTTCTGTACTCGCGGCATATCCTGCGCGTTGGAGTACTGACGCAGACCGGGACGGCTGACCCGCTTGAGGCCTTTGATCGCCGGTACTTTGGTTTCGGGGTGGTACTTCAAGGCGATTTTGATCGTCGCGTGACCTTTTTCGTCTTCGCCGAACTTGTACGCCAGGATGTATCCCTGTTCGTGCAGGATTTTTGTGATGGCCTGCTTCATCTTTGAGCCGGGAGCTTCAACCACTTTGTGGTTGGCTTTCACCGCATTCCTAATCCGGGTCAGGAAATCTGCAATTGGATCAGTCATAAAGATTAATGTGTTTAAAATTAAGTTTATTGTGGGAAACCCCCAAGAGTTCCCTTGTGTAAATGTTTGTTTCGTTTTTTCACTCGCCCTCCCTCAGGAACGCAGATTGCCGACCGCCCCCAAAGGGCAGTCAGCACCACGCAAATAAGGAGGGAGATGGGCCTCGGTGCATCTTCCAAAGGATATTATAAACCGCTTCCGTTTTATAAACCCCTTGTCGCGCCCCCCGTTAGACCCTACCAGCTCGCTTTTTTCACTCCCGGGATCAGGCTCTTGGAGGCCATTTCGCGGAACTGGATGCGGCTGATCCCGAAGAGCCTCATGTATCCTTTCGGACGGCCGGTCAGACTGCAACGGTTGTGCAGGCGGATCGGATTGGAGTTCCTCGGCAGTTTGGACAAACCAACTTGATCACCTTCCGCTTTGAGCTGAGCACGTTTGGCGGCATAACGCTTCACCAGTTTCGCGCGCTTCACCTCGCGGGCTTTCATTGATTCTTTTGCCATAATCCCTATTCGTTGTTAGCGTTTTTTCTGATGTTCTTGAACGGCAAACCAAAGGCTTTCAGCAGGGCATAAGCCTGCTCATCGCTTTTGGTGTTGGTCACAAAAGTGATCTCCATGCCCAGAATTTGCGAAATCTTGTCGATGTCGATTTCCGGGAAGATGATCTGTTCGGTGATGCCGAGCGAGTAGTTTCCGTGTCCGTCGAACTTCTCGTTGATCCCCTTGAAGTCGCGGATGCGCGGCAAAGATACAACAATTAATCGTTCGAGAAATTCATACATACGATCTTTTCGCAGGGTCACCCGCAAACCGACCGGCATTCCCTTCCGAAGTTTGAAGTTCGAAATGTCTTTGCGCGAGCGAGTTAGTACGGCTTTTTGGCCGGCGATGTTGGTCAATTCTTCCTGAGCGGTTTCGATCAGTTTTTTGTCCGCAGTCGCTTTGCCGACCCCTTGGTTGATGACGATTTTTTCCAATTTCGGCACCTGCATGATGCTTTTGTAGCCGAATTCTTTCATCAGTGCCGGAATAATCTCCTCCCGGTACTTGGTTTTCATTGAAGGTGTGTATGTTGCCATTATTTAATCTCCTCCCCTGAACGTTTAGCGTAACGAACTATTTTACCTTGGTCGTTCTGACGGCGGCCGACCCGGGTGGGTTGCCCCGATTTCGGATCGATCAGTTGCAGATTCGAGATGTGGATCGGAGCCTCTTGCTCGATGATACCACCCTGAGGATGTGCGGCGTTGGGTTTGGTGTGTTTTTTCACCAGATTGACACCTTCCACGATCGCGCGGCTTTTGTCTGTCCGGATTTCCATCACCTTGCCTTCGGAGCCTTTGTTGTCTCCGGCAATTACCCGTACCGTATCCCCCTTCTTAATGTGTAATTTTACTGACATCGTTGTGAATTTTTGAGATTACAGTACTTCGGGAGCCAGTGAGACGATCTTCATGTACGAGTCGCGCAACTCACGGGCAACGGGGCCGAAGATGCGCGTACCGCGCATTTCGCCAGCGTTGTTGAGCAACACCACGGCATTGTCGTCGAACCGGATATACGAACCGTCGGGACGGCGTATCTCCTTTTTCACACGTACTACGACCGCCTTCGAGACGGTTCCTTTTTTCATATCGCCCGAGGGAGTAGCGCTCTTCACAGCCACTACCACTTTATCGCCGATGGATGCGTACCGCTTGCGCGTACCACCCAATACCCGGATACAAAGGACTTCCTTTGCGCCGCTGTTGTCGGCTACGGACATTCTGCTTTCCTGTTGTAACATGACTATTTAGCTCTTTCTATGATTTCTACTACCCGCCAACGTTTGGTTTTGCTGAGCGGCCGGGTTTCACTGATCTTCACCGTATCGCCGGGGTTGCAATCGTTTGTCTCGTCGTGAGCCACAAACTTGGTCGTCTTGTTGACGAATTTGCCGTAGATCGGATGTTTCACCTTTCTTTTGACAGCCACCGTGATGGATTTTTCCATCTTGTTGCTCACAACCACCCCGATTCTTTCTTTTCTGAGATTTCTTTCCATGGGGATTTCAGATTATTGGTTTTGCTTTTCTGCCAATATGGTCATCATACGGGCAATGTCCCGGCGTGCTTTCCGGATCGTGGTAGGATTTTCTACCGGTGAAACCGCGTGGTTCAGTTTCAGGCTCTGCAAGCTGGCCTTTTCAGCCTCGATGCGTTCCTGAAGATCCGCTACGGAGAGTTCTCTTATTTCTACTGTTTTCATGGCGTCCGTTAGATTTGAGTTTCAGTGAAATCCCGGCGGATGATGAATTTGGTCTTCACGGGAAGTTTTTGCGCTCCCAAGCGCAGGGCTTCCTGTGCCACTTCGAAAGGTACCCCTTCCGCTTCAAAGAGAATACGTCCGGGCGTTACGGGAGCCACGAAGCCTTCCGGAGCCCCTTTCCCTTTACCCATACGTACTTCGGCCGGTTTTTTGGTGATCGGCTTGTCCGGGAAAATCCGGATCCACAGCTGACCTTCACGTTTCATATGACGGACGATCGCCTGACGGGCCGCCTCGATCTGGCGACCGGTGATCCAGGCGGGTTCCAGCGTCTTGATGGCGAAGGAACCGAATGCAAGCTGGTTTCCGCGTTGGGCATTGCCCTTCATGCGGCCTTTTTGCATTCTTCTGAATTTGGTCTTTTTCGGTTGTAACATGATTTGTTTCCTTTAAAGAGTCCTTTACACTTACTTTCTTCCTTGACCGCCAGCTGAAGGACGACGAGGACGGTCGCCACCTCGGCGATCACCATCCCGGCCACCACGGTCGCCACGGCCACCGCGACGGTCGTCGCGACGATCGCCACGCTCACCGCGTTCACGGCCTGCGCCGCTTGCCGCTGCATGAGCACCGGTCGAAGGCAGTTCGAAAATGTCGCGTTTGCCATACACCTCGCCGTTGCAAATCCAGACTTTGATGCCCAGGATTCCCACTTTGGTCAAGGCCTCAGCCAAGTTATAGTCCACGTCCGCACGGAAGGTGTGCAAGGGAATACGTCCCTCTTTGTACATCTCCGAGCGAGCCATTTCGGCTCCGCCTACCCGACCCGAGATCATCACTTTGATCCCTTCGGCCCCCATGCGCATGGTCGATGCGATGGTGGTTTTCACCGCGCGGCGGTAAGAAATGCGGCCTTCGATCTGACGGGCAATATTATTGCTCACGATAACGGCGTCGAGTTCGGGCCTCTTTACTTCGAAAATATTGATCTGTACATCCTTGCGGGTCAGTCCCTTCAGCTCTTCCTTCAGTTTGTCGACTTCCTGGCCACCCTTGCCGATGATGATCCCCGGGCGGGCGGTGCTGATGGTGACGGTCACCAATTTGAGTGTACGTTCGATAATGATTTTAGAGATGCTCGCTTTGGCCAAACGGGCATTCAGATACTGGCGTATCTTAGCGTCTTCCAACAGTTTGGCGGAGAAGTCTTTCCCACCGTACCAGTTAGAGTCCCAGCCGCGGATGATACCCAACCGGTTCGAAATCGGATTAGTTTTCTGTCCCATTTGACTCTGCTTTAGCTTTTGTATTCTTTTCTTTCACTACCAACTTGTCAACGACGATCGTCACGTGGTTCGACCGTTTGCGGATCCGGTGAGCACGCCCTTGGGGAGCGGCCTGAATCCGTTTGAGCATACGCGCGCTGTCGACATACACTTGGCTTACGCACAGCGTGTTGTCTTCCAGACGCTCGCCTTCGTTTTTGGCTACCCAGTTGGCGATCGCCGACTTGAGCAGTTTTTCCATCCGGATCGAGGCGTCCTGTTTCGAGTAACGCAGGATACCTAACGCGCGGTTTACCTCCACGCCACGGATGTTATCGGCCATCAACCGCATTTTGCGGGGCGAGGTGGGGCAGTCGCGCAGGATAGCAATCGCTACCTGCTTCTTTTCTGCCTTCATCCTCTCGGCTCTTTCGTGTTTTCTTGCACCCATTTATTCAAGTACTTTTGAATTTTTACCTACTATTTTTTCCTGTTTCCGGCGTGGCCACGGAAGTTGCGTGTCGGCGCAAATTCGCCCAACTTATGACCCACCATGTTCTCGGTGACGTACACCGGGATGAACTTGTTGCCGTTGTGCACCGCGATGGTGTGTCCGACAAAGTCCGGCGAGATCATACTTGCGCGCGACCAGGTTTTAATGACCGACTTCTTGCCCCCTTCGTTCTGGGCAAGAACTCTCGATTCCAGCTTCGGCTCGATATAGGGTCCTTTTTTTAATGAACGGCTCATAAGCTACCTTTTTAAACTGATTAACGTTTCTTTTTGGCCTTGGAGACGATGAACTGCGTCGAAGCCTTCTTCGGTTTCCGAGTCTTGTAGCCCTTAGCCAACAAGCCTTTGCGCGAACGCGGGTGTCCCCCCGACGAACGGCCTTCACCACCACCCATCGGGTGATCGACCGGGTTCATGGCTACACCACGGTTGCGCGGACGGCGTCCCAACCAGCGTTTACGTCCCGCCTTGCCGTGAGACTCGAGACTGTGGTCCGGATTGGATACCACGCCGATGGTGGCCTTGCAATTGACAAGCACCATGCGAGTTTCACCCGAGGGGAGTTTAATGATAGCGTATTTACCTTCACGAGCCAACAGCTGTGCGTAGGTACCGGCACTGCGCGCCATGACAGCGCCCTGTCCGGGGTAGAGTTCAATGTTATGCACGACGGTACCGAGCGGAATCTCCGACAGGAAGAGCGTGTTGCCAACTTCCGGAGCGACGCCTGCACCGCTTTCGATCTTTTGTCCCACCTTCAGGCCGTTCGGAGCCACGATGTACCGTTTTTCGCCGTCGCCGTAGATCACCAGCGCGATACGAGCCGAACGATTCGGATCGTACTCGATGCTTTTTACGGTCGCTTCGCCCGCTTTTTCGCGTTTGAAGTCGACGATGCGATACATTTGTTTGTGACCGCCTCCGAGGTAACGCATGGTCATCTTACCGGAGCTGTTGCGGCCGCCCGAATGCTTCTTGGGTTCGAGGAGCGATTTTTCGGGGATCGACGTTGTAATATCGTCAAAGGTGCCAACCACTTTGTGGCGGGTACCCGGTGTCATGGGTTTAAATTTTCTTACTGCCATAGCGCTTAGATATTACCGTAAAAATCAATCAAATCCCCCTCTTTCAGGGTAACAATCGCTTTTTTGAAGTGGTTTGAACGACCGGTGAGCATCCCCGCCTTCGTGTAACGGCTTCTGACTTTGCCGTTGTAGTTGATCGTGTTCACATCGGTCACCACCACGTTGTAAGCCGCTTCCACCGCATCCTTAATCTGGAGTTTGTTGGCGCGCGGATCAACGATAAAACCGTAACGGTTCAGCTTCTCGCCCTGAGCCGTCATTTTCTCGGTTAATACTGGCTTAATAATCATATTCATCGTTTCGTTTTTTCTTAGATTCCGAACATTTGGTTGAGTTCGCCGATGGCGTTCTCAGTCATCAGAATCGTTCCGGCGTTCATCACATCATACGTGTTGACGTTCTGGGCGATGGTTACCTTCACATTCTTGAGGTTGCGCGCGGACAAAGAGATCGACGGGTTGGATTCGGGAAGAACCAACAGGATTTTTTTGTCGCTCAGTTTCAAGCTGTTCGTTACGTTGAGGAACGATTTGGTTTTTGGTGTCTCAAAGCCGAACTCTTCAACGATCAGGATGTTAGCCTCTTTCGCCTTGTAGGTCAACGCGCTCTTGCGGGCGAGTTGTTTCAGCTTTTTGTTGAGTTTGAAACCATAATCGCGCGGAACCGGGCCGAATACGCGCCCACCACCCACGAAGAGCGGCGATTTGAGGCTACCCGCACGGGCACCGCCTGTTCCTTTTTGTCGTTTGATTTTTTTGGTCGAGCCGGCCACTTCGCCGCGCTGTTTCGACTTGTGGGTACCCTGCCGTTGGTTGGCCAAGTACTGCTTTACGTCGAGCCAGATCGCGTGGTCGTTGGGTTCAACACCGAAGATCGCATCGTTAAGGGTCGCCATCCGTCCGGTTTCGCCGCCTGTAATGTTCAATACTGCTAATTCCATGACTAATTTTCGATTAATAAGTAAGACCCTTTCGCTCCCGGGATCGACCCTTTGACTAAGAGCAGGTTGCTCTCCGGGAACTTTTTCAATACTCTCAGGTTCATCACTTTGACCTGCTCACCGCCCATGCGGCCACCCAGCTTCTTGCCCCGGAATACGCGGGAAGGATACGAGGAGGCACCCAATGAACCCGGTGCGCGCAGGCGGTTGTGTTGACCGTGTGTTTGACCACCCACACCGGCGAATCCGTGACGTTTGACAACCCCCTGAAAGCCTTTCCCTTTCGAGATGCCGGTCACGTCAACCCAGTCGTCGTCGGCAAAGATGTCGACCGTGATGATGTCTCCCAAGTTAAATTCTTGTTCAAACGATTTGAATTCAGCCACTTTCGCCTTGGGTGTGGTGCCCGCTTTCTTAAAATGCCCCACTAAGGGCATACCGGCTGTTTTCTCCTTTTTCTCGCCATAGGCAATTTGAACCGAAGCGTAGCCATCTTTCTCTACGGTTTTCACTTGCGTAACGACACAGGGACCGGCTTCAATAACAGTGCATGGGATGTTTTTCCCCTCAACACTGAAAACGGAAGTCATTCCGATTTTTTTTCCAATAAGTCCTGACATTGCGTCTAAGTTTACTTAAAATAGTTTGGTAATACGAAGAAGTGCATCACTACGCTGGCGGCTCGATTTCAGAAGTATCGGCTTCGGAGAGGATTTTCGGAATCCCTCTCCCCCGCGCGACTCTCTTTTTGAGCACAGCCGTTTTTCGCCTTCTTCGGTCGGAGCCTCGTAACAGGTTTGATGAGCGTGGCCAACGTAGCCTGCCCCCGGCCTTCATCCGGCATCGACCGATTATTTTATTATCGGCGACCCATATCTCGACCCCTTGTACGGGAACTCCTATGAGTTGAAATTTTCGTTGCGTTTCAGTAACACAAAACGCCGCGACAGCGATTTTCCTTCAGTTTCCTCTCAGTTTCCCCTCTCGGTTCTCCCTTGATTCCCCCTCAGTTCACCCCTCTCCGGCTTTTTGTGTCCAGCAATCAGACTTTGATCTCTACTTCGACCCCGCTCGGGAGTTCCAGCTTCATCAGCGCGTCGATCGTTTTGGGCGTCGAGCTGTAAATGTCGAGAATGCGTTTGAAGGTCGACAGCTGGAACTGTTCGCGTGACTTCTTGTTCACGAAAGTCGAACGGTTCACGGTAAAAATCTTCTTGTTGGTCGGCAGCGGAATAGGCCCGCTGACCACTGCGCCCGTCCCCTTGACGGTCTTCACGATCTTCTCAGCCGACTTGTCGACCAGCGAGTGGTCGAACGATTTGAGTTTGATTCTTATTTTTTGACTCATGGTTTTTTGTTTATGCACAGCGGGTTCGGCTTTCGGAGAACCTTATGCGAAAAAACGTCATTTTACTATTATTCGAGGTCTTTGTTCTTGTGGCCCGATTTCTCGATCACATCTTTAGCGATGTTGTCCGAAACCCGTTCAAAGTTGGAGAACTCCATCGAGGAGGTCGCCCGCCCGGAAGAGATCGTGCGCAAAACGGTCACATAACCGAACATTTCCGAGAGCGGCACTTTGGCTTTGACCACACGGGCATTGCCTTTGGACTCCATGCCGTTGACCTGTCCGCGACGCTTGTTCAGGTCGCCGATGATGTCACCCATGCTCTCTTCGGGTGTCACCACTTCAACAGACATGACCGGTTCCATAATCACCGAGCCGGCTTTCGGAGCCGCGTGGCGGAAGCCGTTGCGGGCAGCGATCTCGAACGAGAGCTGATCGGAGTCGACCGGGTGGAACGAACCGTCCTTCAGGGTCACCTTCATGCTGTCGATCGTGTATCCAGCCAGCGCACCGTTGGCCATCGCGTTCTCGAAACCTTTCTGAACCGCCGGGATGTACTCTTTGGGAATATTCCCCCCTTTGACCACATCCACGAACTGAAGACCAACCACCCCTTCGTCGGCCGGGCCGAGTTCGAAGATGATGTCGGCGAATTTCCCGCGACCCCCGGTCTGCTTCTTGAACACCTCGCGGTGTTCGACCGTTTTGGTCAGGGCCTCTTTGTAGTTGACCTGCGGCGCACCCTGGTTGATCTCCACGCCAAATTCGCGACGCAGGCGGTCAACGATGATGTCCAAGTGAAGCTCGCCCATCCCGCTGATGACGGTCTGTCCCGAATTTTCATCGGTACGAACCGTAAAGGTCGGGTCTTCTTCGGCGAGTTTACCCAGCGCGATGCCGAGTTTGTCGAGGTCTTTTTGGGTTTTGGGTTCCACGGCCAGACCGATCACCGTTTCGGGGAAGGTCATGGCTTCGAGCACGATCGGTGCCTTTTCGTCGCAGAGCGTATCGCCCGTGCGCACATCCTTGAAACCTACCGCACCGCAGATGTCGCCAGCCTCCAGCGCTTCGACCGGATTCTGTTTGTTGGCGTGCATTTGATAGAGGCGGCTGATGCGCTCTTTTTTACCGGAACGGCTGTTCAGCACATACGAACCGGCATCCAACTTGCCCGAATAGGCGCGCACATAAGCCAAACGGCCTACAAACGGGTCGGTCGCAATTTTGAACGCCAGCGCGGCGAACGGATCGTTTAAGCTCGGGTGACGGATCACTTCCTCGTCGGTGTTGGGGTCGATCCCCACGATCGCCTCTACATCGACAGGCGACGGAAGGAAAGCGATGATATAGTCCAGCAGAAGCTGAACCCCTTTATTTTTGAACGACGTACCGCACAACATCGGGACGATAATCATCTCGTTGGTCGCCTTGCGAATCGCCACCATCAACTCCTCAACGGTAATTGAGTCGGGGTCTTCGAAGAATTTCTCCATCAACGCATCGTCGATCGAGGCAACCTCCTCGATCAGTTTGTTGCGCCACTCGGCCACTTCGGCCTTCATGTTGTCGGGAACTTCTTCGTAGGTGAAGTTGTCGCGAACGGTTTTGTCGTCGAAATATTTAATAGCACGGTTGTGTATGAGGTCAACCAAACCTTCGAATTTGTCTTCGGCGCCGATCGGCAACACCACCGGAAGGGCGGTCGCGCCGAGGCGTTCTTTGATTTGAGCGCAAACGCTGAGGAAGTCGGCACCCGTGCGGTCCATCTTGTTGACATAACCGATACGCGGAACGTGGTATTTGTCGGCTTGTCTCCAAACGGTTTCGGACTGAGGTTCTACACCGCCCACCGCGCAGAAGGTTGCCACCGCGCCGTCCAGCACACGCAACGAACGCTCTACCTCAACGGTAAAGTCGACGTGTCCGGGGGTGTCGATGATGTTAATCTGATAGGTGTCGTTGTTGTAGTTCCAAAAGGCGGTCGTTGCGGCCGAGGTGATCGTGATCCCCCGTTCCTGCTCCTGCACCATCCAGTCCATCGTCGCCGCGCCTTCGTGTACCTCGCCGATCTTGTGAGTCTTGCCCGTGTAGAACAGAATCCGTTCGGTCGTGGTGGTCTTCCCGGCGTCGATGTGCGCCATGATACCGATATTTCTCGTTAATTTCAGATCTCTTGCCATGTGTGTCTCTCTCTGTATCCCTCAATTAAAATCTGAAATGTGCGAATGCTTTGTTGGCCTCGGCCATGCGGTGCATCTCCTCTTTCCGTTTGAAAGCGGCGCCTTCCTCATTGAACGCGGCCATGATTTCAGCAGCTAACTTTTCGGCCATCGACCGTCCGGCACGCCGGCGCGAGAACACAACCATGTTCTTCATGCTCAGTGCAATTTTGCGTTCGGGTCTCACCTCGATCGGAACTTGGAAGGTAGCTCCCCCCACGCGGCGCGATTTTACTTCGACCTGCGGGGTGATGTTTTCAATGGCTTTTTTCCAAATTTCCAGAGGCGCCTTTTCCGCGTCTTTCATCTTCTCGCCTACGATGTCCAATGCATCATAAAAGATCGTGTAGGCAATACTCTTCTTACCATCCAGCATCAGGCTATTAACAAACCTGGTCACCAATACGTCGCCGTATTTGGGATCCGGAAGTAGAATTCGCTTTTTAGGCTTGGCTTTTCTCATTGTGTTTTTGTAACTCTAAAAATGGTTTTTTTAATCCGGTTTTTTCTCCGGTTTACTTTTTCTTGGCAGGTGCTCCTGCTTTACCCGCTTTGGGTCGTTTGGTACCGTATTTGGAACGACGCTGATTGCGTTTGTCCACGCCCGAAGCGTCGAGCGCTCCGCGCACCAGGTGGTAACGTACCCCCGGAAGGTCTTTTACACGACCGCCGCGTACCAGGACGATCGAGTGTTCCTGCAAGTTGTGGCCTTCCCCCGGGATGTAGGCATTGATCTCCTTCCCGTTGGTCAGACGCACCCTCGCCACTTTTCGCATAGCCGAGTTCGGCTTCTTGGGGGTTGTCGTGTAAACACGTACACACACCCCACGGCGCTGCGGACAGGCATCCAATGCCGGGGCTTTGCTGTTATAGCCCGGCGTAACCCGTCCTTTGCGCACCAATTGTTGAATTGTTGGCATGTTTAGCTGCTTCTTTCTTTTTAATTACTACACTTTTAGACAAAATTCGGACTGCAAAGATATTTATTTTTTCTTAACGATCAACACTTTATCTGCTTTTTTTGAACAATAGCGTTGTTTTTCAGCATTTTTGCCCCAATTTCGGCCCGAACAGGCAAATATACCTATTATATAAGGTCTCTTATTTTCTTCTACTTTCTTTTATCCTAAAAGAAAGTAGCAAAGAAAAGTTTTCGGCCGGGGTTTCGGAATACTTTTGCCTGCGATTTTGTCTCGCGGTCGAACGAAATTACAGTTTCGTTCGCCGGACCGCGGCCAAAATCGGCCAAAAGCATCCCTTTCACCCCACTGCCGAGGTCGGGCTTTGCCCGAATTGGAATCCTTTTTGTTTTTTAGGGAGAATACAGGGGGCTGATGTGAATTGAGTTTTCAGGGCGATCACATTCGCTTACGGGCGAATGCGTCTTGTTTTTCATGTCCCGCCCCAAGCTCGCTTGGAGGGCAGGGGGCATGGAAAACAAAACGAAGTTCCTGCAAGGAATGATCGACCTGCAAGCCCAAGCACAAAAGTTTTTGGGGCGCCTTTTTTCAAAAAGGCGCAGTTAAAGCCGGCGCGATGGTGCTGCCAAGAACAGTTCGAGAATACAAAAAGGCCTCCCTCAATCGAAGGAGACCTTTATATATATAAGGTGTCTGTTTACGATTAACCTAACGCCTCGCGGATCAGCGACTGAGCCTGATTCAAGGCTTCGTCGATGCCGGCGGGGTTTTTACCCCCGGCTGTGGCGTAGAACGGCTGTCCGCCGCCGCCGCCCTGAATCGCTTTGGCCGCCGTGCGCACCAGGGTCGCTGCACTCAACCCCCGGGTGACTAAGTCGTCGCCCAAAGCGACGGCCAATGCCGGTTTGTCATCAACCACCGCACCGATGACCAGCGCGAGCGTCGGGAAAGCCTGCCGAAGCCCCATAGCCTCCTCTTTGAAGAGGTCGGGGTGGATGTCGATCCGGCGCGCGGTGAGGTAAACGCCATTTTCCGCCCGAAGCTCTTGTTCGATTTCGGCACGGATCGTGCGCGCACGCAGGCGATTAGCGGCCTCCAATTTGCGCGACAGCTCGCTGTTTTCCTCCTTCATCTTGGTGATAGCCGGGAGCACCGCCGGTGAATTGAGGGCGGTTTTGATCTCGCCAATCGCGTCCTGATAGTCGTAGAGCATCTCCTCGGCCACCGAGGCCGTCACGGCTTCGATTCGGCGCACCCCGGCAGAAATCGCACTCTCGCTCCGGATCAGGAAAAGCCCGATTTGACCGGTGCGCCCGGCGTGGGTTCCGCCGCACAGCTCGACCGAGGAGCCGAAGCGAATCATCCGCACCTTGTCGCCGTATTTTTCGCCGAAGAGCATCATCGCACCCGCCAGCTGAGCCTCCTCCATGGTACATTCGCGGTTCTCCTCGGCGGGCAGGTTCTCGCGAATCTTCCGGTTGACGATCCGTTCGACCAAGCGCAACTGCTCATCGGTAACCTTTTGGAAATGAGAAAAGTCAAAGCGCAAGTATTCCGGCGAAACCAGCGACCCTTTTTGTTCGACGTGCGCGCCCAACACCTCGCGCAGGGCCTCCTGCAAGAGGTGGGTCGCCGTGTGGTTATTGGCCGTGGCAATCCGTTTGTCGCCGTCGACCACCGCCCGGAAGGTCGCCGTCACATCGTCGGGCAACGCCTCGACCAAGTGGATGGTCAGGCCGTTTTCTTTCTGCGTGTCAACTATCACCGTCCGTTTGCCGTCGGCCTCGATGAACCCCGTGTCGCCCACCTGTCCGCCCGAATTGCCGTAAAAGGGCGTTTGGGGGAAGACCAATTGGTAGAATGTCTTGTTTTTTCCGCTCACCCGGCGGTACCGTTCGATCTGAACATCGGCCTCTAAGGTGTCGTATCCGATGAAACGACCCTCGGCCGACGGATGTACCTCCACCCAGTCGTCGGTTTCCACAGCGGCGGCGTTGCGCGAGCGGCTCTTTTGTGCCTCCAACTCCCGCTGGAAACCGGTGTGGTCGACCTGCATCCCCTGTTCGGAGGCGATCAACCCGGTCAGGTCGATCGGGAAACCATACGTATCGTAAAGCACAAAGGCATCGGTGCCCTCGATCTCGCTTTTTCCCGCCGTGCGCGCTTTGGCGATCACCTGATCGAGCAGGTTGATCCCCGTGGCCAGCGTCCGCAGGAAGGAGTTTTCCTCTTCGGCAATCACCTTTTCGATTAGCTCCTGCTGGGCAACGAGTTCGGGGTATTGATGCCCCATTTCGGCCACCAAAACGGGCACGAGGCGGCAGATAAACGGCTCGTGGAAACCGAGGTAGGTATATCCGTACCGCACGGCGCGGCGCAGGATGCGGCGAATCACATAGCCCGCCTTGACGTTCGAGGGCAACTGCCCGTCGGCGATCGAAAACGAGATGGCCCGCAGGTGGTCGGCGATCACGCGCATGGCGATGTCGGTCTCTTCGGTCGTGCCGTATTTTTTGCCCGAAAGCTCCTCGATCCGGCGGATAATGGGCTGGAAAACATCGGTATCGTAATTGCTCTGCTTCCCTTGCAGGGCCATGCAGAGGCGTTCAAAGCCCATTCCGGTGTCGACGTGGCGCGCGGGCAACGGCTCCAGCGAACCGTTGGCCTTGCGGTTGAACTGCATAAAGACCAAGTTCCAAATCTCGATCACCTGCGGGTGGCTTTCGTTTACTAACCGTGCTCCGGGCAATTGGGCGATCGCTTCGGCGCTCCGCAGGTCGTAATGGATTTCACTGCACGGGCCGCAGGGGCCGGTGTCGCCCATCTCCCAAAAATTATCTTTGCGGTTGCCCATCAAAATATGGTCTTCGGGCAAAAATTTCGTCCACAGGTCGTAAGCCTCGCTGTCGCGCTCCAACTTGTCGGGGGCATACCCCTCGAAAACCGTGGCATACATCCGCGCAGGGTCCATCCCAAAAACCCCGACCAAAAGCTCCCACGCCCATTCGATCGCCTCTTTTTTGAAGTAATCGCCGAACGACCAATTGCCCAACATCTCGAACATGGTGTGGTGATAGGTATCCTTGCCCACCTCTTCGAGGTCGTTGTGCTTGCCCGAAACCCGCAGGCATTTTTGGCTGTCGGCCACCCGGGGGTATTTGACCGGCGCGTTGCCCAAGAAAATATCCTTGAACTGGTTCATGCCGGCGTTGGTAAACATCAGCGTCGGGTCGTTTTTGACGACCATCGGAGCCGACGGAACAATTTGGTGGCTCTTATCTTTGAAAAACTGCAGGAAAGTTTCCCGAATCTGATTGGCATTCATGCTCAATAAAATGAAATGTTTATCGCTCTCTCTCAAACGCTCACTATGAGGCGTTTATGGGACAGGGTGCAAAAATACAGATTTTTTCCGTAAATTCGCATCGGATTCCCCGAAGAATAAGAGAGATGGCCGTCAAACGATATAAATTCAATCCGCACACCCGAGCCTACGAAGTGATTACACTGCCGTTTCAGGTGCGCTTTTACCGTTTTCTGCGCCACGTGCTGATCGCCTTTATCTTTGCCTCGGTGGTGACCATGCTCTTTTCCTATTTCTTCTACACCCCGAAAATGCACCGGATCAACGAGCGGCGCAACGACCTGTTGTTGGAATACGCCCTGCTCAACCAGCGGATCGCCACCGCTTCTGAACAGTTGACGGCCATCCGCCAACGCGACAATTCGGTTTACCGGGCACTTTTCGCCGTCGATTCGCTCTCGATTCCGGGGATTTACACCCCATACGCGGAGGCCAAATACGCCTCGTTCAGCGGCGATCGGTACGCTCCGCTGATTGGCTCGACGTGGAGTGCGCTCGATGCCTTGGGACGACAGATTTATGCCGAATTGCTCTCCTTGGACGAACTCGCTCCGCTGGCCTCCGACAAGGAGCTGATGGCCGAGAGCATTCCGGCGATCTGGCCGGTGGATCAAAACGACATCCGGAACATCGGCCGGTACGGGCGGCGCATCGACCCGATAACCAACCAGCCGGGAACTATGCACTATGGGATGGACTTCAGCGGGCCACAGGGTACGCCGATTTACGCCACCGGCAACGGCACGGTGATGACTCCCACGGGTGGCTCCGGTTACGGGCGGCAGGTGATGATCGACCACGGCTTCGGCTACCGCACCCGTTACGGCCACCTGAGCCGGATTTTGGTCGAACCGGGGCAGAAAGTGGTTCGCGGCGAGCAGATCGGGCTGATGGGCAACACGGGCCGCTCGGTCGGCTCTCACCTCCACTATGAGGTGCTTTACCGGGGAAATAAAGTGAATCCGATCAGCTATTTCAGCCGCGAAATGGAGGATGCCGACTTCCAATCGATCATCGAATCGGCCAAAGAGGCCACCCTCGATGCCAATTACGACGAATAATAAACCAAAATGAGACGACCCGGACGCAAAAACAGCCACCTCGACAAGCCGAAACACCCGGTACACCTCAAGCGGAAGCTCATCCGGTTGGGGATCGGCAGTTTGGTTTGGTTGGGGATCGCGGTGGTTTATTACCTGATCTTCTCGTTCTTCTTCGACACGCCGATCGAATACGGCATGAAACAGTCGCTGATCGCCCTCGAGCGGGAGTACGACCAACTGAACGACCGGTACGAAATGTTGGAAAAAGTGCTCGATAACGTCTCCGAGCGCGATCGACAAATCTTTCGGACACTCTACGACTCAGAGCCGCTGAATTACGACGAGGGCGACCGGTCGATGCTTCGCATGGATTCGCTCATGTCGCTGACTAACCAGCAGTTGGCCGCCACCTTTTTCGACCGTTTCGACCGCTTCGAGGAGCAGACCGAAGACCTGCGAGCCGACCTCGACCTGTTGCTCCGGCGGGTCGAAGAGCGGGGAATAGAGATGAACCGCATCCCCTCGATCCAGCCCGTCATCGACCCCGATCTGACCCAAATCGCCACCTCTTACGGGATGCGCATCCACCCCTTCTACCGCACGATGGTCATGCACAACGGCATGGACTATGCCGTCCCCGAAGGGACGCGGGTCTTCGCCACCGCCGACGGCACGGTGACCTTAGCCGCCAGCAACCAAGCCACCACCGGCACGACGCTGGAGATCGACCACGGCAACGGCTACAAAACCTCCTACCACCACCTCTCCCGGCTGACGGTACGCCGGGGCAATCAAGTGCGCCGGGGCGACATCGTGGCACTGACGGGCAACACGGGCCTCTCGCTCGCCCCGCACCTCCATTATGGGATCACGCTCGACGACCAGCCGGTCGATCCGATCCATTATTTCTTCTACGAACTCGGCCCGGTGGCTTATGAAGAGGTCGAACGACAGGCCGCTGTGGGGATGCAGTCGTTTGATTAACTCGACCATGATCTCCCTTTCCGACATCAAACAGGTTGCGCGCGAGGTGGGCTTCGACGCTTGTGGCGTGGCGCGCCTGCGCCCCATGGAGGCCGAGGCTCGGGAATTGGAAGCATGGATCGCCCGGGGATACCACGCCGGAATGGACTACATGACCCGGTACATCGACCTGCGGCGCGACCCGGCGGGGCTGTTAGCGGGTGCCCAATCGGTCATCGTCTGCCTGATGAGCTACAAAACCGACCGAAAATACGCCGAGGGCATCCCCCGGATTGCCGCCTATGCCCGGAGCGGCGACTATCATTATTCGATCAAACGGCGGTTGGAAGCGTTGGCCGAACGTCTCCAGACCCTCACCCCCGAGAGCCGGGCGCGCTGTTTTGTCGACTCGGCACCGGTGCTCGAAAAGGCGTGGGCCGTGGAAGCCGGGCTGGGCTATATCGGGCGGAACACCCTGCTCATCCACCCCGAATTGGGTTCGTTTGTGCTGATCGGCACGATCCTAACCACCCTTCCACTATCCGAATACGACACTCCATACCCCGAAAATCATTGCGGCGGTTGCCATAAATGCGTGGAAAACTGCCCGGCAGGAGCCTTGCGGGCGGACGGTTCGCTTGTCCCGAACGGAGGACTCGACGCGAACCGTTGCCTCTCTTACCAAACGATCGAAAACCGACAGCCGATCCCCGAAAATCTCCTTCCCCGGCTCGCCGGTCGCCTGTTCGGGTGCGACAGCTGTCAGGACATCTGCCCGCATAACGCCGCCGCCCCCATAAAAAACCACGACATCTTCCAACCCATCGAAGGAATCTACGACCAGAGTGCCGAGGCGTGGCTCGCACTCAGCAACAGCGCCTTCAAACGCCGCTTCGGACACACCCCCCTCGCCCGCGCTGGCCTGCGCAAAATCAAACAAACCATTGAACAGGCGATAAAACGCGCAAAAGAAGGATAGACCTAAGGTTAGTCAGCTTCCTCAAAGTGCGCGCGGATGGCATCGGTGCGGGATTTGCCGATGAGGGCGGTTAGCTCTTCGGGGGAGGCCTGTTTGATTTTGGAGAGGGTTCGGAAGCGTTTGAGCAGTTTTTCGACCGATTTTTGGCCCAGACCGGGAATCTCTTCCAGCTCGGATTTGATGAAGTCGTTCGACCGTTTTTGGCGGTGGAAGGTGATCCCGAAGCGGTGGGCTTCGTCGCGGATGTGCATCAGGATTTTCAGGCTTTCCGATGTTTTGTCGAGGTAATGGGGCGTTGGGTCGTTGGGGTAGAAGACCTCCTCCAACCGTTTGGCCAGCCCGATCAGGACGATTTTCTGCTCCAGCCCGAGGCTCTTAAGTACCTGATAGGCAAAGCTCAACTGCCCTTTTCCGCCGTCGACCACGATCAGGTCGGGCAATTCGCCCCCCTCTTCCAACACCCGGCTGTACCGGCGGGTGACCACCTCGGCCATCGAGGCGAAGTCGTTGGCTCCGACCACGGTTTTGATGTTGAAATGGCGGTACTCTTTGCGCGAGGGTTTGCCGTCGCGGAAGACCACGCAGGAGGCCACGGGGTGAGTCCCCTGGATGTTGGAGTTGTCGAAACACTCGATGTGGCGGGGCTGAGCGTCCATGTAGAGGTCTTTGCGCATGGTCTCCATGATCCGCTCGGTGTGGCGGCGGGGGTCGACTTTTTCGATCTGTTTGAGCTTTTCGATCCGGTATATTTTGGCGTTTTTCTCGGCAAATTCGATCAGTTTCAGCTTGTCGCCCCGCTGGGGAACGTGGAAACTTTTGTCGGGAAATAATTCTGCATCGGGCATCACCGAGACCAAAATCTCGTGCGACAGGCCGCCGTCGACCTTGTCGGCAATCTGTGAAATGGCATAAGAAAGAATCTCGCCCGGCTCCTCGTCGATCCTCAACTTGAGTTCGACCGTAAAGGAGTTGACGATCGCCCCGCGCTTGACGCGCATGAAATGAACAAAGGCAGTGCCCTCGTCCATCAGCAGGTAAAAAACATCGAGGTTGGTCAATGTGCTGTTGACCACGACGGTTTTGCTCTCGAAGGTGCGCACGAGGTGGATGCGCTCTTTGATCTGTTGTGCCTCCTCAAAACGCATCTGGTCGGCGGCGGCGGCCATCTCGGCCTGAAGGGTCTCGATCACCTCGCGGGTGTTGCCCTTGAGGATGTCGGCGGCCAGCGCGACGCTTCGGTCGTAATCCTCCTCGGTTTGGTGACCGGCGCAGGGGCCTTTGCAGTTGCCGATGTGGTA
This sequence comes from Rikenellaceae bacterium, assembly GCA_031262465.1. Lineage (GTDB taxonomy): Bacteria > Bacteroidota > Bacteroidia > Bacteroidales > Rikenellaceae > JAJQAW01. The sequence continues at coordinate 26,341 of JAISHQ010000039.1, forward strand.
TTCGAGGCAGACGGCGAATTTGCCCTGCCGGATGCGCTCGGGGGTCAACGGCAGGGAGCAACTGCGGAGCGTATGGGTGCCCCGGATCAGTTCGAGCATCTGCCGCTGGGTGTAAACCGACGAATAGGGACCGAAATAGCGCGATCCGTCGCGGATGAGTTTGCGGGTCGAGAGGATGCGGGGAAAAGGCTCGTTGCGCACGACAATCCAGGGATAGGTTTTGTCGTCCTTGAGCATCACGTTGTAACGCGGCTTTAGCTCCTTGATGAAATTATTTTCCAACAAAAAAGCGTCGCGCTCGGAGGCCACCACGGTATGGAGCACATCGGCGATCTGGCGCACCATCACCCCCACTTTGGGGTCGCGGTTGCGCGAGGCGAGGAAATAGGACGACACCCGCCGCTTCAGGTTCTTGGCCTTGCCGACATAGATCACCTTGCCCTCGTTGTTGAGGAAGCGATAAACCCCCGGATCGGGCGGGAGCAAGGCGACTTTGTCTTTAAGCGTTGTCGAACGTTCTTTTTTCATTGCAAACCGTCACGGGTTCCCCTGATTTTTCGGAAGCGAAGGCCGATCACGCCCCAAAAGGCTTCGCCGAAGATGCTGCTGCTCATTTTGGAGGCTCCGCGTGTGCGTTCGGTGAAGATGATCGGGATTTCGACGATCCTGTACCCCAATTTCCACGCCGTGTATTTCATTTCGATCTGAAAACCATACCCTTTCATCCGGATAGAGTCAAGGTCGATGCCCTCCAACACCCGGCGCGCATAGCAGACAAACCCGGCCGTTGCGTCGTGCACCTGCATCCGGGTCACCGTCCGCACATAGCCCGAGGCAAAATAGGACATCAGGATGCGTTTCATCGGCCAGTTGACCACATTCACCCCGACGACATAGCGCGAGCCGATCACCACATCGGCACCCGAGACTTCGGCGGCCTCGTACATCCGGATCAAATCGTCCGGGTTGTGCGAAAAATCGGCATCCATCTCAAAAATATAGTCGTACTCAAGTTCCAACGCCCGGCGAAATCCGGCGATATAGGCCGTCCCAAGCCCCTCTTTGCCAGCGCGTTTCAGTAGCAACAGCCGCTCGGGAAACTCAGCCTGTAATCCCTCGACAATTTGCGCCGTCCCGTCGGGCGAAGCGTCGTCGATCACCAGCACATCGAACCCGCCCGCCAGCGACATCACTTTACGAACCATCTCCTCAATATTCTCCTTCTCGTTGTAAGTCGGGATCAGTACGATCTTTTTCATGAGTGTACGTTTTGTTTCTACCAAAGATAACGGTTATTCTTCAACTTTGTTTCTTTCGTCCGATCCTTTTGCCTATTTTTGTCACTCAGCCCAATTCAAAGAGAGATTTGTCGCGATGAAATACCGTCTGCTTGCCTTGTTTTTTCTCTGTTTTTTGCCTCTTGCGCTGACTGCGGGGGAGGCCGATTTTGCCCCGCAATACACGGAGCGGCACATGGGCCATGCCGACCTCTCTCGGGGGCTTTTTTACCGCCCGCCCCAAGACCCCTTGCCCGAGGCGGTCACAGCCCTGCTTGTCGAGGTCGGAGCCACGGCGACCGGTACCCCTCCGCGCCGGGGCGTGGTGCTCGAACTCATTCAGGCCGAGGCTATTCCGGTTATTTCCACGCCAACGGCCAACGCCTATCGGATGGTTGTCTCTTCAAGCAGGATACGGATCGAATACACCTCCCTGCGCGCAGTGATCGCCGCTTTGCGGGAGCTGACGGCCTTGCGCGACGAGCAACCCACCTCGCGCCGTCGGCGGATTCCGGCGGGTGAGGTACGGGGGTGGATCGCCGCTTCGCAGGCCACGGTTTATCGCCTGACGGTCACCCCTTTCCGCTCGCCGCAAGCGTTGGAAGCGGAGATTTTGGGAGCGATCCCCCCGACGGCCACCGAGGTCGAATTGCCGTTGACCTCGCCCGATAACGGTTGGCTTCTGCCGGGCGAGGTGTTGCAGACGATCGACTTCGCCGTACCGACCGACACGCGCCACTATTATACTTACGGCCAGCTGAATGAGCTTTCAAAAACCTTTTCCCGGTACGGTCTGAATCTCGTCCCGCTCTTCGACCTGACGGCGAAAAATCCCCATTTCGAGGCCACGGTGGGTCACGCCCTGCTCTCGGTCGAGGGGATGCGCTTTGTCCGGATGCTGTTGGAGGAGTTCCTTGCTCACACGGCCTTTCCTGCGGTCGCCTTTGTGGTGCCCGAGGGGGTTTACCGCGACCAAATTGCCCGGATTGTGGCTCAATATCCCTCAGTTTCCGCCCGCTATTATAAATAGGTAACTATGCCCACCGAAATCTCCCTTGTCCTTTCGCCCCAAGAGGCGGCCGACCCCAAAATCTATACGGCTAAGGCTGTCAAACAGTTGGGCATCAGCGCCGATCAGCTCGCGCTGGTGCGGATTTTGGGTCGATCCATCGACGCACGAAGCCGACAAATTCGGGTCAACCTGCGCCTGCAACTCTTCATCGACCCCGAGGGAGAACCGGCTCCGGTTCGCTTCGATTACCCGGACGTAACCCACGCCGCGCCCGTGGTGATTGTCGGGGCGGGGCCTGCCGGGCTGTTTGCCGCCCTGCGGCTGATCGAGCGGGGGATCAAGCCGATTTTGGTCGAGCGGGGCAAGGACGTCTCGGCCCGCAAACGCGACATTGCGCAAATCAATCGCAACGGGGCGGTCGACCCCGACTCCAATTACGCCTTTGGCGAGGGTGGCGCGGGAGCCTATTCCGACGGCAAACTCTTCACCCGCTCCAAAAAGCGGGGCGATTACCGCAAGGCGCTCGAAGTGTTGCACGCCCACGGTGCCGACGAGTCGATCCTTTACGATGCCCACCCGCACATCGGCACCGACCGCCTGCCCCGCATCATCGCCGCCATTCGCCAGACCATTCGCTCCTGCGGCGGGGAGATTCTGTTTGAAACGCGCGTCGCCGATCTCCTCCTGCGCGAGGGCAGAGCCGTTGGGGTCGTCGACCGGCAGGGCAATCGGATCGAGGCCATGGCCGTCATTTTGGCCACCGGCCATTCGGCTCGGGATGTATATAAACTATTGAACAGCAAGGGTGTCCGCTTAGAGGCCAAGCCGTTTGCCATGGGCGTGAGGGTCGAACACCCCCAATCACTCATCGACACCATCCAATACCACCTGCCCTCCCGGGGCGAATACCTCCCGGCGGCGGCCTACTCCTTGGTCAGCCAGATCGGCGGGCGGGGGGTCTATTCGTTCTGTATGTGTCCTGGCGGATTTGTCGTGCCTGCGCTCACCCAGCCGGGCGAGGCGGTGGTCAACGGAATGTCGCCCTCGGGGCGCAATTCGGTCTATGCCAATGCGGGCATCGTCACCGAAATCCGCGCCGAGGATTATGCCCACTTGACCGAGGAGTATGGCGCGTTGGCCGCCCTGCGTTTTCAGGAGGAGTTCGAGCAGGCGGCTTTTGCCCAGGGCGGTGGCCGTCAGGTTGTTCCGGGGCAACGGTTGGCCGATTTTGTGGCCGGGCGAGTGTCGAAATCCCTGCCCGCGACCTCCTATCATCCGGGGGCGGTGGCGACGGATATGTACGGCTGGATGCCCCACTTCATCGGCGAGAGCCTGCGCGGCGGCTTTGCTTCGTTTGGGCAAAAAATGCGGGGGTTTGTGACCAACGAGGCCCTGATCCTTGGCGTGGAGTCGCGCACCTCGTCGCCGGTACGCATCCCGCGCGACCCGCTCACGCTCATGCACCCCGAGACCGACGGGCTATTCCCCAGCGGCGAAGGGGCAGGCTATGCCGGAGGCATCGTCTCCGCCGCCCTCGACGGCGAACGCTCCGCCGACCGCTGCGCGGATTATTGTCGGTAGGGAGATTCAGGACAAAAAAGAGATAAGGAAATTTGTAAAACAAAATCCCTCGCAACCCTGCGGGGGATTTTTGATGTTTGTCCGTGATTACGGATTACCACACCACCTCTTCCCACTTGAGGTTGTCGAAATAATAGGTGGTGGCCACCTTCCCAAAGAGAAAGGCGATTGTCCGGAAATCGGACTGAGTTGTTGTTCCCGTCCACTCGTAATGTTGCCACTGGGTCGTTGTGTTGATCTGCCCAACGGCATCCCAATAAAGGTAACTACCGGGGTCGGCATGATTCTGTGTCTGGATATTAGCAGGAGCGTCCGATTTTACGTCCATCGAGAATTTGTACGTTTTACCCATTGTTGCTTCGGGTATCTTAAAGAAGAACTGAGCATCCCAAGCGTTAGGGCCGACAATGTTGTTCGTAATTGTCAACGCACGTCCTTTTCCTTGATAACCACCTCCATCGGCCGTATAACCAACAGTAACAGTAACTCCATTAGCAGGAGCGTCCTGAGTCTGCCAGTTCGACGCATCGTCGGTCTCAAAATCCTGCACGCCGGATAAGTCGTAATTTGGTCCAGGATTTTCCCCACCTTTTTCGAATTTCTCGATTGCTTTTTTATATTCTTCAAAGAACTTATTCGTGTCCGAGGGTGTAATAATATCGGACAGAGAAACAAGGTCAGACTCTATTAAAGTATAGTTCAAGCCTGGTATATTCACGCTATAGACAAAATTTAAAAACGACCACCAGATTCCAGGGATATTGTGTTCCGCTCTCCATTTTTCCAGCTTGTCGAGGTTAACGACAAATCCGTCACGTACGTCAAATTCTTTTTGTGCCATGTCATCAGGTATACCCAGAATAGCTTCTTTATTCGTCGGAAATAGATTTTCTACAAAAGACTCTTCTCGTGGGCCGGGCAGATAAACTTCATTACCGTTTTCATCATAATCATAATACCCACTAGTAGGCCAAAGAACTGTTACACTCATATCAGGTAATACAGGCAAATCAGCCGCATTCAAAGCAGGGGCACGTATACCTGCATTGGCTTGTATCATTTGGTCGTAATAATAGGTATCAAACAGTTTATTTATAGGCAAATTACCAATTATATAATTGTTAATTTGGCAAACGAAAGAATTTTTGGCTTGGGAATATTCATAATCTCTAAACATTTTTGCTGTTCGACCATTATTCTTCCAGTTTGCCAATAGAAAATTACCACAACGGTCAAGGGTATCAATGTTAAATGAGCCATACGATAATTCCACTTCTGATATAAGCGGGGTTTTGTCGAATTGGATGTTTTTTGTCAGATCACACACCGAAGGACAGGACCAATCAGTCATGCAAGTCGTGCCTGTAAGCTTCATTGGGTACTTGTTGGCGCCTCTGACAATTATGGTTTTGCCAGGGTTATTCGCGACTAATTCGGCTTGGGTTTCAACCCATCTGTCTGCCATTTCCGCAGTCATTTGAACAATTGCACCAATCGGCATTGGTGGCACGGGCGCAGGGGTTACTTTGATTTTTTCTACATCTGCAGGTGGGATAATACCCGAAGCCGTCAGAGCGTCCGCTGTTTCCTCGGGCACGGTCAATGGCTCGTGTGTTACTGGGTTTTCTGATAATAATTCAACCGGTACGTCTGCAACGGCTGCCAACTCTGTCAATGTGCCTATATTTTCCTCTGTCCACAGTCCCTCGTCAACTTTTCCTGTTGTCGGGTCGGGTGCCTGGTAAAATGAAAGTTCGCCTTTGATTTCGACATCTGCATACATCCCGGCGCGGGTTTGTTTCATTGCGTCCAAGGCGTTTTTCAGCGCAGCCAATGCCTCGAAATCTTCTTTATTTCGTAATGGCAAAGGTTTGGTTAAATCCAATACGACCGTTTTGCCGCTTTTGAACAATTGATAAAGTATCTCGGACGGCGACTTTGGATTGGTTATGGTTATAACATTCCCCTCTTCGACAACGACCGGTTTTTCTTTTTCGACGGGTTCGACCGGCGGTTCTTTGCCGACGCAGGCGGTCATTAATGCAAATGCGGACACGACCGCGATTTTTCCAGCGTTCGCCATCAAACGATTCGAATCGTAAGTCTTTGCTTTCATATTTTTCCTTTTAAAAACCTGCGTAAAATTAGGAAAAAACAGTTAGATCACCAAATTTTTATCTATCTATCTATCTATCTATCAGTACTTTATGATTGTAGTTTTGCGAGCAAAAAACATACCCTCGACACCAGTTTTTAACGCATCAGTCGTATTTGTCGGCTTGAGAAAAAAGGAAGAAAAAGGATCCGGTTTTCGGCAGATTTTGGCCATTCTGCGCAGATTTTAGAGCCGACCTCTTGCATTTTGGAAAAAAGCGTTATCTTTGCACTCCGATCGCTTGCCCAGATGGCGGAATTGGTAGACGCGCTGGTCTCAAACACCAGTGGAGTGATCCGTGCCGGTTCGATCCCGGCTCTGGGTACGGCAAAAATCGCTAACTTCTAATTAGTTAAGAAGTTGGCGATTTTTATTTGGTTGGTTTTCCCCACATTTTCCCCACAGGGCTATAAAAACCATTATTACGCTCGATATGAATTCTATGGTGCAATCTTATAGGCAAGATTCAAAATTTCAGGCGTGATCGTGAATACAGGTGCGTATTTATATTCATTCCCACTCACACCACATTTGCACCACCGAAATTCTCTCCAAGATTTCTTCTAATTATTCCAGGACCGAAATGGGCGATACTCTTGTCAAAACCTCCGTAGACATTTTTGATTTTATCTTCTCTTTTGCTCGTAGTTTACTTTTGCAAATTATTCTGAAACCAGTGCAGTCATTTTCTCTAATATAGTATTTATTATCAGTGACATCAGCTATATGAAAAGTGAAAAAGATTTTATCCCTCCTATTAAAATTATCAATATGTACATAACACTCATTGTCGCACTTCCCCTTCTTCATTTTATATTCATTTGAACCAGATTTTGATTTATTGTATGACTTAATAATCTTAGAGGTTGGATCAAACTGAAAGAGTACCTTGAATCTGGAAATATCTTTATTAGTAGTGTTAATTAACTTAAATTCTTTGACATAAATATTCTCATGCTGCGAACCATCATCTCCCACAGTAGGTATTTTTGATAGTATGTCTTCATCAATATGATGACATTGCATCTTTTGTAATCTTCCTCTTAGCCAGTTTACAAGGAACGTAAAGCCACTACCTCCAATAAATGACCCTATTAATTTCACATATTCTTCTATAATTTCTACATGAATTTAATAGAAATATTATTGAAATTATCAACGGAGTACGAAGCAAATCGTACACTTATACCCAGTTGAATACAAAGGTCACTCGCCTTCTTTAATGATGCTTCTGGAACCAAGAGATAGAAAGATGCGTCTATTTCAGAAGCATACTTTTTCCACTGACCTTCTGCTTCAGATGGGTTAATACTATCTGCTGTCTCGACCTCTATGATAAAAGCAACTTCGTTTGTCCCTTTTTTAGTCATGATGATATCCGGATAGTTTTCCAAAATGCCAGCATTCTTTTTTGTTCCTGGGTTAGTATAGATATCAAATTCCACTCTATTCAACCTTTTGATCGCTGCATCAATAACTCTATCATGTAATGCCGCATTAGTAAAATCTCTTTGTGCCATATCTTATTCATTTGGACTTCAACAATTAGTTTTAAGGCTTATTTTTGAGATAGAATCCGAAGTCCGTTAAGGGCTACCTCATAAAACCTATACAAAATAAATAAAAATAATTAAGAGTACCGAATAATTCATGTTTTAATGTTATAATCTTGAGATTGTTCTATTGTGGGGTTAATAATGCCACGCTGTATAAATTAAATATATTGGACAGATGTAAATATTTCCTAATCAATTATCATCACTCCACATTTCGCATTGGGCGATGACGGTGTTGATTGCATCTTCAACGCCTTCGGGCGGGTATTTGTACTTTCGGAGGAGACGTTTCACAATCATTCGCATTCCGGCACGGGCTCTCTCTTTCTTCTGCCAGTCGATGGTTTTGTTCTTGCGCAGGGTGTCGGTCAGCTCTTTGGTGATGGCGACCAGTTGGTCGTTATCGTAGAAATCCTTGACCGCATCGGGTTTGGTCAGCGCATCGTAGAACGCCATCTCCTCGGTGTTAAGCCCCATCTCTTCGCCCTCCCGCGAGGCTTGGGTAATATCGTGAGCCATTTTCAGCAACTCTTCGATAACCTGCTCGTTGGTCAGCAATCCTTTGAGGTAGTTGCTCATCGACCGCGCCATCATCTCCGAGAACTTCTCCGACTTCACAACATTGGTGCGCTTATATATCGAAATCTGCTCGGCAATCAGTTTTTTGAGCATCTCAACGGCGAGATTACGCTCCTTCATCTGTGAAATCTCGGCAAGGAACTTCGGGTCGAAAAGCGAAAATTCTTCTCTTATATCCGAGAACAGATTGATTACACCTTCGCTGTGAATACTCTGTTTCAGCAACTCGTTAATCGCCTGATTGATCTCTTTGAACGACAACTTGCCTTGTCCTCCCACGCGGGTAAGCAATATGCGTACAGCCTCGAAGTATGCAGCCTCGAAACGTTGCGATTCATCGAGACGGCTGTGGCACAGGCTCATAGCCTGACGTAACAGCAGAGCCTCTTTGATGAAATTCGCCTTTTTCGCCGACATCTCGGGCGAAGAGAAGAAATCGACCCCGCCGCTTATGGTTTGGGCACGGGGATAGTCGGTCTTGGAGGTCATAAACGCAGAGTAGTCGTAGCCGTGCATCAAATCGCGGCACACATCCAACTTCTCGATGAATTTGGGTAGCGCGGTCTTGATGATGTCCATCTCGCCGTAATTGCTCTGGTCGCGGCGGGTGTAATCGGACATTGCCTGTTTGAGAGCCGAAGCGATGCCGACGTAATCGACCACCAGCCCGCCCTCTTTATCTTGAAATACCCTGTTTACACGGGCGATGGCTTGCATCAAGTTGTGGCCCGACATCGGTTTGTAAACATACATCGTTGCCAGCGACGGCACATCGAACCCTGTCAGCCACATATCCACAACGATAGCGATTTTCATCGGGTCGTCGTTGTCCTTGAACTTGCGAGCCAAATCTTCGCGGTACGTTTTGTTGCCGACTATATCGTGCCACTCCTCGGGGTCGCGGTTGTCGGAGGTCATCACCACCTTCACCTTTTCTCGCCATGCAGGGCGCAGTTCGAGCAGTTTTTCGTAAATCTTCATCGCAATGGGGCGTGAATATGCCACCACCATCGCCTTGCCGGTCAGCAGATACTGTCGGTCTTCATAATGCGCCACGATGTCGCGGCAGAGCGAATCTATCGTTTCCGGTGAACCCAAAATAGAGTCGAGTCGGCCGAGTTCTTGCTTGCTTTTTTCTATAAGCGGAGCGTCGGCCATCTCGGCCAGTTCATCGTATTTTTTGTCGATCTGCTCCAGAATCTCCTTGTCGAGTTTCAGGTTGATAACCCGGCTCTCGTAGTATACGGGGCGGGTCGCGCCGTCTTCCACCGACTGGGTCATGTCGTAGATGTCGATATAGTCGCCGAACACCTCGCGGGTACTGCGGTCTTTGGTCGAGATGGGAGTGCCCGTGAAGCCGATGTAGGTGGCATTGGGCAGGTTGTCGCGAATTACACGGGCAGCTCCGATAGAGACCTTGCCCGTCTTAGGATCGACCTTTTCGGTGAATCCATACTGTCCGCGATGCGCTTCGTCGGCCATCACCACAATATTGCGCCGCTCGGACAACGCCTTGTCAACCTCCTCGAACTTCTGCATCGTGGTAAAAAAGATGCCGTTGGCCTGTCTACCGGCGAGTAATTGACGCAGATGCTCTCTGCTATAAGCCTGTACTGGAGTTTGACGCAGAAAATTCTTGCAACTGCTGAACTGTCTGTAAAGTTGGTCATCGAGGTCGTTGCGATCGGTCAACACGACAATCGTCGGGCTGTCGAGGGCCGATTGCAACAACCGAGCGTAGAACACCATAGACAACGATTTGCCGCTACCTTGTGTGTGCCAAAAGACACCGCCTTTGCCATCGGTTTTCGCCGCCTCAGATGTCGAGGTTACGGCCTTGCGCACGGCGTAGTATTGATGATAGGCGGCCAGAATCTTGCGGTCGCTGGCATCGTCTTTTGAGAAACAAATAAAGTTGCGCAATATATCCAGAAATCGCGCTTTCTCAAACATCCCCTCGAAAAGCACGTTGAAAGCGGCGTGTCGTTTGTTTTCGCTGTCGCCGTTCACGGTTTTCCACTCCATGTAGCGACCCTCGTCGGCGGTGATTGTGCCCACTTTGGTTGTGAGTTGGTCGCTGATGACGCACATGGCGTTATAGTAGAACAGCGACGGGATTTCGCGCATATAGTTTCGCAACTGGGCGTATGCCTCCGAAACATCGGTTTGCTCGCGCGACGGCGATTTCAACTCCACAACCACCAACGGCAGACCATTCATAAAAATCACTATATCGGGGCGTTTTACCGAGTGCTCCTCCACCGTCCACTGATTGGCAACGCAGAAATCGTTGCGTTCCGGACGGTCGTAATCCACGAGCCGAACCAGTGCCGATTTTTGCTCTCCCCCGTGGTGGAAATTAACCTCGATGCCGTTTTGCAACCAATCGATGAAATGCGCGTTCTTTTGTACGGGAGTGCCACCCTCAAAATTGGTGAGCTTGTGCAGAGCTTCGGTGATTGCCTCACCCGGAAGCGCAGGATTGACACGCTCCAACGCTGCCATCAAGCGTTCCGTCATCAGCGGCGAACGGTAATCTCTCGCCACATCGGGGCCGTAAACGTGCTCATAACCCAGTCTGTCGGTCAGTAGCTCGATTATCGCGTTCTCGTAATTAGCTTCTTTAAAACTCATGCTGTCAATGGTGTATCCACAAAGATAAGCATTCTTTTATTCATAGAGATAGCAACTACAATAAATGATAATTTAGCGGCTTAGAGTCGTTGTTCCGCTTCCTCGACCGACAACTCGCCGGACATCAGTTTAGGCAGGAGCGTGTCGCGGAGATTTGCCAACCTTCTATTTTGCACACAGCTGTTTAGTATATTATCGTAAATCGGACTGACCATATTTTCAAAGTCACACATTTGTTCTGACGAAGGGATTATGATTTCCTCTGCCTCGAAATCGCGAGTAGTAATCGCATCGAAAACAGCTCCGTTGGCTTTCTTTTTTAGACGTTCAACAACATCTTTTGTAATATGGTATGTCAGTAATTGCCCGCATCTATCTTTACCAATCAAAGCATAATTTGTCTGATTCATAGCCATATCACATCCTGCCATAACAATTTTGCCGACAGTTCCACGAGCGGTAATAAAGACTGTATTCTGGCGGTATAATTGACTGTTACATTTCAT
>JAISHQ010000053.1 GCA_031262465.1 Rikenellaceae bacterium
GGCCGTGGATCGGCCAAGCCGACCTGATGCACTTCGCCAAACTCAACGGCGAACGGATTTTTGGGTACTATGCCCGCCACCGCGAGATCGTCTGCGCGCTGGCCGAGGTGCTGAGCGTCATCTATTCCGGCGTGGAGTTGGGTCAGATCATGGGCAAAAAGCTGAAGCCGGAGCACACGCTGGCACTCTTCCACGACGTCTCCCGGCAAGCCACCCCCGTCACCGAACTCGACCGAGAGAGTGCCCTGCGCTACCTGCGCAAAGAGGAGTTGCCCTCCGACCTCTTCGCCGAAGGAACCAACCTGCTCACCGCCAGCGGCCTGCCCATCGGCTGGCTCAAACGCATCGGCCACCGCAACAACAACCTCTACCCCAAAGAGTGGCGGATCCTCAACGTATAAAAACCGAAAATCGTCACCTTTCAGCCTTTGACTGTTCTTAAAGAACCAGCACGGCTTTTTACATTGATGCCATGTTTGTGTAGGGGCACAGCGATTGGGGAGAATAAAGAAGCGGCTGTCTCGGAGGAGACAGCCGCTTTTGTGTTAGTTGGGATAACCCGAGATTACTTCTTGTAAATCTTGGTATAACCGTAGATTGCTTCGTCGCCGAGTTCTTCTTCGATGCGGAGCAGTTGGTTGTATTTGGCCATGCGGTCGGAGCGGCTCAGCGAACCGGTCTTGATCTGGCCGGAGTTCGTTGCCACGGCGATGTCGGCGATGGTGCTGTCTTCGGTTTCGCCCGAGCGGTGGGAGGTCACGCTGGTGTAGCCTGCGCGGTGAGCCATTTCGATCGCGTCGAGTGTTTCGGTCAGCGAGCCGATTTGGTTGACCTTAATCAGGATCGAGTTACCGCAACCCAATTCGATCCCCTTTTTCAGGAACTCTACGTTGGTCACGAACAAGTCGTCGCCCACCAATTGGCAACGGTCGCCGAGTTTGTCGGTCAGCAGTTTCCAGCCGTCCCAGTCGTTTTCGTCCATCCCGTCTTCGATCGAGTCGATCGGGTATTTGGCAACCAACTCTTCGAGGTAAGCCGCTTGTTCAGCCGAGGTGCGTTTTTTACCGTTGGGGCCTTCAAATTTGGTGTAGTCGTAGATGCCGTCGATGCAAAATTCGGAAGATGCGCAGTCCAACGCGATAGCCACTTGGCCGCCTTCGGCTTTGCGTCCCGGTTTGTAACCCGCTTTTTTGATCGCTTCGATGATCGACTCCAGCGCGTCTTCGGTGCCTTTGAGGGTCGGTGCAAAACCGCCTTCATCGCCCACTGCGGTGCTCAGACCACGGTCGTGCAACACTTTTTTCAGTGCGTGGAACACTTCGGCACCCATGCGCAACCCTTCGCGGAACGAGGGAGCGCCCACCGGACGGATCATAAATTCCTGGAAAGCGATCGGAGAGTCGGAGTGCGAACCGCCGTTGATGATGTTCATCATCGGAACGGGCAGGGTTTTGGTGTTTGTACCGCCGATGTAACGATAGAGCGGAAGCCCCATGAAGTTGGCGGCTGCTTTGGCCACGGCCAGCGATACGCCGAGGATGGCGTTGGCTCCGAGGTTGCTTTTGGTCGGGGTGCCGTCGAGGGCCAACATGGCTTTATCGACACCGACCTGATCGGTGGCCAGCATGCCGATTATCTCTTTGGCAATCACTTCGTTTACATTCTGAACGGCTTTCAGAACACCCTTGCCGAGGTAACGGCCTTTGTCGCCGTCGCGGAGTTCGAGGGCTTCGTTTTCACCGGTCGACGCTCCCGACGGAACGGCTGCGCGGCCAAATGCGCCGCTGGCGGTCAATACTTCTACTTCGAGGGTCGGATTGCCTCTGGAATCCAGAATTTCACGTGCGTGAACGCTTACAATTTGTGCCATAATGATTTGTGTTTTATGATGTTAAATTACTTCGTTTCAGCCTCCTGAAAAACAGGGCAAAGGTATGTCTTTTTTTACAATGGGCAAAGGCTATTCGGAAAAACCTTGATTTTAAGGATACATTTGCGCACCGTGCCTTCGCCTAACAGGGGTTGGTGGCCGTCGTCGGGGAAAAACACAGCAAATTCACCGGGGTGAAGCGTAATGAATTGCGTCGCTGGCTCTTGGTAGAAAATAATATCTTGCTCCGCAAGACGGTCTTCGGCGACCTCGCGGCAGGTCGAGCGCGCCCGCCAACCAATAGTCTCCTCGCCCCGGAGGCAGAGGTGGATGTCGATGTACCGATCGTGGGCCTCGACCAAGCTATCTTCACGCCTACGCAGGCTCTCTTCGGAGATCGTTGCCCAGAGGTTGTCACCGTCGATCGGGTATTTGCCCGGGGCGAGGCTCGCGAGATCGCCCCGCATCAAAAAGTCAATCGCTTGGGCGAAAAGCGGGTGAAGTGCGGCATAGCGCGGAGCTTGGCTTAAGGTATCGAGAATCATGGTTATTGAATTGAATGGCCAAAATTAAGTATATTTTTTTCAGCAGGGTACAAAAAAAGTGCGCGGTGGTTTCACAACGACCGCGCACACCCCTTTTAACATTAACCAATCAATAACTCAATCTTAAAAAATAAAGATTCTTATTATTGCCTGAATCCCGGCTATTCCCAGAACCGGAATCCAATACAAAGGAGAAAATAAAATTTTTTAAAAACAAATTTTGTAGACGAAAAGCCCTTTTTAGTAGACGAAAATTTTTCGAGGGCAGAAAGATACCTGAAAAGGAATACGAAGATAGTTGTTTTGTTGTGAAAAACTTCACAATAAAATGCCTATCTTTGTAGACGGAAAAAATTTCAAAGGAATGTCGATTAATTTCGTCCCCAACAACATCCCCGAAAAGACCATCGAACGGCTCAGCGAGTACCGTCGCACGTTGCTGAACGAATTGGCCAAGGGGGTGACCCACCTCTATTCGCACAACCTGGCCAACATCCACGGGATCACGGCGGTTCAAGTGCGCCGCGATTTGATGCTGATCGGCTTTTCGAGCGACACCAAACGGGGATACGATGCCCGGGTGCTGGTCGATTTCATCGGAAATATCCTCGATAGCGAGCAGGTGATGAACATCGCTGTGATCGGTATGGGACACATCGGCCATGCTGTCACCCAGCACTTTACCGGCAAACGATCGAAGCTCAAAATCACGATGGCCTTCGATGTCGACCCCGACAAGGTGGGGCGCAAAAGCGCGGGCGTGCCGGTCTACCACATCGACGATTTTGTGACCAAAGTCCGCGAGAACAACGTCAAAATCACCCTGCTCTCCCTGCCCACCTCGGTGGCGCCCTCCATGCTGAGGCCCATTGTCGAGGCGGGCATCAAGGGGGTGCTGAACTTCACTTCGACCCCGCTCAATTTCCCCGAGGGGATTTATGTGGAGGATTACGACATCATCACCCTGCTGGAAAAGGTGGCCTATTTTGTCAAAGAGTGTGAAGCTGTCCGGAAGTAAATGCAAATCTTTTACCAATTAGATGAGATTCGGGACGCGGGGATCGCGTCGCCTGCCGTCACGGTGGGTTCTTTTGACGGGGTACACGCCGGGCACCGGGCCATTCTGCGCGCGCTGGGCGAGGCCGCTCGCGCGAGCGGTGGCCAAAGCGTGGTGGTTACTTTCGACCCCCATCCCCGCCGGGTGCTCTACCCGGACGACACCGGGCTGAAGCTCCTGAACTCCACGGAAGAAAAAATAGTCCTGTTGGGACAGGCCGGGGTCGACAACCTGCTTGTACTGCCTTTTACCCTCGCATTCAGCCGGATAGCCCCCGCCGATTTCGCCCGGCAATACCTGTTGGAGGGGATCGGCGCGAAACAGATCGTCATGGGCTACAACCACCACTTCGGGCAGGGGCGCGCAGGCGATCGCGACTACTTGGAGAGCCTAAAGGGGGCTTATGATTTTGAGGTTGTCCCGGTTTCCCGGTTGGAGGTCTCGGATAAAAAGGTGAGTTCCACCGTCTTGCGCGCCTTGATCGGCGCGGGAGCTTTGCGGCAGGCGCGGGAAATCCTGACCGAACCCTATTTTCTCATCGCCGAAACCGCCGCAAACGGCGCGCTGACCTACACCGAACCGGCCAAACTCCTCCCTCCGGCAGGCGAATATGCTGTCACGGTCGACAACTTCAACCAATTGTTAGACAGCCGGTTACTCATCACCGCCGAGGGCGATTTACGTCTGTTGCCTCCGCTCCCGGCCACCGTCCGGGCGGGAGAACGGGTGATCGTCCGCTTCGCCGACTCCGACCCGGTCGTTCAAGGTTAATATACTGATATTCATTATATTTACCCAATGGAATCCCAACCCTCTTCTTCCCGAGTTAGCCTGAGGCAGTTGTTTTGGTCTTTTTTCAAGATCGGCGGGCTGACCTTTGGGGGCGGGTATGCCATGATCCCGATCATGCAACAGGAGATCATCCGCAACCGCCGGTGGATCGGCACCGAGGAGTTTGTCGAACTGTTGGCGTTGGCGCAAACCTCGCCCGGCCCGATCTCGGTCAACACCGCCGTCTTTGTCGGCTATAAGACAAGGGGTTACATCGGGGCGGTCACCGCTCTGTTGGGTACCGTCCTGCCAGCTTTCGGGGTAATTTTGGTCATTGCCGCCTTTTTTGCCGACTATTCGCGCTATCCGTTGGTCGAGAGTGCATTTAAAGGGATGCGCCCGGCCGTCGTGGCCCTGATCGCCGCACCGGTCTACAATATGCTCAAGGGGATGGGCTGGTCGCGCATCGCGCTGGCGCTGATCGTGGCCGTGGCTGTCGGATTCCTCACCCTCTCGCCCATCTATTTTCTCATCGCCGGAGCCGTCGGCGGCATACTTTGGAGCCTCTTCCGAAAGGACAAACCCACTGATTCACAAGACCCGGCATGATCTACCTTCAGCTCTTCTACTCCTTCCTCAAAGTGGGATTCTTCGGCTTCGGCGGGGGATACGCCATGCTGTCGCTCATTCAGCACGAAGTGGTTGAAAAACAGGGGTGGATCACCGTCGAGCAGTTTACCGACATCGTCGCTATCTCGCAAATGACCCCCGGCCCGATCTCGATCAACAGCTCCACCTTCATCGGCTATACCGTCACCGGAAACGTCTGGGGCGCGGCACTGGCCCTGTTGGCCGTCTGCACCCCGCCGCTGACCATCATGTTGCTCCTGACCCGCTTCTACCTGAAATTCCGCGACAACCGCTGGATCGGCTCGGCCATGGAGGGGCTAAAACCCATGATTATCGGGATGATCGGCGCGGCCGCCTTCCTGCTCATGACCCCCTCGAACTTCCCGGACGGCATCAGCGTCGCCATCTTCGCCGTCTGCCTCATCGCCTCGTTCAAAAAAATTAACCCCATCTACCTCATCTTGGCTTCCGCCCTCTTCGGCATGATTTTTTTATGAATTATGAATTATGAATTATGAATTATTGGTCTTTGCTTGGCCTTACCTTACTCATTTTGTGCGGCGAAGCCCCAATTCATAATTCATAACTCATAATTCATAATTCCCCTAAAACCCTGCCGCGTGGAAGACTTCGGCAATGGTTGGATAGGCGGTTTGGAGGTAGTTGTCGAGGTGGGTTGGGGCGACCCATTCGATGGCGGTGATGCCCTCTTCGAGTTGGGGGATTAGCGGCTGACTGCCGGTGTAATCCATTTTGTACCACGTCGTTTCTTTCATCACCCATTCGCCATTCATCCGGTAAAAGTGGGTGGTCCCAAGGAGAGTTTTACCCAAGTTCATTTCGGAGATGCCGGTCTCCTCTTCGACCTCGCGCAGGGCGCACGTTTCGATCCCTTCGTCGCACTCCATTTTTCCTTTGGGCAGGTCCCAGTGAGCGCGGCGGAAGATCATCAGCACCTCGCCCCGAGGGTTCTCGACCAGTCCGCCCCCCGCGCGGATCAACGGGAACTGCTCGCCGATGGCTCGGTAGACCGCTTCCACGTCGTCGGTGACCCACACTTGCCGTTTGGTATTCTGAACTTGTTGTAACAACTTTGTTCTCTCGATGGCGGAGTCGCCGGGAGTAACAAAAACCACCTCGTCGGAGGTGTATTGTGTGGCATCGTCGTCCAAAATGAGGACGTGGTCGGAAAAATATAAGGTACGAGTCATGATTTCAACAGAAAAGGAAATAGCAAAAAGTCTTTTGCAAATTAAGGCAATAAAACTGAATCCGTCAAATCCGTTCACCTGGGCTTCGGGCTGGCGGTCGCCGATCTATTGCGACAACCGCACAATATGGTCCTATCCGGCGGTTCGCCGACAGGTATGCAAGGCCTTTGCGCGGCTGATCGCCGAGAAATACCCCACGGTCGAGGTGATCGCCGGGGTGGCCACCGGAGCCATTGCCCATGGGGTGTTGGTGGCCGAGGCGATGAACAAACCCTTTATCTATGTCCGCTCGGCTCCTAAATCGCACGGGCTGGCCAATCAAGTCGAGGGCGAAGTTACGCCCGGGTCGCGGGTGGTGGTGGTCGAGGATTTGGTTTCGACCGGTGGAAGCAGCCTGAATGCCGTGCAGGCCCTGCGCGATGCGGGGGTCGAGGTCTTAGGCATGGTGGCCATTTTTACTTATGGATTTCCCACCGCCGAGGAGAATTTCGCGCGCGAAGGGGTGACGCTCGACACGCTGTCGAACTACAACGCGATGATCCCGCTGGCTATCGAGGAGGGCGTGGTTCCGGCCTC
>JAISHQ010000048.1 GCA_031262465.1 Rikenellaceae bacterium
CGTCGGCGTTCATTGAAAGAGATTTTTGATGCGATTTTTTACCTGTTAAAGACTGGCTGTCAGTGGCGTCAGTTGCCCGGCGACTTTGGGGCGTGGCAATCGGTTTACTACTATTTTCGTAAATGGAGTCGGGACGGGACATTCAAAAAAATCCACGATTATTTGCGAGGATTGCTTCGCCGCCGTGCAGGCAGAGACACTTCGCCGAGCGTAGGAATTATTGATTCTCAGAGAGTTCGAGGTACATATCGTGGTCGAGATCGTGGGATTGACGGAGGTAAAAAGGTGAAAGGTCGCAAGCGGCACATCATCACCGACACCCAAGGGTTGGTGTTGGCCGTGCAGGTTCATCCGGCCAATCACCACGACAGCAAAGCGGCTATGGGGGTGATGCGACAACTGAAACCGGAATTCAAGCGGTTGAAAAAGATTTACGCAGACGGAGGCTATCGTGGTGAATTAAAGGACATTGTGAAACGGGAGTTGAAATGTACGTTGAAAATCACGCTTCGCAGTGACAAGTCCAAGCAATTCAAACCTCTGCCCAAACGGTGGGTCGTCGAGCGGACATTCGCTTGGTTTGAGGCTTATCGAAGATTGAGCCGCGAGTACGAGTTCAAAACACAATACGAAGAAAATATGATCTACCTCGCAATGATTAGACTGATGGTCAGCCGATTACATAACTAAATTTCAAAACAAGGTCTAATTTTATATGAAACAAAAACCGCCCTACCCTGATTCCTGCCCGAAAGGCTTTCGCCGTCCGGTGTACCGGCTGGCCTTTTGCGCGTGGGCGATGGGGATGGTTGTGTTGGTGGCGGTGCTGACGCGCTGTTCGGTCAAGGAGAAAACCCCTCGAACGCCCGCCAAAATCGCTTACGGGATGGAGGTTCCCCGGGTCGACAACCCGGAATTTCTCGTGGTTTGCGAGCCGGGGCGGTACACCCTGCTGTACGACACGCTCTACCGGCAGGCCGCTTGGGCGGCATACACCCTGACCCGGCAGGATGTGGAAAACACGCCCGCCGAGCGAGGAGATCGTTTCGTAATCTGTCCGATCGTGCGCGAAAAGGGGTGGCCTTATGCCACGACAAAGGACTATACCAATTCCGGGTACGACCGAGGCCATTTGGTTCCCTCGGCCGACCGGTTGCAGACGCAGGCCGGGAACGACGCGACTTTTCGGATGTCGAACATCGCCCCGCAGACCCCGCGCCTCAACCGGGTGGTGTGGAATGCGCTGGAGGGCGAGGTTCGGGAGTTGGCCGAACGCCTCGATACGCTTTGGATTGTCACCGGAGGCCACCTCCAAGCGGGATTGCCCCGGATCGGGGTCAACGGGGTCGGGGTGCCGGAGCGTTTTTTCAAGGTGTTGCTGGCTAAAAAGGATGTTGGGTATCAGGCGATTGGCTTTGTGATCCCCAACACCGAGGAGATTGCGGGGACATTCCGGGACTATGCCGTTTCGGTCGAGGCGGTCGAGGAGTTGGCGGGTATTGATTTTTTTCCTAACTTACCGGACGCAATCGAGGAGCGGGTCGAGGCTACCTATGACCCCACCGAATGGGAATTTTGAGGCTTTAATAACAGATGCAAAACATCATTCCATACCTGAAAAAAGTCTTTTCCGGGATCAATCATCCGGTGTTTTTTGCCGTGTTGATCGTCTCGTTCGGGCTGTGGTATTTCAATCAATTGGGGCATATCTACATCACCACGGTGACCCTGCCCCTGCGCATCGAGAGCGGAGCCGACAGCCCGATCGGGGTGCTGGAAAATGAAACGCAGGTGGAGTGCCGGGTCGAGGGCACGGGCTATCAGTTGCTCCGTTACCGCGCCTTTCCCCGGTCGGGAGCGGTGATCGTCAACCTGCGCAACATCGACCTAATGCCCGTTGCGGGAACGAATCGGAGCGAGGTGACCAACGCCTCGCTGTTTAACGCCCTTTCGGCGCAGTTGGAAAATATCCGGCTGTTGGCCGTGCTGACCCCCCGGGTCGAGATCGTGACAGCCCCCTTCAACACGAAGCGGGTGCCGGTTCGCAGTCGAATCACCGTCGAGCTGGCCAATCAGTTTATGCCCATCGGCGAGCTTCGCCTCTCGCCCGATTCGGTGCAGGTCAAATCGCTCGATGTGCTGTTGGATACCCTGCAAGCCGTTTATACTGAGCCACGTGAATACACCGATGTGCGGGGCAACCTCTCCCGGCGCATCCCCTTAGAGCCGATCCGCGATGTGGTTTTGCCCCTCTCCGAGGTCGAATTTGAACTGAGGGTCGAGGAGTACACCGAAATCGACCTGACCCTGCCCATCGCCCTTGAAAATGCGCCGCGCAACTTGAAGCCGATCATCCTGCCGGGCGAGGTATCCGTGCGGCTCAACGTCTCCCGAAGCCGCTATGCCACCGTCTCGACCGATGAAATCCGCGCCTTTATCGACTACGACGACCGCCTGACCAACCGGGGAAGGGCTTTTAAGGTTTATGTGCCCGCGAGCGAAGGCATTGTGGTCAAGGAGGTTACGCCGCTCTATGTCGAACTTGTTTTTGAAGAGCGATGATCCGCGTGGGGCTTACCGGAGGGATCGGCAGTGGAAAAACCACCGTCGCGCGGGTCTTAGAACTCCTTGGCATCCCGGTCTATTACGCCGACGAGCGGGGGCGAAGGCTTTCGGACGACGATCCGGAGGTTGTGCCTAAAATAAAAACCCTTTTTGGGGAGGAAGCCTACGTTGCCGGGCAGTTGAACCGGCCATTGATAGCCTCCCGCGTATTCTCGGATGCAACCCTGTTGGAACGGCTCAACGCCATCATTCACCCCGCCGTCCGCCGCGATTACCGCCGCTGGGCGGAGAGCCATAACGATGCGCCCTACACCCTATTAGAATCGGCGATCCTTTTCGAGAGCGGATTCGACAGCGATGTCGACCAAACGGTGGCCGTCACAGCCCCCGAAGCGTTGCGCATCGAGCGGGTCATGCGCCGCGACAGCTCCTCGCCCGAGGCCGTCCGGGCACGAATCGCCGCCCAAACGAGCGAGGCCGAACGCACCCGCCGCGCCGATTACCTCCTTCGCACCGACGATCGCCAGCTACTAATCCCCCAAATCCTAACGCTCGACCAACAACTCCGTCAACTCTCCACCTCTTTTTTCCCTGCCTCCGACTGTTCTTAAAGAACCATCGTCGCTTTTTGAAAAAAGCGACACCGAAAACTTTTGTGCTTGCCTTTGCAGGGCGATCATCTCTCCGAGACTTCGTTTTATACTGTATTCCCCTTTGGCTTTCAAGCGAGCTTGAGCCGGGGAATACAGCACAAAACGCATTCGCCCGAGGGGCGAATGTGATCGCCCTGAAAATTCAATTCACATAAGTTCCACAGAGTTTCGCCTCCAAACTTTCGTCTATCTTTATTGTCTAAGGCTGAATCCGATAAAACGCAAAGGCCGTTGAGTTTTCAGGGCGAAAACATTCCCTCCGCAGGAGGTGAATGCCACTTGTTCAGGACACCCCAGCTCACGCTTGCGTGAAAGCTAAGGGGTGTCTTGGACAAGTGGGAGTTCCCGCAGGGGATTTTTGCCCTGCAAAAACAAGCAGAAAAGTTTTTGGGGCGGCTTTTTACAAAAAGCCGCGATTTGCGCCGCTTTCTAAAAGCGGCAGTCGGAGGAGTTTTCGGCGGATTAGTCAGACTGATCGGGACGATCGGGTTGCTCCGAACGGGTGGGGCGGTTGCGGCGAGTGCGGCGGAAGATGTCGCGGAGGCGGTTAAAGTCCTGTTGGTAATAGAACCCAGCCCCCTGCTCCTGTAACCCCTGATTCTCGTCGTAGCGGTCGATTGTGCGTGAAAAGACCTTCGCGCGCAGGTTGCCCATGCGGCCGATGATGTAGGTCAGGTAAAAGTCGCCACTCAGCTGGTTGTTGCGCGGGTCGGCGTTGTTGGTCGCCAAATTGTAATTAACCTCGCCCTCCAACAGCAGTTTGTTCGGGATGATCTCGCCGGAGAACATCCCCTCGACCTCGTCGGAGGTCTGCATCTGCTCACTGCCCAAGGTGTAGCCCAAGCTGAAATTAAACCGCTCGGTCGAGAGCCAGTTGCTCAGCTGGTTGGTTAAAAATTCGATCCCGGTGGTGGCCGTGGTGGCTGTGCCGATGTTGTCGTATGCTCCTCCGTAGAAACTCCCCGACATCAGCAGCCAGACAAATTGCTGGGATTTCTGTTCTTGGGTGTTCATCGCCGTTTGCAGGGCGTTGCGGAAATCGCTGTCGGCGCTGGGCAGGGTGATGTCGAGGTTGATCGTCGGCTGGCTCAACCGGTCGGAGAGCATGATTTGGCAGTCGACCGGTACCACCCGGGTGTCGCCCGTGATCGGGGCGGTGGAAGCGCGGACGCGATAGGTCGCCGTGACATCGAGGATGGCATCCAGCGGGTTGCCGACCCACTGAATCGAACTGCCCGGCTCGATGGTGAACCGCTTGTTCAGAATATTCATCAGGGTGAACAGGTAGCTCCCCTCGCTGATCCGGTAATCGCCGAAGAGGGTGAAAACATCCTCGCGGGGTCGCACGTGCAGGGTGAGTGCTCCCGTTCCGTTGGCTTTGATGACATCCCCGATTTTGGGGTCGATGACCAATTGTACCTCGGTATTGGGACGGACGTTGATGACCATGTTGATGTCCAAATCGCTCTGTCCGGAGTTCGCCAGCCTTCTTTCACGCATCTGTTGCAACAGCTGATAGCGGGTGAGGGTCTCCTGTGGCGCGGCTTGGTTCGGGTCTTCAAAAACGATGAAATCGGCCTCGGAGATAGACGAGGCACCGTTCAGCGGCATGAAAAACGAGGAGTTGTCATCGGTACTCAGGTTCATGTTCATGTTGACCCCCCGCTGATCGCCGTCGATCGACACCGTCCCTGAAGCATAGGCCTTGCCGTAGAAATAGTCGTTATCCCCCATTGTGGTATTCAGTGCCAGCATCTGCCGAGGGGTGACCCTGACTTGGTAACTCAGCTGGGAGAAATGGCGCGTGAGCAGGGTCAATTCCAGATCGCCCGTGCCGCTCTCTTCGTCGTAGAGGGTCGTTCGAGGCAGGATCAGGTTGTTGTCCTGCACATTGACCACGGCATCCGAAAAATGGTACCGCGCTTGGGTGAAGTCGACCGTTGCGGCAAAATTCGGGACGGTGATTTGGCCGTTCAGCGAGGGCTGGCTACCGGTACCCGTGAGCACCACCTCGGCGTTGGCTGTTCCTTCGATGTCGGTCAACACCCCCTTGAGCACCGGTTCTAACAGAGAGAGGTCGATGTCCGGGATGTTGGCGTTGACGAAATAACGCCGGTCGCTGGGTCGGAAGCCCCCTTCGAGGACAGACTCCCCGGATTCCAATTCCAAAGCGATTCGGACGCGCTCCTGCACGGGATCCCACTCGCTGACAAAGGTGCTGTTGCTTACCGGTATATCGTTGATATGCACCCCGTTGAAAGCGATACGCCCGTAGAAGAGGGCATCGCCGCGACCGGCGATCAATTCGGCGTGACCATCTGTATGTCCACTCACCCGATAGCCGTAACGACTGATTAGCCCGGAGAGCGGTGAGAGGTCGAAATGGGTCATGGACAGGCGGAGTGTGTCGGTTGCCTCGCGTGAGAGGCGGCCATTGAGCAAAAACTCCTGATCCTGATCGGCGGTCACCATCCGAAACTGATCGACATCGACTGTGCCATTGCCCCACGTGATCTCGGGCGAGGATATCCGCCACTCCTGTCCGCTGAACCGCAGGCGCGAGGCAGTAAATCGGGTGTGCCACAAATGGTTTTGGCCGAGGGTGTCGACCCGCAACTGCGACAGGGTATTAATCGTGGCCAACATCCCGTTGGTCGAATTTTCAAATCCGGCGGAGAGGCTCACCCGGTTGTCGCGAATGCCTCCGTGGATGGTCAGCCCGGGCATATAGAAATTGTCGATCCCCACCTCTTCCGTCCTCAGGTAGAGGGCAATCGAGTCGGCCTGATTGCGGTTGGTGGCTTCGAGGTTGGCGATGTAAATGTTGTTGTATTCGATCAGGTCGGAGTGAACGATCAGCGAAAAATTGCGCTGAGCCGGATTCAACAGAGCCGAAAGATTGGTTCCGGGCGAAACATAAAGGCCGGGCAACAGCGCCGAGGCAAATTCTCCGTTCTCCTTGATATTCAGCTGTAAAGCGTAATAATTATCAGCCGAAGCGGTTGTATCGGTCGAAACATTCGGGGTGACATACTCGCCACTGAGCGAGGGGAGGTAATAATGCAACGTTTGCCGGACGGAGGCGGCGAGGTCGACCACGCTGAGCCGACTGCTCAATTCGGCATCCAAAAAATCGGAACGAAACCGGATGTGCTTTTGCTCCGAGCCGTTATCGCCCGAGATCGTCAACCTCTGCGAACGAAGCGTGTCGCCGGGAAAAGCATAGACGAGGTTTGAAACGGTGCCGGTGCCGGTAATCTCGTTCAGTGTCGTCCCCTGTGCGTTAATTTGCATATCGGCTTGCAGTACCGAGACCGAATCGCGCCGGTTGAGGTTCAGCGCGTGGAGGTCGAGGCGGTTCAGCGCCATTTCAAAATTGTACTCGGGCACTTCGCCGTCGAAATCGAAGGTGCCGTTGAGCCGGAAGTCGGCATTCGGATCGGTCGATCCGATGAATCCGGTGTAATAATTGTTACGAATTTGGCCGTCGATCTGAATATCCCGGTAGTCGTATCCCTGAAAATGAAGGTGTTCCACCGTCGCGTCGGTGGCCAGCTGCAACGAATCTCGTCCTAAAAAACCGGTCACCTGCGCCGAAAGCGCGGCAGAGCCGAGGCTGTCGACGGCCAACAGCCGTCCCAACTGAAATCCGCCGGTGGAGACGTTTCCGTCGACACCCGTCCGGCCATTCCCCTGCGGATTCATACGGAGGTGAAAATCAACGCTTCCCGGTGCGCCCCGCAACGTTCCCTCGGCCAAAAAGTTGCTCAACAGGCCGTTGAAACTACCGCTCAGCGTGAGCCATCCCATGCGCTGGAACGTTGTTTGAACACCTTTCGGAAGCATTTTGCCTGTCATGTCCCGGTAAATTTGGGTGGCACTGGCCGGAGTGGTCGATAACCGGTCGACCTCCAAATTGAACCGGGTATCGTTGATATTCGGAAGCCCCGTAATTTCAAAACGGGTGTCGAGCCGAGTATTTCCGATCACCGCCTCGTTGAGCCGCCCGGAGAGGTTATCCACCGTGCCGTCGATCGTGCCATCGAGCTGAACTGCGCTCTGTTTTCCTTGCAAAGCGGGTGTAAACCAGCCGATCGACCGCAGAGCGAGGCGCGAATCCTCGATCACGGCGTGCATCTCGACCTGCTCTATATAGCGACCAAACGCACTCCAATCCGAGTAATTCAACGAAAGTTCAGGTATAAAAAGCTGAGAATCATTGTCATACAGCCTTAGGCCTTCTGCCCGAATGCCCTGCCCCCAAACCTGTACCTCCTCGCCCGAAAATCGACGAAGCGCGAATCCGCTCTTTTCCTGTGCTGAGAGGGTGTTGATCCGCGCACTGATGCTGTCGCCGATCAGCTCAATGCGCTCCATATCAAGCGAATGGAGCGAAACATCCAAATCGGCAAAATTGATACTCCCCGCCCGAGGCGGAATTTCGTGGCGTTGCAACCGAAAACGGGCGGTGTCAATGGTGAGGCTTCCCGCGCGCAGGGTCAGCGGTTTGCGCTCGGGGCGATCATCCCGTTTCAGCTTGTCGGTCAGGTACTTCAGGTTGGTCACTCCGGTGCTGTCTTGCACCACCCGAAAATTGGCTCCGCTGAGGCTGACATCGCCCAACCTCAGCAGGCCATTCCACGGGTTATAGCCCCGCAGACCGACATCTAAATGAGCGACATAGAGCAGGGTATCGCCTTGCAGGTCTTGCACATAGACTCCCTCGGCCGTTACGCGGTTGAACAGCTTGATGCCGCCCCGGTCGATAGAAACAGTGGTCTCTAACCGTTTCGAAAAATAATCCGTCAGCCGGTCGACTACAAAATTTTGGATGCTGTAACTGCTAATCAGTATTGTCGAAACCACCGGAATCACCAGACTCAGGAGCAGGATCGACGAAATAAAGGAGAGAAATATTTTTATTCCTTTGCGCATTTTTGTTACTTTGCATCATACAATTTTACGAAAAAAAACGGAATTTTCGAGCGCACGACGCGCTTTGAAATGAATAACAGATATTGGAGCTTCTAAAAGGCCAAAAGACAAGGCTTGCGACCGAAGCAAAAGCGCAGTGTACTAAAGGTACATGAGCATTTTCGCGAGGGAGCGTAACGCAGTATTTTGGGCTTTTAGGAGTTCCAATCAACGAAATAATTTTGGAAAATATAATACTATTGGGCATAGAATCTTCCTGTGACGACACCTCGGCGGCGGTGATCCGCGACGGCGTGTTGCTCTCGAACGTGATCGCCAGCCAGGAGATTC
This sequence comes from Rikenellaceae bacterium, assembly GCA_031262465.1. Lineage (GTDB taxonomy): Bacteria > Bacteroidota > Bacteroidia > Bacteroidales > Rikenellaceae > JAJQAW01. The sequence goes on from JAISHQ010000048.1 coordinate 8,484, forward strand.
ACCGAACTTATGGCGGGGTGATCCCCGAATTGGCCTCGCGCGCCCACCAGCAAAACATTGTCCCGGTGGTCGATGTGGCCCTGAAAAAGGCCGGGGTGACACTCGACCAGCTCGACGGGATCGCCTTTACCCGGGGGCCGGGTCTGTTGGGGTCGCTCTTGGTCGGGGTGTCGTTTGCCAAGGGGCTGGCCATCGCCCGCGACATACCGCTGATGGAGGTCAATCACCTTCAGGGGCATATTTTGGCGCATTTTATCGACGTGCCAGAGAAGCAGTTACCCCATCCTAACTTCCCGTTCCTCTGCCTGTTGGTCTCCGGCGGGAACTCCCAAATTGTCCTCGTGCGGAGCTACGGCGACATGGAAATTGTGGGGCAGACGATCGACGACGCGGCGGGCGAGGCGTTCGATAAGTGCGCCAAAGTCATGGGGTTACCCTATCCCGGCGGCCCGGTGATCGACCGGTTGGCTCAGACGGGTGACCCGACCCGGTTTAAATTTGCAAAACCTTCGGTCGACGGCCTCGATTACAGCTTCAGCGGGCTGAAAACCTCGTTTCTCTACTTCCTGCGCGACGAAATGGCGCAAAATCCCGATTTTATCGAACAAAACCGGAACGATTTGTGCGCTTCGTTACAATCGACAATCACCGATATTTTGATGAACAAGCTGATTAAGGCGGCGCGGCAGTTTGATATTAAGGAGATTGCCATTGCCGGCGGGGTTTCGGCCAACTCGGGGTTGCGCGGCGCGGTGACTGCCGAGGGCGAAAAACGGCACTGGAGGGTCTACCTGCCGGAATTTCGCTTCACGACCGATAACGCCGCCATGATCGCCGTGGCCGGATACTACAAATACCTCGATAGCCATTTTGCTCCGATGGATGTAGTTCCCGAGGCGCGGTTGGAAAACAAATTATAAAAGCAATCAGCAGTATATAAGCTATTTGCAATGAACTATACCTTGAGCGACATAGCCCGGATCACGGGCGGAAAGCTGTTCGGCAAAAACCGGGCGGTCGACAGCGTGCTGATCGACAGCCGGGCGGCCATCGACACGGCGGCTCCGCTCTTTGTCGCTCTATCGGGCAAAAACCGCCACGGGCGCGAATACCTCGGCGAGATGCACACCAAAGGAGTGCGTGCCTTTTTGGTCGACCGCGAAATAGACCCGGCAGAATACCCGGAGAGTGGGTTTATTGTGATAAATGATACATTATTGGCTCTTCAGCAATGGGCGGCGGCTCACCGGAACTCGTTTCAGGGAATTGTGGTCGGAATCACCGGAAGCAACGGCAAAACGATCGTCAAGGAGTGGGTCGCCCAGCTCGCTCCGGCGGGCAAAAAAATCTTCCGAAGCCCCCGGAGTTACAACTCCCAAATCGGCGTTCCGCTATCGCTGTTGATGCTTTCGGGCGATGAGGAGGTCGCTGTGATCGAAGCCGGTATCTCGCAACCGGGCGAAATGAAGCGGCTTGCCGAGATGATCCGTCCGGATGTAACACTTATCACAAATATAGGTTCTGCGCATCAGGAAAATTTCAACAGCCTCTCCGAAAAATTGGACGAAAAACTCTTGTTGGGCGCGACTTCGACCCGAATCATCTACCCGGCAGGTGATACGGTCATTGAGCAGAGAATCAGTTCTTTATATCCTAATACAAAGGCAATTCCAGCAATCACCGAGTACGATAACCTAATGCCCTTTGTCGACCCGGTTTCGGTGAGCAACGCGCGGTTGGCACTGACGCTCTGGCTCTCGCTTGGTGCCTCTGCGCTCGAACTGACCCCCGGCCTGCAACGGCTTCAGCCCGTGGCCATGCGCATGGAGCTGTTGGAGGGCTTTGCTGGGGCTAAACTCATCAACGACAGCTACAACGCCGATATTAACTCGCTCTCCTCGGCCTTAGACGCGCTCAAGGCGATAGCGGGCGAGCAACAGAAGGTGCTGATTCTCTCCGACATCTTTCAAACCGGGATGGCCGATGCCGACCTTTACGGCGAGGTGGCGCGGCTGTGCGCGCGGGCAGGGATCGATCGGCTGATCGGCGTCGGGGAGCATATTTCGGCCTGCGCCACGCTCTTTTCCGGGGCCAAACGCTTTTACCCCGACACCCGCAGTTTGATTGACGATTTTCGTCGCTCGGATTTTGCCGACAAGGCGATTCTGATTAAGGGGAGCCGCTCTTTCGGCTTCGAGCGGATCAGCCGCCTGTTAGAAAAACGGGTACATACCACGGTTTTGGAGGTCAATCTGGACGCGATGATCCGCAACCTCAATCACTTCCGCAACCGCCTCGCTCCGGGGACGCGGGTCATGGCGATGGTCAAGGCACTCGCTTATGGCAGTGGCGGGTTCGAGGTGGCCGCCACCCTGCAACGCCAGCGGATCGCCTCGCTGGCCGTCGCCTTTGCCGACGAGGGGGTCGAACTGCGCGAGCGGGGCATCATCCTGCCCATCGTGGTGCTCAACGCCGATGCCGGGAGTTTCGGCGCGATGATCGACTATCGACTTGAGCCTGAAATATATAGCTTTGCCTCGCTCCGCGAATTTACGGCTGAACTCGATCGGCGCGGCGAGCGGCACTATCCCATTCACCTGAGTTTCGACACCGGGATGCACCGCTTGGGCTTTGTGGAGGAGGAGGTCGACGAGCTGATCGCCCTCTTGCAGGCTTCGGAGGCGGTCTCGCTCCGCTCGGCCTTTACCCACTTTGCGGCCAGCGATGAGGCGGAACATGACCCATTTACCCGCGCCCAATTGGCAACGCTTCTCCGCATCGGCGATCGGCTGAAACAAGCCTTCCCCGGCAAGGAAATCCTCCTGCACGCGGCCAATAGCGCAGGGATCGACCGCTTTGCGGAGGCGCATTTGGATATGGTTCGGCTGGGTATTGGTCTCTATGGCATCCCCGCCTCCGATCCGGGGCTTAGCCCGGTCAGTCGGCTGAAAAGCCGGATCGTTCAGATCAAACACCTGCCGCCGGGCGAGACGGTGGGCTATGGCCGTCACGGGAAAATCGAGCGCGAATCGGTCATCGCGACCGTCCCCGTGGGCTATGCCGATGGGCTTGACCGCCGTTTGGGGCGTGGCGCGTGGCATTTTGAGGTCAACGGTAGGCTCGCTCCCACGATCGGCAACATCTGCATGGACACCTGCATGATCGACATCACCGGCATCCCCGCCGCCGAGGGCGACGAGGTGATCGTCTTCGGCGGCGACAACAACACGGTGGAACAGATGGCCGAACGCTTAGGGACAATCCCATACGAGATATTGACCTCTGTCTCGGCGCGGGTGAAACGGCTGTTTCTGAAAGAATAACCTTGGAACTCCTAAAAATCCAAAATACTGCGTTACGCTCCCTCGGCAAAATGCTCGAGTACCTTTAGTACACTGCGCTTTTGCCTCAGTCGCAAGCCTTGTCTTTTGAATTTTTAGAAGCTCCAAGCAATGTATCCTCTTCTTGTGTATTCGCTATTTTAAGCTGTTTAGGGAAAAATTGAGGCCTGCCATCAGGGTGAATCCGGGCATCGGATAGCCGTTCATGATCTGATAGGCGCGGTCGGTGAGGTTTTCGCCTTTGGCAAAAAATTCAAGCCCGGCGATCGGTCGAAACGAGGCTTTGGCGTTCAACAGCCCGTAACTTTCGCGTACCGGAGTGGCTCCCACGGCGCTGTACAGGTTGTGAACAACCTGATAGCTGAGGCTGAAATCCCATTTCCGCAGACGGTAATTGCCCGCCAAAAAGGCCTGTTGTTCCGGGGCATAGAGCACCGGTTTTTTCAGGTGCAGGTAGGAATAATTCCCTTGAAATTCAAGCTGCTGGGTCGCTCGCCAACGAAAATCGGCCTCGATCCCCCGGTTCGTAAAATCGCCCGTATTTTGAAGCAGCGTGCCCTCCATTTGGATCATGTTGCTACCGTCGGCAATGAAGCCCGTCAGCTCGACCGAGAGCCTGCCCCGCAGGAACGATTGCCCCAACGACAGCTCGTAATTGGTCATTTGCTCCGGGCGGAGGGCCGGGTTGTGGCCGCCCCACATAAACATCTCGCGGATGGTCGGGCTTCGGAAGCCTTTCGACACAGAGGCTTTGACCACGGTGTACGGTGCCGGATTGTAGGCCAACCCGACCTGTGGAACCCACTGATTGCCATAAGATTTGTGGTGTTCGAGGCGTATTCCGCCGTTGAGGGTCAGGCGGTTACCTAAGCGTTGTTGCATGATGACATACCCGGCCACCTCGTACATCGTCGTGTCGACAATTTGGGCATCGGGGCGCACCCCGTCCTCGAAACGGTTCCAGGCGTGGCCGCCGAACGATTTGAAATCGACACCTGCCGTGATCGTATTTCCTTCCAACGGTCTGAAAATCTGATAGAGGTTCGCCCCGAAATTCTGATCCTGCGAACGGAAACGGAAATCTTTGGGAGATTCCCCGGTGGCGTACCCCTCGTTGATTCGGTGATCGCCGAAGTTGTAGAACAATTTCAACGCCCCTTCGCTGTTCGCGAGGCGATTTTCGAGGGTCAACGAAGCCACCCCGCGCAGGATATTGGCCACGTTGTCGAACATCGGGCGGGCGACCGTGCCCGGATTTTGGGCTTCATACGAGGCCACACTCACATCGCCCCACAGGCGCAGGCGGTCGGAAAAATCGATCCCCGCCCGAGCGTAAGCATTGGTAATATGGAAGTTAGAATTGGGGCGATGCCCATCGGTACGGTCGTGATTGACAGAGACAAAGGCATCGAATTTCCCGCTCTTTACCCCGGCGTTGCCCATGTATTTTTGGGTGTTGTACGAGCCGTACATCAACCGGCCACCTGCACTCCACCCCTCGCGGGATTGGCGGCGGCTGATGATGTTGATGACCCCGCCCATGGCGTTACTGCCGTAAAGGATCGAGGCTGGCCCTCGAACCACTTCGACCCGCTCCACGTCGGAGGCCACATAGGCGTCGGGTAGGTGGTGACCCATGATCCCCATGTACTGCGGATGGCCGTCGATGAGCACCAGCATCCCCGTGGTGGGCGATCCGCCGATGCCCCGCATGGTGATCCCGCCCGAGCCGCCGGTCGAAACGCCGAAGCCCGTCACGCCCCGTTCGGTGATGAACATTCCGGGGATGCGTTCGGAGAGCACGGGCAACAGCGCCGATTCGCTGCTCTGTTCGATCTCCCGCTGGCCGACCACCGAAATGGTCATCGGGACGTTGTTGCGAGCCACTTCGGCCCGAGTGCCCGTGACAACGACCTCGTCGATGGTCAGCAAAAGCGTGTCGAGCTGTTCTTGCCCCCGCACGGAGGCCGAAAGGGTTAAAAGCGCGGTTAAGATGGGTAAAAATCCTTTTTTCATGGTTTGTATTTTTATTAACGTGTTATCAATTTTTAAAATCATGTTACCGTTGGGGTAAAAAAATAGCAATGACAGGAGCTTCAAAAAGCCAAAATTATTTGTGTCGAGAATCGCTTTGGGTCATGACTAATTTTCCGTGACAAACGCCTTTTTGGGCGATCAGCTTGTCGGACAGCTCGGTCAGGCGGCGCGATTTCCCCTTCAGGGCGATCACCTCCAGACAGGTCTGTTCCGAAAAAAACTGTTGGGCCGAAAGAATTTCGGCGTGATATTCCTGCCGAATTTGCATCAGCCGGTGCGCCAAATCGCGTTTGGCGGGGTCGTAAACCAGAATCACCGTGCCAGCCACAATGTTGTCGCACTGCCATTTCTTTTCGACCAAATGGCGTTCGATCAGGTGACGAATGGCCTGCGAACGGTTCGGAAACTGGTTGATCCGGACATATTCGTCCAGCGCCTCCAACAGCTCGCTCTCCAGCGAGACACCAAAACGGGATACGGACATGAGTGTTACCTTTTAAAAATTTCGTGTTAAAGGTAAGAATAAAATAAGAATACACTAAAAAGTCGATAAAAAAATGTATCTTTGGTCGATATTGTCTCTCCTTTTAAGAATGTAAAACGTTATGTCGCGCAAGCGGCTGTAAAAACAGATAACAACATGAAATTTACGGTATCCAGTTCGGCGCTTATGAACCTGTTGCAGGCCACAGGAAAGGTGATTAGCAACAAAAACACCCTGCCGATCCTCGACTATTTCCTGTTTGAGTTGAACGACGGTGTGCTCAAAATCACCGCTTCCGACTTGGAAACGACTCTCGTCGGTTCGTTGGCCATCCCCAATATCGAGCAGGAGGGAATCATCGCCATTCCGGCCAAGCGGGTGCTGGACACCCTGCGCGAATTTCCCGAACAGCCACTGACCATCGAGGCCAACGATTCGACGTGGGAGGTCACTATCACGTGGAAATCGGGAAAACTCATCATCCCCGGCACCAGCGGTCTGAGCTATCCCAAACCGGCTGAGCCGGATCCGGCTGAAACGTCGACCTTTGAATTGGAGCCGGAGCTGTTGCTCGACGGGATCGAAAAGTGCATTTTTGCCACGGCGGACGACGAGATGCGCCCGGTGATGAACGGGATTTACCTTGATATTGCCGAACAATCGGTGATTTTCGTCGCCACCGATGCCCATAAATTGGTCAAAGAGACGCTGATGGTCTCGACCGGCATCCGTTCCTCGTTTATCCTGCCCAAAAAACCGGCCAACCTGCTCAAAGGGATTCTTCCCAAAGAGGAGGAGACGATCCGGGTTGAGTTCGACAAGAAAAACGTGGTCTTCTCGCTGGCCAAATACCGCTTGGTTTGCCGCCTGATCGAGGGGACTTACCCCAATTACAACGCGGTGATCCCGACCAGCAACCCGAATAAGGTGACGATCGACCGCGCCGAGTTCATGAACAGCATCAAACGGGTGGCCGTCTCGTCGAATCCGTCGACCAACCTAATCAAACTCGACATCGCCAACAACCTCTTGCGCCTCACCGCGCAGGACATCGACTATTCGGTCTCCGCCGAGGAGTCGCTGACGTGCGGTTACGACGGCGATCCGATCGTGATCGGCTTCAAATCGACCTTCCTGACCGATATTTTGGCCAACCTGGAGAGCGAACAGATCGTGATCGAGCTGGCCGACTCGACCCGCGCCGGTGTCTTCAAACCCATCGACCCGACCTCTGAGAATAGCGAGATTTTGATGCTACTCATGCCGATGATAATCAACATATAATGGAGTTCCTAAAAGCCCAAAATACTGCGTTACGCTCCCTCTGAAAAATGCTCGAGTACCTTTGTACACTGCGCTTTTTCTTCGGTCGCAAGCCTTGTCTTTTGGGCTTTTAGAAACTCCATGAAATGAGCATTCAATACAGGCCGACCGTCTCTGTTGCGGCCGGCTTTTTTTACCACCTTTGCAATTATAAAACATGGAATTGAAACTGAATCGCCCGCTGATCGTGTTTGACTTGGAAACCACCGGTGTTGACCCGGCCAAAGACCGCATTGTGGAGATTTCGATGATTAAAGTGATGCCCGACGGCTCCGAAGAGGTCAAAACCCGGCGGCTCAACCCCGAGATGCACATCCCCGAGGGGGCTTCGGCCGTCCACCACATCTACGACGAGGACGTAAAAGATTGTCCGACCTTTAAATCCATCTCCAAATCACTGCAAGCCTTTATCGAAGGGAGCGATCTGGCGGGGTTTAACTCGAACAAATTCGACGTTCCCGTGCTGGTCGAAGAGTTCCTGCGGGCGGGCATCGACCTCGATCTGCGGAAGACCCGTTTTGTCGACGTGCAGAATATTTTCCACCGCATGGAACAGCGCACGTTGGTGGCGGCCTATAAATTCTACTGCCAAAAGGAGCTTGACGATGCCCATTCGGCTGAGGCCGACACGCGAGCGACATACGAAGTGCTCAAGGCTCAGCTCGACCGCTATCCCGAAGAGCTACAAAACGATATGGCTTTCCTCTCGGAATTTTCGGCGCGCAACAAGGATGCCGATTTCGCCGGGCGAATTGTCTACAACGAGGCGGGGGTCGAATGCTTCAATTTCGGCAAACACAAGGGTCGCCCGGTGGCCGAAGTTTTCCGCGAAGAACCCAGCTATTACACTTGGATGATGAACGGCGACTTCCCGCGCTACACCCAAAAGATCATCACCGCCATCCGCCTGCGCGAGTTGGGGAATAAATAGGGGAGGCCGAAAAGGATAAACCATGACGAAAGAAACCGCCATACAGCTGTTCGAGGAGCGAAAAGTCCGCTCGGCATGGGATGCCGAGGCCGAAAAATGGTACATTTCCGTTATCGACGTTGTCGCCGTTTTGACCGACAGTGCCGACCCCAAAAGGTATTGGAGTGTGCTAAAAACCCGCTTAAAACAGGAGGGAGCCGAACCTACTACAATTTGTAGTACCTTGAAAATGGAAGCCACAGACGGCAAAATGCGCCTGACCGACGTGGCCGATGTGGAGCAGTTGTTTCGACTGATTCAGTCGATCCCCTCGCCGAAGGCCGAGCCGTTCAAGCGGTGGCTGGCCGAGTTGGGGCGCGAGCGGTTGGAAGAGATCGACAACCCGGAGCAGGGCATCGAGCGCATGATGGAGTATTATCACCGCAAGGGCTATTCTGAAAATTGGATCAACCAGCGGCTCAAATCCATCGAGGTACGCAAGGAGCTGACCGACGAATGGGAGCGGCGGGGTATCCAAAAGGGGCAGGAGTACGCCCTGCTGACCGACCTCATCACACAGGGCTGGTCGGGCATGACAACCCGGCAATACAAGCAATTCAAAGGGTTGAAAACCGAGAGTCTGCGCGACAACATGACCAACCTCGAATTGGTGCTCAATATGTTGGCCGAGGCAACCACGACGGAGATTTCAAAGGAGAAGAAGCCCAAAACCGTTGCCCATAGCCGCCAAATCGCTCGGCAGGGCGGACAGATCGCCGGAAATACCCGCCGGGAAATCGAGGCAACTACCGGCAAGAAGATTGTTTCCCGGCTCAATGCAAAGGCTCTGAAATCCTTAGCCGACCCAGAAACAGAAAAATAACGAATTATGAAACAGATACTCTGCCTGTTGGCGTTTGTTTTTGTATCGGCGGCGGCGTTTGCTCAGCCCGGTGGAGCCTTTTTTGGTTGGCCCGGCGGAGCGGCGTTTGCTCAACCGGTTGGCGCGGCCGAACCGGCAAACCGGGTGGTCATCGACGGCGAATATTTTTATGTCCACACCGTCCGACCGGGCGAGACCCTTTATTCGCTCAGCCGCAAATACAACGTGGCGCAGGAGGAGATCGTGCGCAACAACCCGCAGGCGGCGGAAGGGCTAAAAGCCGGTGAGGTGGTTAAAATTCCTGCGCCGGAGCCTCAACCCCTGCCCCGCAACATCCGAAACCGCACCTCCAGCAACCGGTTGGTCGAGGTACATACCGTGAATCCGGGCGAAACGGCCTACTCCATTACCCGCCGCTATGGGGTTTCAATGGACGATTTGATCGAATCGAATCCCGGCCTCGACCCGACCGGGTTGAGCATCGGCCAGCGCATCCTGATTCCCCGCGAGGTGCTCGGCACCTCAACGCCGAGTGAGATCGACGCCGAATTTGCCCGCTATGCCGCCTCGCTCAACGAAGTGGCCGACGGCTGGGCCTATCACCTCGTCGAGCAGGGCGAAACACTCTATTCGCTCACCCGCCGCTTGGGGGTGTCGGAACAGACCCTGCGGGAAAATAACCCGGCGGAATTGGCCGGTGGATTGAAATTCGGGTCGTTGTTGAAATATCCTGCTCCGGTGCAAGAACTGATCGCACCGTCGCCGGAGGAGTGGCCGGTTTGGGGACGCATGGATAGCCAGCCACCCAAATCGTTCGATACCCGTCGCCCCCTGCGTGTGGCGATGCTGTTGCCTTTTACGGTCAACGGGCAGGAAGAGGCCTCAATGGCCGATTTTTACCGGGGCGCGCTGATCGGGTTGGAAGAGCTGAAGGCCGACGGCATCTCGGTCAACCTCTCGGTGCACGACACCCAGCGTTCACAGGACGCGACGTGGCGCATCCTCCGCGCGCCGGAGCAGGCCGATGTCGACCTGATTATAGGCCCGCGCTATGAAGCGCCTTTTGAAGAGGCGGCGCGTTTTGCCTCCCGCGAGGGGGTGCCGATCGTCTCGCCGCAAAATTTGGTCGAAATCGACGATCCGTTCGTTTATCAGGTGCGTCCTGCCCCTGAACACCAATACGATAAACTGAGGCCCTACCTGACGACCGACCACAACATCGTGCTCATCACCCCGACTACCGGGGGCGATACGGACTTCCTGCGAGCCATCGAGAGGCTTCTGCCGCCAACGGTTCGGCGCATCGCCTACAACAAGAGCACTTCGGCAACGACCATCGGCGACGCTCTTTCGCTGGAGCGCGAAAATATCATCGTTGTGCCGACCACCGACGAGAACACCACGGACGAAGTGCTGGCCAAAATCAGCACCATCCAAAACACGCTCCTCTCCCGCACCGGGCGCAGTTACCCGATCCGCGTCATCGGAAGCCCTCAGTGGGCACGCCTGCGCAACAACGACCGCGAACTCTTCTTCAAGTTGCAGGCCATGTACCTGACGATCTATTACGCCGACCGGACAAACCCCCTCGTGGCCGCCTTCGACCAACGCTACCTCTCCGCCTTCGGGGCGTTGCCCTCGCTCTTCTCCTACCGGGGCTATGATGTGACCAAACTATTCGTCACCGCCATCCACGAGTACGGCGACCGGTACGCCCAGTCGATCAACCGGGTTAATACCACACTCTTGCAAGTGCCTTACCATTTCCAACAGGAACACATCGGCGGAAAATGGATCAACGACGAATGGGCGCTGGTGCGCTACCGCGACGATTACATCATCGAAGTCAAATAACGTCGCCTTTCGCGCCTGTGCTCTAACTGTTCTTAGAGAACCAGCGCGCCTTTTTGAAAAAAGGCGCCCCAAAAACTTTTGTGCTTGTCTTTGCAGGGAGATCATCCTTTCAAGACTTCGTTTTATACTGTATTCCCCCGGCCTTTCAAGCGAGCTTGAGCCGGGGAATACAGCACAAAACGCATTCGCCCGAGGGCGAATGTGATCTCCCTGAAAAATCAATTCAGCACAATGTCTTATGACTAAGTTTATGCAGAAAAGACCTACCACCTCCCCCTCGCCTGTCGGCTCGGGTACTCCTCCTTCGAGAAGGAGGAGACTTTTCCACACACATTATTTCACTCAAAATGTCCCCTCCTTCCAGAAGGAGGGGTGCCCGACAGGGCGGGGTGGTAGGTCTTTGGCGAAACTAAAACATATTTCGTTTCCCTATTTGTCTGAAGTTGAATCCAATAAAACTGAATGGCAGTTGGATTTTCAGGGCGAAAACATTCCCTCCGCAGGAGGTGAATGCCACTTGTTCAGGACACCCCTGCTCAAACTTGTTTGAAAGCAAAGGGGTGTCTCGAATAAGTGGAGGTTTCCGCAGGGAATTTTCGACCTGCAAAGACGAGCAGAAAAGTTTTTGATGCAACTTTTTACAAAAAGTTGCGATTTGCGCCGCTTTCTAAAAGCGGCAGTTACAGGCTGTTTTTAGAGAAACGAGGGGTAATTTGGATGAAAAGGCCGAAATTTCGGCCGGGCATGGGGCGTGAGAGCACCGATTCGTACTCTTCGTCGAAGAGGTTGTTGACCGCCACCTTGACCGACAGGTCGGCCCACCGGGCGGCAGGGCGGTATTCGAGCGCGATGTCGTTCATGTAATAGGGGCTGATTCGCCACACCTGCGAGGAGGCCAAGTTGCTGGAGGTGGCAAAACGTTCGCTGTAATAGTTCCACTTGTAGGTGAATGTCCACCGCCGCCAGCCGAGGGTGCCGGTCACTCCGGAGGAGTAGACGGGGATGTAGGGAAGCTGTTTGCCGACCGATTCGTCCGCCCAACCGGCGGGGTCGTCGCGGTTGATGGAGTGGGTGATGGCGTAATTGCCCGACAGGTTGAGGTTCCACTGTCGCCCGAGGTCAGCCTGCATGGCTCCTTTGACCTCCAAGCCATAGCTGTGTACCTCTTTGACGTTGCGGGGTGTCCAGAACCCTTTGTGGGTGGGCAACCAAACGATCCAATCGGTAATGTATGAATCGTAAAAGGTGGCCTCGCCCGAGAGGGTGAACGGTTGTGTTTTTGCCTGAAATTCAACACCTCCGTCGTAGGTGAACCCCCGTTCGGGGCGGAGCGAGGCGTTGCCCCCCGGCATAAAATAGAGGTCGTTCAGGCTGGGATAGCGGTAATTGCGGGCGGCGGAGGCCTTGAGCACAACGGCTCCCCGGTCTGAGAGGAGGTATTCGGCGAAGAGCGCGGGCATCAGCGGTGAGAGGTCGTCGGCGTAGAGTTCCTGCCGCAGGTTGACGGCCAAACCCAACCGCCGGGAGGGCTTGTAACGCGCCGAGAGCAGTGCGGAGAGTTCCGAGCGCGCCTGATCGTAGCCGATAACCCGGTCTTCGGAGGTGGGAAGTTTGGCTTGGTCGCGGCTTCGGACAAAATGTTGATTCAGGGAGAGATTCCCCGAAAATATCCACCGGTCGCTCCGGTAATATTCGGCGTTAAAGACCCCGTAAGCCGTTTGTACAAAGGAGGTCGAGCGCACATTGTCCTGATACATTCCGCCGCCCAGCCCGCTCTGATAGTGGTACAGCAGGTCGGTGTTGAGGTAGCCGCCCCCGGCGGAGAGTTTCAGCGCGCCAAGCACCTTGTCCCACCCGGCGGTCAGGCGTAGGGTCTGTTCCTGTTGGCGGTTTTTATCGAGGTCGTCCTCGCGGTAGGAGACGTTGAGCATCGGCACCCCGCGCCGGGAATTGGTGTACCAAGCCGATAGCGTCAACCGCCCTCCGCCTGCCCCTTGATAGTAAAACTCGGGGAGCAGGTGAAAATCGTGAAAATCGCCGTTTTTATTGCGTTCCACCGGGCGTTCTCGGCCGATGATTTGGTGATTTTGGTCGTAGGTAAAGTCCCATTTGTTGTAGTTGCGGTAGGGAAAATCGTTCTTCGAGGTGGCGTAATAGGCGCGCAGGGAGGTGCGCCAACGCCCCCGGCCTGCGGTCAGGCGGAGGAATTGGTCGTAGGTGGCGTAACTGCCGATCCCTTGGGTGTAGCTCAACCCGAAACCTTCGGCTTCGGGGACACGAGTGCCCAGCGAGACCGCCCCACCGAGGCCGCCGCCGGTCACGCCCAAAGAGCTTGCCCCGTGGTAGAGGCTGGCCTCGTCGATAAAATAGGAGGGGATCATCGAAAAATCGACCATGCCCAACATGGGCGAATTGATCGTCATGCCGTTCCACGTGACCCG
>JAISHQ010000087.1 GCA_031262465.1 Rikenellaceae bacterium
TTGTTGGAGTAGCCCCATTCGTTGTCGTACCACGAAACGAGTTTCACGAAGTTGTTGTTGAGGGAGATACCGGCTTTCGCATCGAAGATCGAAGTGCGAGCGTCGCCGATGAAGTCCGAAGAAACCACTTCGTCTTCGGTGTAACCGAGGATGCCTTTCAATTCGCCTTCGGAAGCGGCTTTCACAGCTTCGCAAATTTCAGCGTAAGTAGCGGCTTTTTCCAAACGGCAAGTCAGGTCGACAACCGAAACGTCCAAAGTCGGAACGCGGAACGACATACCGGTCAGTTTGCCATTCAACGACGGGATCACCTTACCAACGGCTTTAGCGGCACCGGTCGACGACGGGATGATGTTGCCCGAAGCGGCACGGCCACCGCGCCAGTCTTTCATCGAGGGGCCGTCAACGGTTTTCTGCGTTGCAGTGGTTGCGTGAACGGTGGTCATCAAACCTTCGACGATACCGAATGTGTCGTGGATTACTTTGGCCAGCGGAGCGAGGCTGTTGGTGGTACAAGAGGCGTTCGATACGATCGTCTGGCCTTTGTACTCTTTGTTGTTCACACCCATTACGAACATCGGGGTGTCGTCCTTCGACGGAGCCGACATAACCACCCGTTTTGCACCCGCTTTGATGTGAGCTTCGGCAGTTTCTTTGGTCAAGAAGAGACCGGTCGATTCAACCACGTATTCAGCACCTACGGCATCCCATTTCAGGTCGGCCGGATTTCTTTCGGCGGTTACGCGGATCGACTGGCCATTAACAACCAGATTGCCGTCTTTCACTTCGATCGTACCCTTGAACTGACCGTGGATCGTGTCGTATCTCAGCATATAAGCCATGTACTCTACGCTGATCAAGTCGTTGATCCCTACCACCTCTACATCGTTGCGGTTCATAGCCGCACGAAATACCAAACGTCCGATACGACCGAAACCGTTGATACCAATTTTAATCTTTGACATAATCGTTTATTTTAAGTGTTTGTTAAGAAGATTCTGCACGAAAATTCGGGGGCAAAATTAAGGAAAAAAGAGATAAACCACAACTTCCCACCCTAAAAACGGACACTTTCCAAAAATATTTTATAAATTGGCTCTTTAAATGCCCCCAAAAAACTACTCCAAAATATTCTGCTTCGCTCGTTGGGCCATCGGCGAGGCGTAGACAAAATCGTTCAGCTCTTTGTTTTTGCTGGTCAGCACACCGTGTTTGTCGCCCTCCCACCATTTTTTGCCGTCGTGGATGAAGATGATTTTTTCGCCGATCTCCAGCACCGAATTCATGTCGTGGGTGTTGATGATGGTGGTCATGTTGTACTCTTCGGTGATTTCGCGGATCAGGTTGTCGATCACGATCGAGGTCACCGGGTCGAGGCCCGAGTTGGGTTCGTCGCAGAATAGGTATTTGGGGTTCAGTACAATAGCCCGGGCAATGGCCACCCGTTTGGTCATCCCGCCCGATAGTTCCGAGGGATAGAGGTGGTCGGCGTCGGGGAGGTTGACCCGATCCAAGCAGAACCGAACCCGTTCTAACTTCTCCCGCTCGCGCAGATCGGTAAAGAGGTCGAGCGGCAGTTTGATGTTTTCGGCCACTGTCGAGGAGTCGAGCAGGGCACCGCCCTGAAAAATCATCCCCACGTGGCGGCGAATATCCTTGCGCGCCTTGAAATCGAGGTTGTTGAAGCAGATGTCGTCGTACATGACGTATCCGCTGTCGACCGTGTGCAGGCCGACGATACATTTGAGCAACACGGTCTTCCCCGAGCCGCTTTGGCCGATAATCAGATTGGTCTGCCCGCTCTCGAAGGTCGCCGAGATGTCGTCGATGACCGTGCGCCCTTCGAACGATTTGACAAGGTGTTTTACGGTAATCATCGGCGTATCAGGTCAACAACAATTTAGTTAAAATCAGGTCACAGGCCAAAATGGCGATCGAACTTGTCACAACGGCCTGGGTGCTTGCCCGCCCCACTTCGAGCGAATTGCCCTGGGCGTAATAGCCGTAAAATCCGGCGATGGAGGTAATCAGAAAGGCATAAACCGCCGCTTTGATGAGCGCATAAACAAAGTAAAATTCGTTGAGCGCATAACGGATTCCGACCATGTAATCTTTCAAATCCATAATATCGGTCGACGCCGCCACCAAATAGCCTCCACCAATGCCGCACCCCATGCTCAGGATGGTGAGGAAGGGGAAAAACAACACGGCGCTGATAATTTTGGGCAGGATCAGGTAGCTGGCCGAATTGACCCCCATGATCTCCAGCGCGTCGATTTGTTCGGTGATCCGCATGGTGCCAATCTCCGAGGCGATGCTCGACCCCACCTTGCCGGCCAAAATGAGCGCGACAATCGTTGAGCTGAATTCCAGCACAATGGTTTCGCGGGTGGCGTACCCGATCAGGTCTTTCGGGATGAAGGGCGATTCGAGGTTGAGGGCCATCTGTATGGCGATCACCGCCCCGATAAAAATAGAGATAATGAAGACAATGACGATCGACGTGAAGCCCAACGACCACATCTCGTCCATGATGCGGCGCAGGTATATCCGCACCTTCTCGGGACGAGAGAAAACTTTCGTCAGCAACAACATATATTGGCCGATCAGGCTGAAAAACTTTGTAACCATGAATTATATCTTTTGGGGACTTCTAAAAATTCAAAAGACAAGGCTTGCGACCGAAGAAAAAGCGCAGTGTACTAAACGTACTCGAGCATTTTTCTGAGGGAGCGTAACGCAGTATTTTGGATTTTTAGGAGTTCCCATTATTCGCTTTCCTCGATGATTGTAACCTCTTCGTATTCCACATAATCCCCAATCCGTTCGTTGACCTTCCGGCGGGGAGCCTTGCGGGGTTCGACCCGAACTTCGCCCTCGCGCATCCGCTGATCGGTGGTTCTATTGTCGCCCCATGCCGCTCCCTGCTCGCCCATCTCGCGCCGGATTTTGGCCACCTTGCGGCGAAGCCAAAGCCGGACAATCCATTGAAGCAGGTAGAACCCCACAATTAGAAAAATAACAACCTCAAAAAACATTTCTCAAAAATTAGCGCATAAAGATACGCATTTTTGCCAATTAACGATTAAAACCCGAATCAAACCGAACAGGACAAAAACCGTACCTGCGTTTTATTCCTTAGAGTTTGTTTGGATTTTTCTGCCGAAGCTATTTTTTAGCTATTTTTGAGGTTGTTTTTTGACTGAAACGAGGCGCAATGCGGTGGCATTGTAACGAGTTGCAGGTAAAAAACAAGCCAAAAAGAGCAAAAAAGAGCGAGAGCGGAAAATTCCAAACAAACTCTAAGATTTTGCTTATCTTGCATCCTTAAATTTAGAGCCTTGTGTATGGAATCCTTTAACGCTTGGGTTGCGCAGGTCAGCAACTTCCTGTGGGACTGGCCGATGATTGTCCTGTTGTTGGGCACTCATCTTTTTTTGACCATTCGCCTCAAATTCCCTCAACGTTATATCGGGCGGGCGATCCGGCTTTCGACCCAACGCGACAAAGGCTCGGCCGGCGACATCTCCAATTTCTCGGCGCTGGTCACCTCGCTGGCCGCCACGATCGGCACGGGCAACATTGTCGGGGTGGCGACCGCCGTCACCCTCGGTGGCCCCGGAGCGGTGTTTTGGTGCTGGATCACAGGCGTTTTGGGGATCGCCACCAAGTATTCCGAGGGGCTATTGGCTGTCAAATACCGGGTGCGCACCCGCTCGGGCGATATGTTGGGCGGGCCGATGTATGCGCTGGAGCGGGGGCTGAAGATGAAGTGGTTGGCGGTGCTGTTCTGTGTCTTCACCGCCTTAGCGGCGTTCGGCATCGGCAACACGGTGCAGGCTAATTCGATCTCGATGCTCCTCTACGAAGGTTGGGGCATCTCGACCCACCTGAGCGGGGCGGTGATGACCCTCTTGGTCGGAGCGGTGATCCTCTTCGGGCTGAAAGGGATCGCCCGGGTCTGCACGATCCTCGTCCCCTTTATGGCCATCTTTTATGTGATCGGCTGCCTGATGATTTTGGTGATGAACGCCTCGTTTTTGGGCGAAACCATCTCGCTGATTATGAGCAGTGCGTTCAGCGCCAAGGCCGCCGGAAGTGGATTTTTGGGGAGCACGATCATGATGGCGGCGCGCTATGGGATCGCCCGGGGGTTGTTTTCCAACGAGTCGGGGATGGGGTCGGCTCCGATCGTGGCCGCCGCCGCACGGGCGAAAAACCCGGTTCGGCAGGCGTTGGTCTCCTCCACAGGGACTTTTTGGGACACGGTGGTCATCTGCGCCCTGACCGGGCTGGTGCTGGTCAGCAGTGTCATCGCCAACCCCTCCATCGACCACACCGAAGGGGCATCCCTGACCAAAGCCGCCTTTGACCAAATTCCGATCGTCGGGCCGCTCATTTTGTCGATAGGGCTTCTCTCGTTTACCTTTTCAACCATCCTCGGCTGGTCGTATTACGCCGAAAAGGCGATCGAATACCTCGGCGGAAAGCGGTGGATCAAGGCCTACCGCCTGCTTTGGGTCGTGGCCGTCTACGTCGGCGCAGTGGTCAACCTGAGGATGGTGTGGAACCTGGCCGACACGATGAACGCCCTGATGGCCGTCCCCAACCTCATCGCCCTGCTGTTACTCTCCGGTGTGCTCGTTCGCGAAACCCGCAAATACCTCTGGAACAACAACCTCGACGCCGAAGACACCGACCCAATTCCCCGCATCGACCGGTAATCGACACTTTGACTGTGCCTTTTTGGCAAAAAATCCAAACAAGCATAAAAAAACGGAACCCCTAAGGAGGGGTTCCGCTGTGCTAAGAGACGAGGGTTGTTTGCTCCAGCAAAAGAACCATTTCTATTTCTCTGTCAAAGAAATATCTTGTATTTGAAATGGAGTATCGACTTGATACAGTTCTTTTATTTTAGCACCGTATCCTGTCATGGTTACCGTATATGTTGAACCAAGCGGATGTGTATTGACTACTGTTACGTATTGAGGATTGATTATCATATCATAATCGCCTTTTCTTAATGCTTTGGCCATGACCATCGAACGAATCTTTCTGCCACGTCCACCAAAGATTGATTTTCCTGAGTTCGCCACTTCAGCATACTCTCTACCACCACTCATTTTGATCCCTAAAAAATAGGATACTGACACGGTGACTTCTATTTTATTCGAAGTATCCAAATCAAGATTAGCCACAATTTCGTTCGGGTGTACTTCTGTGGATGCAAAAGGCGTAGTGATACCCGTTCTGCTCACGGTAGAGCAACTCGATAGTGCGATAAGTGCAAACATTGAACACGCGACCATTGTAATGATTTTTTTCATACGAATCATGTTTTTAAGAGGACTTCTATAATTAGTTTTTTGTGGTTGATTTTTTGGAGACAAAACTCGAAGTCCGTTAAGGTTTTTCTCAAAAAATCCATGTAAAGTAAGTGCAATGTTTTCATAGTTCCAAGCATTTTTACATCAATTTTTTCATATATATATATATATCAGAGTGTTATGTTTTTTTTATTTTGCAAGTAAGGATTGACAGAAAACCTTTATCAGAAATAATAAGTAAAGTCGAAAAATGGATCATTAATTTTCCGCCATTACTTAAAGGAGGGCTACTGATCAAAAATTAGATACCTTTTTTCTTTCCTGCACGTTTTTTTTCATACAGAAAAAAATGTAGGAAGCATTTTTAAAAATCCAATACGCTATTTGGTCGGATAAATAGTATATTTGCGCTTTACGTATGATAAAATGACGATCCCCGAAAGAGAAACGTTCCGTCCCGAGCCTGATTTGGCCGAGTGGCTCCGGCTCTGCTGGCGCGCGCGCCGGTCGATCGCTCTTTGTGCGCTCTGCACGGGGCTGTTGGCGGCGGGGGTGGCTCTGGTGTTGCCCAAAGCCTATACCGTCACCGTAAAGATGGCCGGTGAAAGCCGAAGGACGGGAATGTCGCCCGACTTGTCGGGGCAGAGCTTGCTGATGGGTGTCGACCCGATCGCCCTGCGCCCGGAAGAGCCTGTTCCGACGGATCTCTATCCCGAGATCGTGGTCAGCACCCCTTTTCTTGCCGAGTTCAGCCACTTGCAGGTCGACGGGAAGCCGCTATCGGCTTATGTGCAAGGCTTTCGACAGAAATCTGTCCGGAAGGAGGCGAGCGCACCCACCGGGGCGATACCCCCTCGGCTTTTGGAATGCCTGCGCAAGAGCCTCACGATCTATACCGACAAAAAAAGCGGCCTGACGACCCTCTCCGTTACGCTGACCGACCCGCTGGTCGCGGCCGTTGCGGCCGATTCGCTCGCCACCAGACTTGAACGATACCTTATAGATTGGCGCACCCGCAAAGCACGGGAAGATTTTTCGTTTGTCCAAGAGCGGTTCGCTGAGGCTCAGGCCGACTATTTTGCGGCGCAGGAGGCTTATGCCCGTTTCTCGGATGCCAACCAGCACACCGCCCGTCAGTCGGCGGCCATCGAGCGCGACCGCCTCTATCAGGCACAGCAGTTGGTCTACACCCTCTATGCGCAACTGGCCGGGCAGTTGGAGGCGGCGCGGATCGCCGTGCAGGAGCAGACCCCGGCCTTTAGTATCATCGAACCTGCCATTGTCCCCGCGCGCCACTCCTCGCCCCGCCGAAGCCTAATCGTGCTGATCGGCCTATTGTCAGGCATCGTCATTCCCATGATTGTCCTCTTCGGACGACTTTTTCTCCGGGAGAAAGGAGGAGTAGTGTAAAAAGTAGGTGGAGTGGTACTGAAAGACGAAAGAAAATGTAGAAAAGACCTACCACCTCCCCCTCGCCTATCGGCTCGGGTACTCCTCCTTCCCCGAAGGAGGAGACTTTTTGTGTAATTTCCGGCCTTTCGTATCTAATAAAGTCCCCTCCTTCGAGGAAGGAGGGGTGGCACGAAGTGACGGGGTGGTAGGTCTTTTCTGCATTTTCTTTCGTCTCTCGTCTTTCGTCTTTTTTACCTACTACCTCCCCCTCGCCTACCGGCTCGGGTACTCCTCCTCCTTCCCAGAGGGAGAGGTGATTCCCTCATCCATAAAACAAGGAGTAGCGACGGGATTTTCCGCCGCTACTCCTTGTTTGCACTATGCCTCCTTAAAACCGGAAGGGTAGGGCGGTGTGGTTGTCGCCGACGAGCAGGATGGTGCCGTTGTGTTGGGTTAGAGCCTTTAGGGCGTTGTCGGTGGGCAGGTCGAAGCGTTCGTTGCAGTGCGAGCAGGAGGGAACAGACATCACTGTGCCTCGGTCGCAAGCCAGCAGAAAACGCTCCCGCGCCGCCTCGTAAATGATCGCGCGGGGTGCCTCCTGCAACAGGGCAGGCATCCCCCGGGAGTCGGTGTAGTCGAGGCTCCGCTCGGTCCAGACGCTTCCTCCGCTCGACAGGGAGAGCACCGGAGCACCCTGCTCGCTCACGCCCGCCACAGCCACCTGCCGGTCGGCCACCCACACGCCCGTGAATCGGCGCGGGGGGTAATAACCGTTGTAGAAGGCGTTGAAATCGAGGATGTCCCAATTGACCAAGTCGTCGGAACGGATGATCTCGCCCCGATCCGTCACCCCATAGCACCCCAACGCCCCGCCCGACAGGGAGACGATATTTCCCTTGAGCGCGAGGGTGACCCCCTCGAAAAACCCGGCTTGGTCGCCGATCAGCACCGTTCCGCCGTCGGTTCCGGCCACCACATAGCCTTGAAATAGGGTCAGGCAACGGATGTTGGCCGTCGTTCCGCTCTCGACTTGTTGGGGTTCTTCGCCTTTTGGGGCGATCAATAGAACGCCTCGATCTCCTGCGGCCAAAAGGGTCTCGCCGCAGAAGATCAGGCAGTTCAGTGTAACATCCGAAAACGTGACGGAGCGTACCACCTCGCCCGTGGGGGTAAGGTAGTACACTCCGTCCGATCCGGCGGCAACGAATCCGTCCTCATCGCCAATCACGGCGCGATAACCGGCTGTTTCGTCGGGCACGGCGGGGGTCGAAGCGACCCCCTTTCCGCACACGAATGTCAACAGCGAGGCGATGAGGACGAATCCGGCCCCTATTTTCATCGCAGGCCGCTGTTGGTGATTTTTACGTAATCAAACGCCACCTTAAACGGTGCCTGTGCCGGAGTTTGAGGCATATTGCGGGTGAATGCGGCCATCATGGCGGGCACCACACCGTCGGTCACCAAAACACCCGCCTGAATGTCTTTCAACATGATGCTCGATGAACCGACCGCCTCGAATTTCTTCCCGTCGACCGAGTAGAACGCCGTATAGAGGTCGCCTTTTTTTACCAGTCTCAGGTACAGCGTGTTGTTGTCGGTGATGATGTCGGCCATGCTGAGGGTGATGGCCGGTTTGGCCGTGCCGTTGCTTTCGACCAACAGCTCTACCGAGCCGGGTTGTTCGGTCGGCTGTGCTGTGGGAGCACCCCGACGGCCCGCGCTGGCGCGATAGGCCAGACGAACGAAGTTATCGTCGTCCTGATAGGCCACCAGCCCAGCGTTTTGCGCGCCGGAGGGTTTGCGGGAGGCGGTGATCTTCGTTTCGATCGTCCAATCCGTATTTGCGCTCTGCAACAGCAGATTACGGGCATCGTTAGCCGTGCCGGCGATGTCGCTCTTGCCGCTGGTAATCGACAGCGATCCCGGTTTTTCGGTCAGGCTCCAGTTGGCCTTGTCTTCGCGAACCCATGTCCATTGCGCGCCCAGCGAGGAGCCGTTGAATTGGTCTTCGGCCGATTTGGTGCCGAAGTTGATCGCATATTGTTTTTCCTGATAGGTATTGCCGTCGAACAGGGTAACCCATGCCGTTCCCGGAACGCCTTTGGCCTGAACGACTTCCATCCGGATCGACGGATCGGTCGCCGTGGCGGCAACCACCGGAGCCGACCCCGAGGCCGAGCGGAGCAAGTAGCTGTATTGCAGGGTATTCGGGTCGAATGCCGGGATTTTCTTCCCACCCACGGTAATCGAGGCGGCGTTCAGTTCTGGCATCACCTTGATCGGGAAGCTCCCCGAGACGGTCTTGCCGTTGATAGTCACGTGAGCCGAAATCGTGGCCACGCCGGAACCTTTGGCTGTTACCAAACCGTTGGCATCGACCGAAGCGACTGCCGGGTTGTTGCTGGTGTAGACCACCTTAGCGCGGGCGATGTCGTAGAACGTGTCGTCGGTCATCGAAGCCGTCACGCTCGTCTGAGCCGTTTCGCCCAGCGACATAACGGTCTTCCCGTTTTCAGCCACAACCACTTTCAGCGCCGTGTTCAGCGAGCCGCTCATCGTGGCCGCAACCGTGCCGCGAATGTCTTTCGACGATGCGCCCACTTCGAAGACGTAACGTCCTGCGTCATAGGTGATCTTTTCTTCGTCCATATCCCAGAACCACAGGTCGGCGCAGTTGATTTCGATGCTGACCGTCTTGGTCTGACCGGCGGGGATGGTCACCCGTTGGAAGCCTTTGAGCCGTTTGATGGGGCGTTGTGCCGAAGCGGGGCTGTCCGGGGTGGTCATGTAAATCTGTACCACTTCGTCGCCGTCGCGGCTGCCGGTGTTGGTCACATCGACTTGGATGGTCAGTTTGTCGTTCGGCGTGATGGCTGTCCGGTCGATCCGGAAGTTGCTGTAAGCGAACGTGGTGTACGAAAGCCCGTATCCAAATTCATAGGAAACGTCCTTGTTGAAATACCACAGCGTCCGGCCATTTTTGTCGGGGCCTCCGCGCAGGGTGTAGTCCGTGATCGCCGGCAGGTCGTTGACCGACTTGTACCAAGTGGCGTTGGTTTTGCCACCCGGGTTTACGTCGCCAAAGAGTACTTCAGCCATTGCATCGCCCTGAGCCTGACCGTTGTAGCCTACCCAAACGATACCGGGGATGTTTTGCAGGTGTTTGAACTCTTCCACTTCCACACAGCCGAGGGTCTGCATGACCACAATCGTGTGTTTGTTGACAGCGGCAACGGCTTTGATCAGGTCGACCTGATTGCCGGGCAACAGCAGGGTGAGGCGGTCGGCCTCTTCGGTCGCCGTATTTTCATCCGTGCCGACAAAGACCACAGCCACGTCAGCCGAACGGGCCACGCTGATCGTCTCTTCGTCGATTTCGGGGCTGGCCGGGGCGTTGTAGACAAAGAAGAGGGTCTGAGCGCCGTTGAAGCCGAGGCGGTTGGCCTTGATCTTCATCATCGTGCTTGTCCCGTAAACACCACCGGCGCGATGACCTGCGGCGGTCGTGGCTTCCAAGGTGCCGATCAGGTTGCCGTCGGGCGAACCCGTGCGCACTTCGATAATACCCCCTTCGGTCGGGATATTCACACCGATGCCGAGGCTGTCGATGTCGGTGATGTCGATGTTTTCATAAGCTGTCCAAGAGCCGTCGTCGATCGTGCGCACCTGTTCTTCCGATCCCATACCCGTGCCGACCGTGATTCCGGCCGAAGCGTCGGTGTATTTGGTGGCATCGTAACGGGTTGTGGCGCCGTTGGTCTTGATGATTTCAAAGTTGGCGATGTAGAGCAGGTTGCTCTTGCTCGATGCGTTACCGCCTGAGCTGTACACCACTTCGGTGTCGTATCCTTTGTTGCTGAGGTATTTGCTGATACCGGCCAGCGGGGTAATCATGTTTTCGGCAGCGGGTCGTCCCGAGTAAGGGCCTAATTCTACCTCGTTGGCTTGCGGACCGATCAAGGCGATTTTCTTGATTTGAGAGGCATTCAACGGCAGGGCTTTCTGCTCGGTGCCCGATACCGCGTCGTTCTTCATCAACACCGGTGTGCGGGTGGCGATTTCACGCGCAAGTGCCTGATTGCCGGGCGAGTTGACCAGATTGGGTTGGTATTGCGAGTAAGCCACCTTCGAGAGCGGGTCAAATTCGCCGGTTCTCATCCGGATGGTAAACATATTGCGCAGGGCGCGGTCGACCATGTCGATCGAAACCAACCCTTGATTCAGCGCGTCGATCGTAAAGCGTTGATAGACACTGCCGCAGTCCGAGTCCAACCCAGCGATCAGGGCCACAGCGGCGGCTTCGGCGGGTGTGTCGACATAATAGTGACCACTATAAATATCATCGACAGCGGCGCAGTCGCCGGTGATGTAACCCAACATCCCATAAGTCCGGCGAGCGAGGCTATCCAAATAGAACAGGCTGGCCGAAGTCGGCACGCCGTTGACGGCGTTGTACGACGACATGATCGAGGGCAGTTTATCCCGTTCGATCAGTGCTTTATACGGGGCGATATAAAATTCGCGCATATCGCGGCTGTCCATGTTCGAACTGCTCACGTGGCGGTCAAATTCGCTGTTATTGGCCAAATAGTGTTTGGCGGTCGGAACGGCCTTGAGGTAAGTCGGGTCGTCGCCCATCATACCGCGCACGAAGCCTCCCCCGATTTCCGAGACCAGGAACGGGTCTTCCCCATAAGACTCTCCGGTACGTCCCCAACGCGGGTCGCGAATGGGTTCGACCACGGGCGACCAATAGGTCAGCCCTTTGGAGCCGGTGGCAAAGAAGGCTCGCGCCTCGTCGGAGATAGCCGAAGCCACTCGTTGAACCAAATCCGGATCCCAGCTCGACCCCAAGGCCACGCTGTTCGAGAACGAACTTGGTGCGGCCAATCCCACACTCGGGTTGGCACCGGCCAACAGCCCGTGCAAGGCCTCGCTCCAGACGTTGTAAGCCTTGATGCCCAAGCGCGGCACGGCGGCCATGCTGTTGCCCAACAGGCTCTGTTTTTCTTCCAGCGTAAAGCGGGAAACCAAGTCGGCGGCACGCTCCTCAAACGAATAGGAGGTGTTCAGGTAGATCGGCATGGGAGCCGTCGGAGTGTCCTGTTCTCCCGGCTTCGAGGCCGAGAAAAAAACAAGACCGAGCACGCCCAACAGGACGATACTGCTCTTCAAGTGAAATTTTTTCTTCATAGATTAGTTTATTTAGGTTTAGCGTTTTTTCCAACATACAAAGAAAACAATTTTTTTTGTTTTTGAAATTTATTTAAAATTAAAAAACGAGGTTGTCCTCTCTTTTTTTTGTTTTCGGGCAACGAAGCCGGAAAAACGGATTGGAAACATTATCTTTACAGAAAATAGGATGCGCCTCGGCAAAATTGCGAACAAGTTCGCTTTTGCGCTCGGCTTTCACTATCTTTGTTCCATGCAATTCAAAGATATAGTTGGTCAGCACCTGCTGAAGGAGAGCCTCGCGCGGATGGCCGACAGCGGGCGGGTCGGCCACGCCCTGCTTTTTACGGGGCGCGAGGGCGTGGGAGCCTTGCCGCTGGCTGTGGCTTTTGCCCAATACATCAACTGCGCCCAGTCGGTGGGCGGCGATTCGTGCGGGGTTTGTGCCTCGTGTGTGCAGATGAACCAGTTGGCTCACCCCGATGTTCATTTTGTCTTTCCGGTCAACAAGTCGAAATCGGCCGAAGCGGTCAGCGGAGCCGACGGTGACAAGCCCGTCAGCGACCATTTCATCGCCAAATGGCGCGAACAGATTTTGCAGGTCGTCCCGAAGGGCTATTTCAACGAGCAGATGTGGTACCGCACCCTCGACATCGACAACAAACAGGGCAACATCAGCCGCTATGAGGCCGACCGCATCCTGCGCAAGCTGTCGTTCAAGGCATTTGAATCGAAATACAAAATCGTGATCGTTTGGCTCCCCGAGCGCATGAACCCGCAGGCGGCCAATGCCTTACTGAAAATTTTGGAAGAGCCGTGGGAGAACACCTTTTTCCTCTTAGTCTCCCACGCGCCCGAAAGGCTCCTGCCCACGATCCTCTCCCGCACCCAAACGATCGACGTGCCCGCCATTGACCCCGGCGCGCTCTCTGCATGGCTTCGCGCCACTCAAGGGCTTCCGGCCGAGAAGGCCGACGCGCTCGCCCGCGTCTCCTTCGGCAACCTCTTAGAGGCTTTGCGCCTACTCAGCGAGGAGGAGCAGGACGACGAACAGTTCGACCTCTTTGTCCAGCTTATGCGCCTCTCTTACGAGGACAAGCACCTCGCCCTGCTCGAATGGGCCGAGAGCGTCGCGTCCATGAACCGCGAGAGCCAAAAGGCCTTTCTCGAAAATACGCTCCGCCTCTTGCGCGACGCTTATATGATGTCGATGGGGATGGACGAGGTGGCCTACCTCTACGGAAAAGAGTTGGCCTTCTGCCGCAAATTCGCCCCGTTTGTCAACAACCGCAACATCGAAGCCCTCACCCGGCAAACCCAACAAACCGTCGACGACGTGGCCCGCAACGGCAACCCCAAAATCGTCTTCACCCACTACGCCCTCACCGTCAGCAAACTCATCAATCGACTGAGGTAAACGGAATCGGTTATCCAAAATTCACTTGTTATGGCACACGAACATACCCATTCGGCAGAACACGATCACAACCATTCGCACGGGCACGGGCATCATCACCACGCTCCGACTGACGTGCACGGTCAAAAATTGCTTTGGGTGACGCTGATTAACGCCGGGATCATGGTCATGGAGGTCATCGGCGGGGTGGTTTCGGGCAGTTTGGCTCTGCTTTCGGACGCGGTGCACAAATTGGGCGACGGCTTTTCGCTGGTGTTGGCCTACATCGCCAACCGCCTCGGCATGAAGAGTGCCAACGATAAAAACACCTTTGGATACAAGCGGATCGAGATTCTGGCCGCGCTGTTCAACGCGCTGTTGCTGGTCGCGATCTGTGTTTTTCTGCTGATCGAGGCTTATGAGCGTTTCCTAAATCCGCAACCCATTCGCGGCGGGCTGATGTTGGTCGTGGCCCTCATCGGCTTGGTCGCCGATTGGATTTGTGTGCTGATCCTCAACAAGAACAAGGGAGAGAACATCAACGTCAAAGCGGCTTATCTTCACCTGTTGGGCGACACGCTTTCATCCGTGGCCGTGATCGCGGGCGGGGTGGCGATCCTGCTGTGGGGGGCCGAGTGGGTCGATCCGGCGATCACCGCCGTGGTGAGCGCGTACCTCATTTACCAAACGTGGGATGTGCTGAAAGAGTCGGTCGACATCCTGATGCAGGCGGCCCCGACCCACATCGACTTGAAGGAGATTCAGCAGGCCTTAGAAGAGGTGCCGCAGGTGGAGAACGTGCACCACATCCACATTTGGCGGCTGACCGACAGCAAACTCTATTTCGAAAGCCACATCAACGTCGCCGAAAACATGGACATGACCCAAATGCAGGCCATCCGACGGCAGTTGGAGGCGATCTTGCACCAGCGTTTCGGCATGGATCACGTCACCCTTCAGTTCGAATACCGCGCTTGCGCGGGCGAGGGGCTGATAGTCTCCACCGAAGAGGGTACTCTCACAGATGAAGAAATTCCAAACAAGCTCTAAAACTAATTTGACATTTGATTCGGAATTTGCGAAAAAAAAGCTACCTTTGCGCCCAATGCTGTTATTGTATGCAGGGTTAGGATACAGGGATTTTATGCAAAAACCTGCTCCAAATGCAATACAGGCAATTTTTGAATAATTATAAGGCAGAAAATGAAACGATACAAAATTCTCATTGCGGCGGCATCCGTCCTTTTATTCAGCTATTCTTGTGGTACACCCAAATACATCTCCTATTTCTCGGATTTACAACCGGGAGAGAACCAGCTGACGCTGGCGGCTCAGAGCGGCATCCGGGTTCGCCCGAATGACAGGCTCTCCATTTTGGTCAACACCCAAACCCCGAAGCTGACCAGTATGTTTAACCTGCCTATTTTATCGCAACAAGTCGGTGTAGATGGTTCTAATGATCAAAATCGCGGCCTCTCCGGTTATACGATCGATCCGGAAGGCTTCATTGATTTTCCTGTGTTGGGGAAAATCCAAATCGGCGGCATGACCCGGGAAGAAGTCGCCACTTATATTAAAGAAGAATTACAATCGAACGATCTGGTTAAAGACCCGGTAGTCACCGTAGAGTTCATGAACCTCAATGTTTCGGTCGTGGGCGAAGTAAACCGGCCGGGCCGCTACAAAATCGACCGAGACGACCTGACCATTTTGGACGCGCTAAGCCAAGCGGGAGACCTGACCATTTATGGAAAGCGGGAAAATGTGCTGGTTTTGCGCAACGAGAACGATACCCAACGCACATACACCGTAGACCTTAATTCGGCCCGTCAGCTCTATTCGTCCCCGGTCTTTTACTTGCAACAGAACGATGTGGTTTATGTGGAACCCAACGACACCCGGGCGCGGCAATCGACCGTCAACGGGAACAACGTTCGCTCCACCTCTTTTTGGATTTCACTGGCCTCCCTGCTGACCACCGTTTTCGTCTTAATCAAATAATATCGTTTTATGGCAAACATAGAAAATACCACGACAGAGAACGCACAGGATGCAATAAAAATACAGGATCTGTTTTATCTCTTCCTGAGCAAGTGGCCTTGGTTTGTTATTTCATTGGCGGTGTGCCTCGGTATTGCCGTGACCTACCTGATAATCACGCAACCCGTCTATACGCGGACAGCTTCTATTTTGATTAAGGACGACTCCAAAGGAAGTTCCGCCACCGCCGGTATGGAAGCGTTTGCCGATTTGGGTTTGTTTGCCACTAACACCAACGTGAACAACGAAATGGGCACCTTGGAGTCGCCCGACCTGATGCGGGAGGTGGTGTCAAGGTTGCATTTGGAGACAGATTATCATGTAAATGAAAGTTTCAGGCGGCAGACCATTTACGGCAACCAGTTGCCTATTCGTGTCTTTTTCACCGACCTGCCGGAAAACGAAACGGCAACCTTTACTCTTCAATTATCTGCTGACGGCTCGGTCTTTTTGTCCGAATTTGAACGAGTTATCGAGGGAGAAAGGGTCAAATTGGACAACGAAGTGACCGGAATACTGAACCAACCCCTCTCCAGCCCGTTGGGAGAGATTTTGGTGATCCCCACCTCCTTTTTCACCGAAGGAACAGAGGCCGAGATTTATGTCTCCCATCGGTCGCTAAGGGATGTCGTAGACGATTACGTAAAGCAATTGACGGTTTCGCAGAACGACGATAAATCCAACATCATCGTCCTGTCGTTTAAAGATGTATCGCCCCAACGGGCGGAAGACCTGCTCAATACGCTTATCTCTGTTTATAACGAAAGCTGGGTGAAGGACAAAAACCGGGTCGCTGTCGGCACCTCGATGTTCATCAACGAACGCTTGGAGATGATCGAAGGAGAGTTGGGCAACGTGGACGACGACATTTCCTCGTTCAAGAGCGAAAATCTCCTGCCCGACGTACAAGCCATGGCCAGCTTGTACATCACCCAAGCCAACGAGGCCAACATCTCCATCGAGGCGTTAAACAATCAGCTTTATATGGCTCGTTACGTCATGAGCTATCTGACGGACGAGGAGAACAAATTCCAGTTGCTACCCGCCAATTCCGGCATCGAGAACCAGAATCTCGCCGCCCAAATCAGCGAGTACAACGACCTGTTGTTGGAGCGCAACAGCCTGGTCAATCAGAGTAGCACCCGGAACCCGTTGGTCATGGAGATGGATGCCGCCCTGTCGGGGATGCGCAGTGCGCTGGCCTCCTCTATGGACAACCAGATTGTTGCTTTGAACGAACAAATCCGGAGCCAGCAATCTCTTGGAGGGTTGGCCACTTCGCAAATTTCATCCAACCCCGAGCAGGCCAAATACCTGCTTTCGGTCGAACGTCAGCAAAAAGTAAAGGAGGCTCTTTACCTCTACCTGTTGCAAAAACGGGAGGAAAACGAGCTTTCTCAAGCCTTTACGGCTTACAACACCCGGATCATCACCATGCCGGGCGGTAGCATGATACCCACTTCGCCGGTCAAGCGGAACATCCTTTTGATGGCATTTCTTCTCGGTTTATTGATCCCCGGCGTTATCATTTTCGTCCAAGAGAACATGAACACGGTTGTTCGCGGGCGCAAGGACTTGGAAGGGTTGCCGATACCGTTTATCGGAGAAATCCCGCTGGCTTTCCGCAAAAAAGGCAAGCTATTTTCCCGTAAACCGAAGGAGGAAAAATACGTCGTCGTGGTCAAAGAGAAGAGCCGCAACGTCATCAACGAGGCTTTCCGGGTGGTACGCACCAACCTGGAGTTCATGTTAGGCAAGGGAAAGTCGAACGTCATCATGTTCACCTCGATCAACCCGGGGAGCGGAAAGAGCTTTATCTGTTACAACCTTTCGACCAGTTATGCGATCAAAGGCAAACGGGTGCTGGCCCTCGACCTCGACTTGCGCAAAGGCTCGTTGAGCGAATTTGTGGGTCAACCCGAAATTGGTATTTCCAACTACTTGGCGGGCGAGACGGATACGATCCAAGATATCTTGTTCAAGTCCTTCGATAACGAAAGGCTGGACATTATTCCCATCGGCAAGATACCGCCCAACCCCACCGAACTGCTCTTCACCGAACGGCTGGAACAGTTGATCGAATTTGGTCGCCAAAATTATGACCTTGTCTTCATCGACTGTCCGCCGGTCGAGATTGTGGCCGATGCGACCATCATCAACAAACTGGTCGATACAACCCTCTTTGTTATTCGCGTTGGGTTGTTGGATCGCGCTATGTTGCCGGAAATCAAGCAATTCTACTTGGATAAGAAATTTAACAATATGTCGCTCATCCTGAACGGCACAGAAAATAGCGGCGGTCGTTACGGTGCTAAATATAAGTACAAGTATAAATACGGGTACCGATACGGATACAAGTATGGTTACGGATACTCGGGATACACCGAAGACTATTAAGAGGGCTTCGAAAAATCCAAAATACTGCGTTACGCTCCCGAGGAAAATCGACGACAAGCCGAGTGCAAAAGCGAACTTGTTCGCAATTTTGCCGAGGCGCGAAGGAGAAAAGCGAAGCTAAATGCTCGAGTACGTTAAGTACACTGCGCTTTTGTCTCGGTCGCAAGCCTTGTCTTTTGAATTTTTGGAAGCCCTCTAATGAGGGTCACCCTAACAAAAGGCCTGAAATCACGCAAAAAGTCTCCTCCTTCTTTGAAGGAGGAGTACCCGAGCCAACAGGCGAGGGGGAGGTGGTAGGTCTTTTCTGCGTTTTCTCTCGTCTCTCGGTCTTTAGATCGAAAGGATGCGCAGGGTGTTGAGCAGTTCGCGGTTGATCGGTTTGTCCTTTTTGACCGCTTTGACAAAAGGAATGTTCACCAATTCGTCGTTCTGCACCCCGACCATGATGTTGCGTTGGCCTTCCAAGAGCGCGTCGATGGCCGCATTGCCCAGCCGGCTGGCCAGGATGCGGTCGTTGGCCGTCGGCGAGCCGCCCCGTTGGATGTGCCCGAGGATGGTCACACGCACATCGTATTGAGGGTATTCGTTCTTGACCCGCTCGGCCAACCCCATCGCCCCACCGGTGATTTCGCTTTCTGCCACCAAGACGATACTGCTGTTTTTCGATTTGCGGAAGCCGTTCTGAATCAGTTCAGCTAACTGGTCGACCTCGGTCGCGATCTCCGGGATGATGGCCGCTTCGGCTCCGGCGGCAATGGCCCCGTTGAGCGCCAAAAATCCAGCGTTGCGCCCCATTACCTCGATGAAGAAGAGGCGTTCGTGCGACGAAGCCGTATCGCGAATCTTGTCGACCGCGTCGACGATCGTATTCAGGGCCGTATCGTAACCGATCGTCACATCGGTGCCATAAAGGTCGTTGTCGATCGTCCCCGGCAGGCCGATGACGGGTACATCGTGCTCCTCGGCAAAGATGCGCGCGCCGGTCAACGAACCGTCGCCGCCAATAACCACCAGCGCGTCGATCCCCGCGTTGACCATGTTATTATAAGCAGTCTGACGACCCTCGACCGTCATGAACTCGGCACTGCGAGCCGTCTTGAGGATCGTCCCCCCTTGCTGTATGATGTTGCTGACATTCTGCGTGATAAACGGCACGATCTCGTTGAAGACCAAACCCTTGTATCCCCGGTAAATCCCTCTCACTTCCAATCCGTTGTATATTGCCGAACGGGTCACGGCACGAATCGCCGCGTTCATCCCCGGAGCATCACCGCCCGAGGTCAATATACCGACACATTTTACTGCTGCCATAGCTTTTTCTTTGTTTTAACGT
This sequence comes from Rikenellaceae bacterium, assembly GCA_031262465.1. Lineage (GTDB taxonomy): Bacteria > Bacteroidota > Bacteroidia > Bacteroidales > Rikenellaceae > JAJQAW01. Next base: position 19,058 of record JAISHQ010000087.1, read on the forward strand.
CTTTTTGCCTCTATGGCATATTCAGTGCCATAAACGCCACAAAGGTAAGGAAAAATGGGATTTTTCTTTGTTACTTTTGGCATTGCCCCAAAAGTAACCAAAAACGCTAAAAATGTTCCTCACACGCAACTCCTCCTTATCGTCTCGCGGGGCGAGCCGAACGTTCGTCAAACAATAGCGTGTCTCGGAACATTTTGTTTATCGGTTCTACGAACCGATTGGGATTTCAGGGATAACAGGTTGTTGCAGAATGTGTTTTCAGGGCGATCACATTCGCCTGCGGGCGAATGCGTCTTGTTTTTCATGTCCCGCCCCAAGCTCGCTTGGAGGGCAGGGGGCATGGAAAATAAGACGAAGTCTCGGAGAGATGATCGCTCTGCAAGCCCAAGCCCAAAAGTTTTTGGGGCGCCTTTTTTCAAAAAGGCGCGATGGTTCTCTAAGAACAGTTACATAAGTCCCGAAAACCCCATAAAGGCCATGGCGAGGATGCCGGCGGTGATGAGGGCGATGGGGGTGCCGCGAAAGGGTTTGGGGATGTCTTCCAGCTCGAGGCGTTCGCGGATTCCGGCAAAGAGCACCAATGCCAGCATAAAGCCGAGGGCGGTGGCCACGGAGAAAACCACGGCGTTGAGTAGACCGTAATCTTTGGTTACCAACGTGATAGCTACACCCAAGACGGCGCAGTTGGTGGTAATCAGGGGAAGAAAAACGCCCAATGCCTGATAGAGCGCGGGGCTAATTTTTTTGAGGATAATCTCGACCATCTGCACCAGCGCGGCGATCACGAGGATAAAGACGATGGTCTGCATATAGCCGATGTTGAGTGGTTCGAGCACCCCATATTGCAGGAGCCAGACCACAATCGAGGCGATCAGCATGACAAAGGTCACGGCGGCCCCCATTCCCAGAGAGGTGTTGACCTTGTTCGACACGCCGAGGAAGGGGCAGATGCCCAAAAACTGCGAGAGGACGATGTTGTTGACGAAGATCGCGACAACGACGATTTTGATGATTTCCATTAGGCCTTGAGTTTCGCCGTAGCTTGGTTAAACAGGACGATGAGGTATCCGAGGGCGATGAATGCGCCGGGTGCTAAGACAAAGATCAGCATCCCGTCGCCCGCGATGAATTTATAGCCGAACAGCGAGCCGGTTCCCAGCAATTCGCGCACCGCACCCAAGAGGGTGAGCGCGAGGGTGAAGCCTAAGCCGGTGCCCACGCCGTCTAACAGGGCGGCGAGCACGTTTCTCTTAGAGGCAAAGGCTTCGGCGCGCCCGAGGATGATGCAGTTGACCACGATCAGGGGGATGAACAACCCGAGGGTGGCATAAAGATCGGGCAGATGAGCCTCCATGAGCAGTTGCAGAATGGTCACAAACGAGGCGATGACCACGATAAAGGCCGGGATGCGCACCTTGCCGGGAATCACATTTTTCAGGAGCGAGATCGCCGTGTTCGAGCAGATCAGCACGAAGAGGGTCGCCAAACCCATGCCCATGCCGTTGATAGCCGAAGTGGTCGTGCCGAGCGTGGGGCACATCCCCAAGAGCAGGGCAAAGACGGGGTTGTTGCGGATGATCCCGTCGGTGATGATTTTTAGCTTACTCATGGCTCATTTTCCTTATTTGGCGCGTTGGAATACGGTGTAGGCGCGCTGAACGGCCTCGGTGTAGGCGCGCGAGGTGATGGTCGAGGCGGTGATCGCGTCGATGTCGCCCCCGTCCTTTTTCACGCTCATTTTCAGCTCCGCCGGGTTTTTGCCAACGAACGAGACGGCTAACACGTTGTCCGGCTCGGTGATCTTGGCCCCCAACCCCGGAGTTTCGGCGTGGGAGAGCACCTCGATTTTGTGGATCGTCCCGTCGGGATAAAATCCCACCATCAGGGTAATCAGGCCGCCATAACCGCTATTGGTAAAGGTCTGAACGGCATAGCCGACCGGCTGACCCGCTTTTTCGGCGGTATAAAGAATGGCCGTTCCGCCGTCGATCTCCACGCTTTGGGCTGTGGAGGCGATGTCGTTATCAAACTCCGGTACCACGGCCCGGATGGCTTCGCTGTCCTTTTCTGCTTTGGCTTGGGCAATCGGCTCTTCGGTCAGGCGATAGACCACCGCCACCGCCGCCGAGGCAATCAGCGTAATCAGGAAGAGCGTCAAAACCATGTTTTTCAAGCTACTTTTCATCAGTGCTATGCTTTTTTAACCGCCGCTCCGAAACGACGGGGTTTGATGTACTTATTCAACAGGGGCACCACGGCGTTCATGATCAGGATAGCAAACGACATCCCCTCGGGATACGCCCCGAAAACACGGATCAGCACGGTCAGCACCCCGATCCCCACGCCATAAATAATCATCGCCCGGGGCACCATGGGCGAGGTCACATAGTCCGTGGCCATGAAAATCGCTCCCAACAGGGTACCTCCGGCCAGCACGTGGAAAAAAGCTCCGATGTAATGCTCCGGCGAGGCCAAGTGGAGAATTTCGCTGAACAAGGCGATCGTGGCGATGATCGCCACCGGAATGTGCCACGTAATGACCTTGCGGACAAGGAGATAAATGAAGCCGAGAATCAAGGCCAGCGCACCGATCTCGCCCAGCGACCCGGCGTGGAGGCCGAGCAACATATCCATCGACGAGGGGAGGTTGGGCATGATGTCGCTCACGCTCTGCCCGCTCTTGAGTGCCTCTTTGAGGAGGGTCAACGGTGTGGCTCCCGAAACGGCATCGGTCGTGGTCAGCATGGGGTAAGAGGTCATCTGCACCGGAAAGGCGATCAGCAGGAAGACCCGCCCGACCAGTGCCGGGTTAAACACGTTGCGCCCCAAGCCCCCGAAAGTCATCTTGCCGATGCCTATGGCCACCAGCGAGCCGAGCACGACCAGCCCGAGGGGGATGTTGTTCGGCAGGTTGAAGGCCAACAGCACCCCGGTCAGTACCGCCGAATAGTCGCCCACGGTCAGCGACCCTTTGAGCAGGTATTTTTGAATCAAAAACTCAAACACGACGCAGGAAACCACCGCCACCGCCGTCACTAACAGCGACGACAGCCCATAGACCACCACCGAAAAGGCCAGCGCGGGCAAGAGGGCGATCAGCACATCGCGCATCAGCCGCGTGGTCGAATCGCCGCTAAAGACGTGGGGCGATGGCGATACGATTAGTTTTTTCTCCATTCTATCTCTTTTTTCTTTCTTTGCAAAAGCTATTTTGTCGTTCGCGCGCGCGCGATTTTGCCCACTTCAGCCTTGCCCAACCGGATGCGGTCGAGCAGGGGCAGGTGCGCCGGGCAGGTGAACGCGCAACAGCCACATTCGATGCAATCCGTGATCTTTTCTCCTTCGGTTTCGGCCACCATCCCGCTGGAAATCATCTTGTTGAGCTGGTAGGGTTCAAGCCCCATCGGGCACGCTCCGACACACTTGGCACAACGGATGCAGGGTGATTCCGCCACGCGCCGCGACTCGGCTTCGCGCAGAACAAGCACCCCGGAAGTCCCTTTGACAACCGGCGCATCGAGGTTGGCCATCGCGCGCCCCATCATCGGGCCGCCGCCCACCACCTTGCCGCTATCTTCCGGCAGGCCACCGCTCTTGGCGATCAGCGCGGAGATCGGCGTGCCGATGCGCACCCGGTAATTGGCCGGATGGCGGAGGCTTTTTCCGGTGACGGTCACCACCCGCTCGATGAGCGGTTTATTCTTTTGAACGGCCTCGTAAACAGCCAACGCTGTCCCTACGTTTTGCACCACCACACCCACATCGACTGGCAGGCAACCCGAGGGCACCTGACGGCGCAAGGCCGCGTCAATCAGCTGTTTTTCACCCCCTTGCGGGTAACGGGTCTTCACGGGGACGATCTCGATTTGGGGATAGCCCGAGGCCAACATCGTCAGGTGATCAATCGCATCCGGCTTGTTGTGTTCGATGCAGAGGCAGGCCTTTTCGACCGCGAGGGCTTTCATCAGGATGGTGATTCCGACCAACAGCTCCTTGCCTTGTTCGAGCATCACGCGGTGGTCGGCGGTAAGGTAAGGCTCGCATTCTGCCCCGTTAATCAGCAGGTATTCAACGTTTTTTCCGGCAGGGATCGACAATTTGACCTGAGTCGGGAAAGCCGCACCGCCCATGCCGACAATCCCGGCGGCGGCGATCCGGTCGCGAATGGTCGCGGCATCGAGCCGACAGGCGGTGATGAGCGTGGTGGAGCGGTCGATCGACTCTTCCCACCGGTCGCCCTCGACCTTGATTGTGATGGCCACTCGGCGCACACCGCCTGCATCCGGCACCGCATCCACGCCGGTCACCGTGCCCGACACCGGGGAGTGAACGTTGGCCGAGACAAAACCCGTTGCCGACCCGATCAGGGTGCCCACTTTGACCGTGTCGCCTTTTTGGACGAGGGCAGTGGCCGGTGCACCAATGTGTTGCGACAGCGGGACGGTGACCACCGTCGGCAGGTCAAAGGCCTCGATCGCCGCTTCCCGGCTCAGTTTGTTGTCGTGCGGGTGGATGCCGCCTAAACGAAAAGTCTTAAGCATTTTTATCTTCTTTGGCCGCATCCCCTTTCGGTTTGGCGGGTGGAAAATTCACTTCGCGGATCGCCCCGGTCGGGCATTCCGATACACATTTGCGGCACAGGCGGCATTTGTTGGGGTCGATGTAAGCCAAGTTGCTCTCCAGCGTGATCGCATCGAACGTACAGGTTTTCACGCATTTGCCACAGCCGATACAGGCCGCCGAACACGCCTTGCGCGCAACGGCCCCTTTCTCCTTGTTCCGGCAGGTGACAAAGATGCGCCGCCCTTTCGGCCCTTTTTTGCGCAGCTCGATCAGGAGCTTCGGACACGCCTTGACACACGCCCCGCAAGCGGTACATTTTTCCGGATCGACCTCCGGCAGACCACTTTCGCCGTTCAGGCGCAGGGCATCGAAGCGGCACACGGCCACACAATCGCCCCGGCTCAGGCAACCGAACGTACAGCCCGTCTCCCCGCCATAGGTCGCGGCCATCACCGCGCACGAAGCCGCACCGTCGAACTCCGTCGTCCGGGGCCGGTTGGCGCAGGTGCCGTTGCAACGCACCACGGCCACTTCGGGTTCCTTTTCCGGAGCCGATTTGCCGAGGTACGCGGCAATCTGTTTCATATTTTCCGCGCCACCCACCGGGCAATAGAGCGCAGAGATGTCGTCCTGGTTAATCAACGCTTCGGTCAGCCCCCGGCATCCGGGAAAACCGCACCCGCCGCAATTGGCTCCGGGCAACATGGCTTCGACCTCGTCCAGACGCGGGTCTTCATACACCTTGAACTTCTGTGCCACAACATAGAGCACCACGGCGGCAAGCACCCCCAACGCGACCAAGGTCAAGACGGTAAAGAGAATGACATTCATTCCGGTTGATTCGTTTTAGGAAGACGGATTTCAAATCGAATTTCGCGGCCAATGCGGTCGCGAAACAGGTAAACGGCAAAATAATAGAGCACCAAAAAGCCCAGCGAGAGCATTCCGGCGGTCATTTCCGGTACACCGGATTGTATCATGGTGGCCAGCGCGGCCAAGACAACGAAAATGGGCAGGATGTAAGCGATCCCGATGGCCCGATAGCCCATGGCCTGTTTCATGGAGACATCGACCCGTTGGCCCACGCGGAAAAAAGTGGCATCGGGCGTAAAGACGGTGACGGTTCGTTCGGCAGATTCGTCCATCCCACAGGCCTTCTTGATTTTACACGCCCCGCAGGCCGATCCGGTTCGGATCAGCACGTCGACACTGCCCTCAAACACAGCTTGTACCTCTCCTTCGTGGATGATGCGTGTCGGTTGGTGGGCGGTGGTGGGCATGGCTGGCGGTGGGTTTTAGAGCAGGCAACTGAAGTCGTAAGTGAGCGGCAGGATTTTCCCTTTGCCCAGCGTGACCGTGCTCAGACGCAACACAGGCGGGGTTTGGTAGCGTTTATAGCCGTTTTTGATGAAGAGCGTATAAACCTTTTTGACCGTGTCGTAATCGAACCCGGCGGTGGCTATCTCGTCGACACTCTGGTTTTCTTCGATCAGCCGGTAGAGGATCGCGTCGAGCAATTCGTACTCGGGCAGTGAATCGGTGTCCTTCTGCTCGGGGCGAAGCTCCGCCGAAGGGGCTTTGGTCAGCGTGTTCTCCGGGATCACCCGGTTGCGACGGTTGATGTAACGCGCCAAGCTGTACACCTCTGTTTTATAGAGGTCGCCCAAGATGCAAAACGACCCGACCGTATCGCCATAGAGCGTGGTATAACCCACGGCCGATTCGCTTTTGTTGTTGGTATTGAGGACGATATAGCCCAACTTATTGGAGAGCGCCATCAACATCGCCCCGTGGATGCGCGCCTGCATATTCTCTTCGGTCGCATCGAACGGCTTGCCCTCGAACAGCGGGGTAATCGCCTCGCGCAGGGAGGTGTAAGTATCGGTGATGTTGATAATGTCGTGGCGGATGCCTAAGTTTTGAGCCAGCTCGACCGAATCTTCGACCGAGTGGTTGCTCGAATATTTCGAGGGCATAATCAACCCCCGCACATTCTCGCGCCCCAAGACCTCGACCGCCAAGGCGCAGGTCACCGCCGAGTCGATGCCGCCGGAAATCCCGACCACGGCCTTGGAAAAGCCGTTTTTCACAAAAAAGTCCTTCAGCCCGACCCGAATGGCGCGGTAAACGTTCTCGTCCTTGTCCTGCTCGGGCAAGACGATCGCGGGCAGATCGGCGCCTAAGTCGACCGTCGTAAAATCCTCCTCAAAGCCCTTGAGCAACGAGATACACTCGCCCCGGTCATTAAAAACGGCCGACCAACCGTCATATACGATGTCGGTTTGTCCGCCGATGTGGTTGACTACGATGAGTTTGGCGTGTTTTCGGTAGGCCATTTTGGCGTAAAAATCGTGCCGTTTGGCCACCACGCCCCGCGAATAGGCGGTTGATTTGAGGCTGACAATCAGGTCGGTGTCGCTCCCGAAATCGAGGTTGTGGATGTGGATGTCGGAGCCGATGACCACCGCGATGTTCATGTCGCCGATGCGGACAATCTCGAACCCTTTGGAGTTGCCGAGGTGGAGGGTCTCGTCGCGCGACATGACGTGGCGTTTGCCGATGTATTTGATGACTTTGCCCTCTTTGATGATCGCCGCCGCGCTGATCGTGGCATTATCCACAGCCAACGGAAGCCCCACGATGACCGAAATCCCCGCGCTCTGTTCGGCGATGGCCTCCAGCGTCATTTGACACTGTTCCAAAAAGACCGGATCGTTCAGCAGGTCATAGGCTGGCCGGCCACTGATGGCCTGCTCGGCAAAAATAACCAACTGAGCGCCTTCGGCTTTGGCCTGACGGATACTCCGGACAATCTTCGCTTTGTTCCCGTCGAAATCGCCGATGGTATAATCCAACTGGGCAATGGCTACTCTCATGAGGATTACTAAAAAAGTCGAAAAAATACTTAATCTGGGCAAAGGTAAAATTTTTCGTTTACAGATAAAAATAAAAGGCACGGTTTGCGCTGTTATATTTATATCATTCGAAAAATAAAAAGAACCGCTCCCCCGACAGGAGCGGTTCTTTACTAACCTAAACACTACTAACTACTAACTTTTTTCCCTGTTGACACTTTTTTAAATAGCTTTTTCAATTCTTACAGCCTATGAAATACGGAAAATTTAACCTTACTTACAAAAGCAAGATGCCCCTCGCGGGCAAAACGTTGCACGGGGTTGAGAAAAAAGAGAGAAAAGGAGAACTAAAAGGAAGTTCTTACCCCGACTTTGAGATTAACACTCGTGGGATTTTCTTTCCAGTACGAATCTAACTGGCTGGAGAAGGGGAAATAGTGGCTCACGCCCGGCTCGAAATAGAGGCCGACGGCCGGTGAGAGGTTATACATCACCCCCACATTAGCCGCGAGCGACCATTGCACTCCCTTTTGGGTGAAGTGCTGAACTTCGGGCTGGGACGAGCCGGAAGTGAGCGACGATCGCCCGGCGATGTTGAAATCGGCCGCACCGCCCGCCCGCAGGTAGATATCGAAGGAGCTGGTTCTGAGCGGAGTATAGGTAATGGCCACGGGGATGCCGAGGTAATGCAACTGTTGTCGCCGCTCCAGCGTGGAGGTGGTCTGTTTTGAAGCGAGGTAAGAATAGGTAATCCCGGTCTCAATGCCCCAACGGTCGGTCAGGTTGCGGCGAAGCATGAACCCGAAGCTCAGCGGCAGGGCGTGGTTCCAAGGGGCTACCTCGGCCATCGGCAGTTCGGCATTGGAGGAGGCGGGGTGGTAATCAATCAGGTAATTCGACCCAAGCCCGTTGTCCGTGGTGCTCGACAGCGTATAGATGCCGTTTTGCGCGAAGTCGTTCATCATCGTTCGGACACCGGTCCGGCTCTCGCGGTCGTTTCCCATGCCTCCGGCGAAGAGCGACAACGCCCAATTGGCATTGGGTCGCAAACGAGCGGGTGAAGCGGGTCGCGATGCCGCTGTAAAATTCCCATTGGTCGGGGCAGTATAGCTCCGCGTGGCGGTATTGTTGCGGTTGTTTTGCTCCCGGGCGGCGTTTTCGTTCCCCGCAGAAACCGGCTGATTCGGCGAAGTTAGCGTAGACTGAAGCGATTGATCCGATACAGGCAAAGAAGCCTCAACAGCCATAGCCGTTAGCTGGGCAGACGAGGCGGGGGCATTGGCCCGGTCGATCGTCTCTTTCAGCTTTTTGACCGCCTCCAACGCTTCGTTTTCTGGAAGAATCTCCTGCTCCAAAGTTGCAATCACCGAAGAGGCTTCCGGTTCGGCCAAAGCCGTCAGCGGAGCCACCGGCGAAACCGCAGGTTCAAAGCGGAAGAGGAAAAAACCACCCACGCCAATCGCCAACACCAACACGGCAGCCGCGGCCGCAATGCGGTAGAGCGGCACCCGCTTGCGAACCTTCACGTCGATACCCAAGCTCCGCTCGATGACTGTCCAGTCATCCGGGGCGGGCTTCATTGTGAAGTCGTGCAGTTTTTCTTGCAGTCGCTGTTCGAATTGGTCTTTCATGTTTACCTTCTTTCCTTTATACCGCTTCCATTTTCTTCAGGTTTTTCTGAAGAAAGGCTCGGGCGCGGGAGTATTGTGATCGGGAGGTGGCTTCGCTGATGTGTAACAGCTCGGCGATCTCCTTGTGTGAATAGCCTTCTACGGCGTAGAGGTTCAGCACGGTACGGTATCCCTCGGGCATCTGCCCGATCGTTTCGACGAGTTCCTGTGCCGACATCGCCTCCAGGGCCGAGGCCCCGTCGTGACGCAAATCAAACATCTCGTCGACCGGGCGGGCATCCTCCTGCCAATTTGCATTTTTACGGAGGTAACCCAGCGAGGTCGTGACAAAAATGCGCCTCAACCACCCCTCGAACGAACCCTCGCCCCGAAAATCGCCGATCTTGGTAAAGACCGTGATAAAACCGTCGTGCAACAGGTCGCGGGCCGTCTCCCGGTTATTGACATAGCGGTAACAGACCCCGAGCATCTGGGTCGCATACCGCTCGTAAATCTCCTTTAACGCCTTCGCGTCGCCCTGCTGGCACCGCTTTATCTGTTGTTTTTCGCTCACCGGGTTGCGTCGAATACCCTCATTCTTAGAATGAGATGAAAAAAAGAGGAAGAATGTTGCACGTCAATCGAAAAAGTTTCTCGAAAAATAAAGAAACCGAAATTTGGGTAAAGATACAATACAACGGACAAAATCCGAAATTGTTACACCGAAAAAAGACGAAAGGCGGAAGACGAGAGACGAGAGGGGTTTTAAGGGGATAACAGGGGGGCGGAATGGGTTTTCAGGGCGATCACATTCGCCCCTCGGGCGAATGCGTTTTACGCTGTATGCCCCGGCTCAAGCTCGCTTGAGAAGCCGGGGCATACAGTATAAAACGAAATTCCTGCAAGGAATGATCGCCCTGCAAAACAAGCCCAAAAGTTTTCGGTGTCGCCTTTTTCAAAAGGCGACGATTTGCGCCGCTTTCTAAAAGCGGCAGTCAAAGGCTGAAAAAAACAGCCCGCTGTGAAAGGCGGGCTGGTTCTTTAAGATAACGAAAGACTATTCCACCGTCCAAGTTTCGCCGGCCTCTAACAGCTCTTGGACGGAGTGGATGGTGGCTTTTTGGCGCACTTCTTCGACCTGATCGCGCACGCGGACATCGTAAGCTCCGTCGACCACGTTGCGGATCACGCCGAGGGCGATCGGAAATTCGGGGTACTGCATGGTGGCTAACATCGTGTGGACGATCGGGTTGGGTTCACCGGCGTTGTGCACCAAAATATCCGCTTCGGTGATGCCATTTTCGCCAATCGTGACCACGGCCAATTGGTTGCCTGCTTGTACCAAGCCCTTGTTGCGATCCTTGCCGAAGATCATCGGCTGGCCGTCTTCGAGGACGATCGTGCGATCGGCGCGGACGCTCTTGTCGGCAAAATCGTTGTGGACTTTATCGTTGAAAATCACGCAGTTCTGCAAGATTTCGACCACCGATGCACCCTCATGACGCGCGGCCTCTTCGAGGCATTTTTGGGTCAGTGCCAATTCGGCGTCGATTGAACGAGCAAAGAAGGTGCCCCGCGCGCCCATGACCAGCTCGCCCGGCAGGAAGGGTTTTTCGACCGTCCCGAAGGGGGAGGTTTTGGTGATCTTGCCCAATTTCGAAGTGGGTGAATATTGCCCTTTGGTCAGCCCGTAAATTTCGTTGTTGAAGAGCAGGATGTTGATGTCGACGTTGCGGCGCACGGCGTGGATGAAGTGGTTGCCACCGATAGCCAGCGCGTCACCGTCGCCGGTCACCTCCCAGACCGAAAGGTCGGGGTTGGCCACCTTGACCCCGGAGGCGATCGCCGCCGCCCGGCCATGGATGCTGTGGAAGCCAAACGTGTTCATATAATAAGGGAAACGCGACGAACAGCCGATCCCCGAGACGAAGACAAAGCGTTCGTGGCCGAGGTTTTGCTCGGCGGCCACGGTGGGCAACGCCTTTTGGACGGCGGCCAAAATGGCATGGTCTCCACACCCCGGACACCATTTTACCTCCAGCTCGCTTTTAAAATCTTTGGGTTGATATTTTAATTCCATGGTTCTCTATGTTTTATGATTTGACCTCGGACAGGAGTTTGTCGAAACACTCCCGAAGCTCGGCCACCGTGAAGGGAAGCCCCTGTACCTTGTTGTATTGGGCGTAGTCGAACTCCTGCAAATTCGTGCGCAGGTAGTCGGCAAACTGCCCCCGGTTCAACTCACAAACCACAATTTTGCGGTACCGGGAGAAGATTTCGCGCACCCCTTTGGGTAGCGGGTTGATGTAGTTGAAATGGCAGAGGCCAATCGAGCGTCCCTCGCCCTGCATCTGCCGCACGGCGGTCAGCAGGTGGCCGTAAGTGCCTCCCCAGCCGACAACCAACAGGTCGCCCGATTCGGGGCCGTCGACCGTCTGTTCGGGGATGAAGTCGGCCACGCGCGCCACCTTTTCGGCCCGCACATCGACCATGCGCTGGTGGTTGATCGGGTCGTGGGAGGCCGTGCCTTTCAGGAAGTCCTTTTCCAACCCGCCGATCCGGTGCTCCAACCCCGCTTTACCGGGGAAAGCCCAATAGCGGGCACGGCGAGCTTCGTCGCGCTGATAGGGCATGAACCCGCCCTCGGGAGCTTGGTCCACGATCGGCGGTTGAATGGCCGGGTAATCGGCCATTGAGGGGATTTTCCACGGTTGCGCCCCGTTGGCGATAAAGCCGTCGGTCAGCAGGATAACCGGGGTCATGTGTTCCATGGCGATCTTCCCGGCGGCAAAGGCGTATTGGAAACAGTCCGAGGGGGTGCTGGCGGCAAGAACCGGCATCGGACACTCGCCGTTGCGACCCCAAAGTGCTTGATAGAGGTCGCTTTGTTCGGTTTTGGTGGGAAGCCCGGTCGACGGGCCGCCACGCTGTACGTCGACGATCACCAGCGGCAGTTCGGCGATGACGGCCAGCCCCATCGCTTCGGACTTCAACGAAAGCCCCGGGCCTGAGGTGGTTGTCACGGCAAAATTACCGGCAAACGAAGCACCGATGGCGGTACAAATCCCCGCAATCTCGTCTTCGGCCTGAACGGTCTTCACGCCGAGGTCTTTGCGTTTGGCCAACTCTTCGAGGATGACCGTGGCCGGGGTGATCGGATAGGAGCCGCAGAAGAGAGGCAACCCGGCCTTTTCAGCCGCCGCGATCAAGCCCCATGCCGTTGCCGTGTTGCCACTGATGTTCCGGTAAAGCCCCGGTTGGGGTTGCGACGGAGCGATGTGGTAGCGGTTGGCGAAGCTGTGGGTGTTATGAGCATAGTTGTAACCGGCGTGCAGAGCCAAAATATTGGCCTCGGCCACGGCGGGTTTGCGTGCAAATTTTTTGCGCAGGTAGTTTTCGGTGATCTCCAGCGGTTGTTCGTAGAGGAAGAAGCAGACACCTAAGGCAAACATATTCTTGCTCTTGAGGATGCTCTTGTTGTCCAACCCCGTATCTTTCAATGCCTCGCGGGTCATCGAGCTGATCGGTGCCGGGATGATGTTGTAGTCCTGAATGCCCAATTCGGTGAACGGATCGGCGGTGGCAAAGCCCGCTTTTTCCACGTTTTTATCGCCGAACGAGTCGATGTCGACGATGATCGTCGCGTCGCGTTTGAGCCGTTTGGCCCCCACCTTCAGGGCGGCCGGGTTCATCGCCACCAGCGTGTCGTAAGCGTCGCCGGGTGTATTGATCTTTTCACTCCCAATGTGCACCTGAAAGCCGGATACCCCGGCGATCGTCCCCTGCGGGGCCCGAATTTCGGACGGATAGTCCGGAAATGTCAGTGTGCTGTTCCCCATCAATGCCGAAGTATCGGTAAAAAGCGTACCGGTCATTTGCATCCCGTCGCCCGAGTCGCCCGAGAAGCAGATGACCACTTCGGTCAGTTCCTTTGTTTGATGATCAATCGTCATATTTATGCAGCGTTGTTAAATTTCTGCAAAGTTAGTTATTTTTTGAGAGGTTGACTCTTTTTAGGAGTGAAAAAGAGGGTGCTTCGGCAAAATCTATGGGGTTGGCTTAAATTTTCCCGTTTTTTTCGTACCTTTGCCCAAATTTAAACGTTCCTTTCTAAAAGCGCCATTATGTCATTCGTAAACGACAAAATTTACACAGAAGGCCTTACGTTCGACGACGTACTCCTGATCCCGGCCTATTCCGAAGTATTGCCCCGCAGTGCCAGCCTGAAATCGCGTTTTTCGCGCAACGTGCCGATCAACACGCCGATCGTCTCGGCCGCCATGGACACCGTCACCGAGGCGGAAATGGCGATCGCCATGGCTCGCGAAGGGGGTTTGGGTGTGATCCACAAAAATATGCCGATCGCCGCGCAAGCCGCTCAGGTGCGCAAGGTCAAACGGGCCGAAAACGGGATGATCTACGACCCGGTGACCATCACCAAAGATCATACGGTCGGCGATGCCCTGCAACTGATGAAAGAGAACCGCATCGGGGGGATTCCGGTGATCGAGCACGACAACCGGCTGATCGGGATCGTCACCAACCGCGACCTGCGTTTCCAAAAGGATATGGACAAAAAAATCCAGGAGGTCATGACCAGCGATCGGCTGATTACCACCCACATGACCAACCTGCAAAACGCGGCCGATATTCTGTTGCAAAATAAAATCGAGAAACTCCCCGTGGTCGACGAAGAGGGACGACTGATCGGGCTGTTGACCTACCGCGACATCACCAAAATCAAAGATAACCCCAACGCCGCCAAGGACGAAAAAGGTCGTCTGCGGGTTGCCGCCGGGGTCGGTGTGACCCACGACACGATGGAACGGGTGCAGGCGCTGTACGACTCGCAGGTCGATGCCATTGTGATCGACACGGCGCACGGCCATTCGCGCAACGTGGTCGAGATGTTGAAAAAGGTCAAAGCCGCCTTCCCCGACCTCGACGTGGTTGTCGGCAACGTGGCCACCGCCGAGGCCGCCCTGATGCTGGCCGAGGCCGGAGCCGACGGGATCAAAGTGGGGATCGGCCCGGGGTCGATCTGTACCACCCGCGTGATCGCCGGAATTGGGATGCCCCAACTCTCAGCCATTTACGATGTGGCTCAGGCGCTCAAACCCTTGAACATCCCGGTGATCGGCGACGGAGGCTTGCGCTATTCGGGCGATATTGTCAAGGCATTGGCCGCCGGAGCCGACTGCGTGATGGCCGGGTCGATGTTTGCCGGGGTCGACGAATCGCCGGGCGAAACGATCATCTACAACGGGCGTAAATTCAAGTCCTATCGCGGCATGGGGTCGATCGAAGCCATGGAGCAGGGGTCGAAAGACCGCTATTTCCAAGATATGGAGGACGACATCAAAAAGTTAGTTCCCGAGGGCATCGCTGCCCGCGTACCGTTCAAAGGCTCGCTGGCCGAGGTGATGTACCAGCTGATCGGCGGCCTGCGCGCCGGGATGGGCTATTGCGGAGCAAAGGACATTGCCACCCTGAAACAGGCCAAATTTGTCCGCATCACCAACTCCGGCATCCAAGAAAGCCACCCGCACGATGTCACCATCACCCGCGAGGCCCCGAATTATAGCCGCGGCGACTAAGTCTTTAATTATGAATTATGAATTATGAATTAGGGCTTCGCCGCGCTAAAAAAATAAGGTCGAGCAAAGACAAATAATTCATAATTCATAATTCATAATTCATTAACGTTCATAATTCATAATTCTATTGTATTCCACCGATGTTATCGCTCCCGCCGCCGCCGTTCTCCCAGCCGGAGGTTGGGGAATAGGTGAAAGGCATGGTTGCATAATCTATCTGGTTGCCGCCGATGTCATCTCCACTCACGTCTGCATCCCACGCCGAAACGGTGTAGGTAATGGCAATGCTCTCCGACCTGACGTTGATGTAAAAGTTGTATCGTTTGCCGCGCTCGACCTTCAAGGCCAAAGGCACAATGGGGATCGAAACTTTGTTTGTCACCTCCCCTGTGCTCCGTGTCATACCTTCCTCCTCTGCGGACGGAGTTCCTCCTCCTTCGTCTGTGCCTTCACCCGGAGTTTCTCCCTCTCCTGTCTCCGAAGTTCCTTCCCCTTCGTCTGTGCCATCACCCTGATTTTCTTCCTCGCCCGTGTCCGGAGTCATATCGAGTTCAACCTTGAGGATCAGTGGTTTTACCTGAGCCAGCCCGCCGCCCTCGGCCCCTCGGTAGTCCGACGGGAAGATTTCGGTTTGGGCTGTCCATTGGATCGGGTTACCAGCCTTGCCCGGCCCAGGGGTCACGTTGTCAGCCGTGCTGGTCATTTCGACATTGTTGGGAAGATAATCGCCATATTCTTCGGTGCTGTGCTCGTTATAAAAGCTGTAACTGTAATTGTAATTGGGGTAGACAATCCCCGTGCGGGCGTTGTACCAGCCGTTGCTCCCGACGTTGTGGATGCGCAGGGAGGTGATGGAGAACGTTTGGGACAACGGCTTGGTCTTCTCCGTGTCGCTGGCTGCGTAATATTCGGAATAGAAAAACACTTTGATCGCCGATTCGATCGGAAATAGATCGACATGGGGCAGTTCATGCACCTGCCCGTTGCTTGTCACCGTGATCTGAAACGGGTCATTTTGGTTTCCGTCGCCGTTGAGATC
>JAISHQ010000114.1 GCA_031262465.1 Rikenellaceae bacterium
CGGCCATACGGGGATCGCGATCGGTTCCTGAGCCGCCAGCGCAAAAACGGCGCACATCGCCGCCAAAGTAGAAATTAGTTTTTTCATATTGTTTTAGTTTAAAGTATTCGCAACCCAAAGATAGAAATTTCTTTGTTACTTTTTGGCATTGCCCCAAAAAGTAACCAAAAAACGCTAAAAATGTTACTCACACACAACTCCTCCTTATCGTCTCGCAAAGCGAGCCGAACGTTCGTCGGACAATAGCGTGTCTCGGAACAGGTGGTTTGTCGGTTCTCCGAACCGAGTGGGATTTCTTCTTCGTTTTTCTGGGGAGATCAGCTACCACCTCCCCCTCGCCTGTGGGGCTCGGGTACTCCTCCTTCAGGAAGGAGGAGACTTTCCACACACACATAATTTTACTCAAAATGTCCCCTCCTTCGGGAAGGAGGGGTGCCCAACGGGCGGGGTGGTAGGTATTTAGCCTTAAAATCAAACAAGAAATCCCCCTTCGGGCGAAGCCCGACCTCGGCAGTGGGGTGAAAGGGATGCTTTTGGCCGATTTTGGCCGTGGCAAGCCGAACGAAACTGCAATTTCGTTCGGCCACGAGACAAAAGCGCAGACAAAAGTATTCCGAAACCCCGGCCGAAAACTTTTCTTTGCTACTTTCTTTTAGGATAAAAGAAAGTAGAGAAACTCTTTTCTTTGCTTCTTTCTTTTAGGATAAAAGAAAGAAGAAGAAATAGAGGATTTCGGTGGATAAGAATTAGGCGAAATGGTAAAAACCACTTCGCCTAATTCTTATCCACATTTGGAGTGCCCGCAGGAGGTGCAGACCAAACACCCCTCCTGATAGACCAGGCTCTCCTGGCCGCACTCGGGGCAGGTGTTGTTTTTGGGTTTGGCTCCGTTGGGGATGTAGCGGTGCAGGGCGCGTTCGATCCCGTTTTTCCACGTGTTGATCGACAGGCTGTTCAGGTGAAGCCCCGAGACGAGGTTGACGATGTCGACAATCGGCATCCCGTTGCGCAACACGCCCGAGATCAGCTTGGCATAGTTCCAAAACTCTTCGTCGAACAAGCGGGAGATGCCCCCCACGGTGTTGGTGTAGCCGTATTTGTCTTTGTATTGGAAATCGTACCGTTTCGACCCGTCGGCTTCGCGCACCTTCAGGATTACCCCTTTTTTGATCCGTTTGGGGATGAACATGGCATCCTCCTCCAATTTCCCGGTGAAAATTTCATAAGGATGATCGTTGTAGATGCCCACGAAGGCGATCCAATCCTCCTCGCCGTTTTTGAAGCGGACGACATCGGCCTCCAACTCTTCCGGGCGTTTCAACGGCGGTTTGTATCCGGCATCCTTCTCCTCTTTGTTCGAGACGAGCACCCCGGCGCGGGAGCCGTCGCGGTAGACCGTCACCCCCTTACAGCCGCTCTCCCACGCGGTTTTGTAGACTTTGTCGACCAATTTTTCGGTCGCCGAGGCGGGCAGGTTGACCGTCACCGAGATCGAATGGTCGACCCATTGCTGGATCGCGCCCTGCATCTTCACCTTGCTCACCCAGTCGATGTCGTTCGACGTCGCCTTGAAATAGGGCGACTGTTCGACCAGTTTGTCGACCTGCTCGGTGTTCGTGTGCATCAGGTCGTCGTTGCGATAGCCGTTGACCTCCATCCACGTGACGAATTTGTGGTGGAACACGTTATACTCTTCCCACGAATCGCCCACTTCGTCGGTAAAGGTGATGTTGACCCCCTTGTCGTTGGGGTTGACCTTGCGGCGGCGTTTGTAGACGGGCAGGAAGACCGGCTCGATGCCCGAAGTGGTCTGCGACATCAGGCTGGTGGTGCCGGTTGGGGCGATGGTCAGCATGGCGATGTTGCGGCGACCGTGTTGCGCCATCTCCTCGTAAAGGGCCGGGTCGGCCTGTTTGATCCGGGCAATCATCGGGTTATCGCTCTCTTTTTCGGTGTCGTACAGCGTAAAGGCACCCCGCTCTTTGGCCATTTCGACCGAGGCGCGGTAAGCCTCCACGGCCAGCGTTTTTTGAACGTTGACCGCAAAATCAATCGCTTCCTCCGACCCATAACGCAGGCCGAGCGCGGCCAGCATATCGCCTTCGGCGGTGATTCCCAGCCCGGTACGGCGACCTTGTATCGCTTTTTCGCGGATTTTCTTCCAAAGGCTTTGCTCCACGGCGCGGATGTCGTCCTCTTCGGGGTCTTTCGAGATTTTGGCGATGATCGCGTCGACTTTTTCTAACTCCAGGTCGATGATGTCGTCCATCATGCGCATCGCTTTGGCCACGTGGCTCCGGAATTTATCCATGTTGAACGCGGCGTTGGCCGTGAACGGGTCGTCGACATAGCTGTAAAGGTTGAGAGCCAGCAGGCGGCAACTGTCATAAGGACAGAGCGGTATCTCCCCGCAGGGGTTGGTCGAGACGGTTTTAAAGCCCTCGTCGGCGTAACAGTCGGGCACCGATTCGCGGATGATCGTATCCCAAAACAGCACACCGGGTTCGGCCGATTTCCAGGCGTTGTGTATGATCTTGTTCCAGAGCGACCGCGCGTCGATCTCCTTGACAAACATGGGGTTGTCCGAGTCGATCGGGAATTTTTGTTCGTATTTTTTGCCGGCGATCACCGCGCGCATAAACTCGTCGTCGATCTTGATCGAGACGTTGGCACCGGTCACCTTGCCGGTTTCGACTTTGGCGTTGATGAAATTTTCGGCATCGGGGTGTTTGATCGAGAGCGAGAGCATCAACGCCCCCCGGCGGCCATCCTGCGCCACCTCGCGCGTGGAGTTGGAATAACGCTCCATGAAGGGCACGATCCCGGTCGAGGTCAGCGCGCTGTTGAGCACCGGACTCCCCGTCGGGCGGATGTGCGAGAGGTCGTGACCCACGCCGCCGCGCCGTTTCATCAGCTGAACCTGCTCTTCGTCGATGCGGATGATCCCCCCATACGAGTCGGCCGGTTTTTTGTGTCCGATCACAAAACAGTTCGACAGCGAAGCGATTTGCAGGTTGTTGCCGATCCCGGTCATCGGCCCACCCTGCGGAATGATGTATTTGAACTCCTTAAGCAGGCCGTGAACCTCGGCGGCGCTCATCGCGTTGGGGTAATTGTTTTCGATTCGCGCGATCTCGTTGGCGATGCGCCAGTGCATCTGCTCGGGCGAATTTTCGTAAATCTTGCCCATCGAATCTTTCAGGGCGTATTTGCTCACCCAGACCGTGGCGGCCAACTCGTCGCCTTTGAAATATTTTTTGGCCTCTTCCACCGCTTCGGTGTACGTGTACTCGGTCAGTTTTGCGCCGCTGACGGTCTTCGTAGTTTTCTGTTCGGACATGGCGTTCTTTTCTTTTATTTATTGTTTTTAGATTGTTTTAGGCAGATAACACGGGGCAATAACACCCCTTCCCTCGAAAAGGTTATACAAGTTTACAACAAAAACAGCGAGGCAAAAAAGAAAAGCGAGAATAGTTGTTGAAAAGTTATTAACAATTGTAATAAATTGACAGTCAGTGAATTATGTAATTTGCAACTAACTAAATGTCAGCAACTTGTCGATAACCTGCGTGTTATTAGCGGGTTAAGGTAACGGATGTTTTTCCGACCGGGCCGCCGAGCGGCGGGTTGAGTTTGGAGACCTTCACAGTGACCTTTTCTACCCCTGGAAAGCGGGCATAAACGGCCTCCACGATGCGCCCGGCCACGTGCTCCAAGAGGTTCGAGACCCTTTGCATCTCCCCGGCCACCGTTTCATAGACTTCGAGGTAATTGACCGTGTCGGTCATCCGGTCGGACGCGGCGGCAGCACCCAAATCGGCCTCGATCCACAGGCTGACCCGAAAGTGGTTGCCCACCCGTTTTTCGGTGTCGTAACAGCCGTGAAAGGCGTAAAATTCCATCTCCTCGATCGCGATCGTACCTATTGTTTTCATGATTACTCTCCAAAAAGGCTATCCACAAATTGTTCCCGATCAAACACCTGCAAATGGTCGATGCCCTCGCCCACGCCGATGTACATCACCGGAATGCGAAATGTGTCCGAAATGCCGATCACCACGCCGCCTTTGGCCGTTCCGTCGAGCTTGGTGACGGCCAGCGAGGTTACCTGCGTGGCCTGCGTGAACTGTTTGGCCTGCTCATAAGCGTTCTGCCCGGTCGACCCGTCCAAAACCAACATCACCTCGTGTGGCGCGTCGGGGATCACCTTCTGCATCACGTTGCGGATTTTGGTCAGCTCGTTCATCAGGTTGATTTTGTTGTGCAGACGGCCTGCCGTGTCGATCAACACCACATCGGCCCCGTTGGCTTTGGCCGATTTCAGCGTGTCGAAAGCCACCGAAGCGGGGTCGGAACCCATCTCCTGGCGGATCATTACGGCTCCGGCGCGCTGTGCCCAGACCTCCAACTGGTCGATCGCCGCCGCCCGGAAGGTGTCGGCCGCCCCGATGTAGACTTTTTTACCCGCCTTGACCAATTGGGCGGCCAGTTTGCCGATCGTCGTGGTTTTCCCCACGCCGTTGACCCCGACCACCATAATCACCACCGGGTCGCCTCCCCGTTTTTCAAAATCGAAACCCAATTCGCTCCGATTCTGCGAGGGGTTTTCCTCCAACAGGGCGGTGATCTCCTCGCGCAGGATGCGGTTCAGCTCCGAGGTGTTCATGTATTTGTCGCGCGCCGCTCGCTCTTCGATGCGCCGGATGATGCGCAGGGTGGTGTCGACCCCCACGTCCGAGGTAATCAGCACCTCCTCCAGGTTGTCGAGCACCTCGTCGTCGACCCGCGATTTACCCGCCACCGCCCGCGTGATCTTGGAAAAAACGCTCTCTTTGGTCTTTTCCAGCCCCTTATCTAAATTCTCCTTGTTCTCTTTCTTCGAGAAAAAATCAAAAAATGCCATCGCTTCCTCTCCCTATCGGTTTGTTCCTACAAAGATAAGGAATCTTTTCACCGGATAACGGAACACTTCGCGTTTTTTCCCGCTCGGATTTGTCGAAATCAGAATTTCGCCGTACCTTTGCCCCGTCAAAAGGAGTGATAACAGGCTCCGGGTGGAAGGATTTGGCCGATTGCAAACCACGTAAAAAAAATGCTAAAGCAGCGTCTTTTTTTATTTTACAATCCCGCCATTTTATTTTCTTTTTCCCCGGAAGTCTTATTTAAATAACGACTATGGGATATTTATTTACGTCGGAATCCGTGTCCGAAGGGCACCCCGACAAAGTGGCGGATCAAATTTCGGACGCCATTCTCGACGATTTTTTACGCAAAGACCCCCGTTCTAAGGTGGCCTGCGAAACCTTGGTGACCACCGGCTTGGTCGTCATCGCGGGCGAAGTGCGCTCGGAGGCTTATGTCGATGTGCAGACCATCGCGCGCGAGGTCATCAACCGCATCGGATACACCCGCTCGGAATATATGTTCGACGGCAACGCCTGCGGCATCCTCTCGGCCATCCACGAACAGTCGCCCGACATCAATCAGGGCGTTGTGCGCGAGCAGGCTGACGAGCAAGGCGCTGGCGATCAGGGGATCATGTTCGGATACGCCTGCACCGAGAGCAAAGAGTTGATGCCTGCGGCTCTGATGCTCTCTCACATCATTTTACAAGAGTTGGCCGCCATTCGCCGCGAAGGCCGGGAGATGACCTACCTGCGTCCCGACGCGAAAAGTCAGGTCACGATCGAGTACAGCGACGACCACCGCGCCCAACGGGTGCATACGATCGTCGTCTCGACACAGCACGACGAATTTATTACCGGCGGCGACGAAAAGCAGGACGAACGGATGATGCAACAGAAAATAAAGGACGATGTACTCAACGTCCTGATGCCGCGCGTCAAAGCCCGCCTGAAGCGCGACGACGACTGCCTCGGCGAGTTGATTCAGGACGATTACATCCTGCACGTCAACCCCACGGGCAAATTTGTGATCGGCGGCCCTCACGGCGACACCGGGCTGACGGGGCGCAAAATCATCGTCGACAGCTATGGCGGTCGCGCCTCGCACGGCGGGGGAGCCTTCTCGGGCAAGGACAGCTCCAAAGTCGACCGATCGGCGGCTTATGCCGTGCGCCACATCGCCAAAAACATGGTGGCCGCTGGAATCGCCGACCAAATGGAGGTACAGGTGGCCTACGCCATCGGCATCGCCCGCCCGGTCAGCATCTTCGTCAACACCAAAGGGACGGCGCGCGTGAAGCTCACCGACGGTCAGATCGCCCAGCGCATCGACGCGCTCTTCGACCTGCGCCCGGCGGCCATCGTCCGGTATTTCGGGCTGACATACCCGATTTTCGAGACCACAGCGGCATACGGCCACTTCGGCCACGCGCCCTACCGCGCCGAGGTCACCCTCTACGAAAACGGCCAGCCCACCACCCGCCCGGTCGACTTCTACGCCTGGGAAAAATTAGATGCCGTCGAGGCCATCAAAACCGCTTTCGCCGATAGCTTTTAAGGGGCTTTGCTTCGACTTTCCGGGCAGATGAGTGGCGATTTTCATTCACAAATAATACACCTGAGTTATGAATAAAAGATGGTGGATAATCGTTGCGGCGATAGTTGTTGGGTTGGTAACAATTATTATTGGACTATGGAAATGCGGGCATATCAGCAAAGAAAATATGATTTTATATCTTATTTTCTCGATAGGTGTACCCGCTCTCTTTCTTGTTTTGCAGTGGATTAAAGAATCGTCAAACAAAAAGAACACAACAACTCCGGAAGAGATTGCTAACAAGACGGTTGAAAAACTGATTGAGAAAGGGATTCTACCACCAGCAGATATAGAGAAAGCAACGGCTCAAGAAGCCATTGAAGAAGATATTCAACGCGACCCGAATCCCTCTGAGCGCAAGCAAAAGGCAGAAGAAGAGTTTCGCAAGGGGAATATTGACAAGGCTTTACAAATGCTCGATAGCGACGCATTGGCCAACGATACCGAGCAAACAGCGGGTGAATATCGTTTCAAAGCATGGATGCTCAAATTGAAACAAGATTACGCCGAAGCCGAAAGGCATTATCGCCGTGCCGTAGAAATCTATCCGTCGTTCTCTAATACGTTTGCACTGGCTAAGTATTTACAAGACCAAAATCGACACCAAGAAGCCGAGATGTATTACACCGAGTGCTTAAAAAATGCCTCTGATGACAATGAAAGAGTCGGGACGCTACATAATTTGGCGAATCTGCATAACGACACCAATCAGCCCCAAAAGGCTGAAGCGGAGTACAGCGAGGCATTGGGGATTGGCCGCCGATTGGCCGCTGAGAACCCCTCCGTTTTCGATCTGTATATAGCCACCACGCTGCATAATTTGGCGAATTTGCACTGGAACATGAATCAGCGCCCCAAGGCCGAAAAAGAATACCGGGAGGCTTTGGATATATACCAGCGATTGGCCACCGATAACCCCGCCGCTTACGAGAGGAATGTAGCTGGGACGCTGTATAATCTTGCGGTTCTGCACTATAACACGAATCAATATCCAAAAACCGAAGAAGAATATAACGAGGCCTTAGAGATATATCGGCGATTATCCGCCGATAATCCCGCCGCTTACGAGGAGTATGTAGCCCGGACACTGAATAATTTAGGGGCTCTGCATGGAAAAACAAAGCAGTACTCCGAGGCCGAAAAGGAATGGAATGAAGCCTTAGTGATATACACCCGCTTGGCCAAACTTTCACCGGAAGCGTTTCAGTCTGATGTCGAGCTGGTTCAACGGAATCTGAAAATCCTGAATGATTTACAGAAGCAATAAAAACTCTTTACTTCAATAGTTTCCTTCCCTCTACCTCGGCCATTTTTTTTTAAACCCCTCATAAATGTGGGGGTTAAAATTTGGATTGTGCAACAATTCCCATTTCAACAAATTATTCGATCTCAACGAGCTGAATTTTTTAAAGAACAGTCAAAGCAAAGGCAACGATTTTGCGTGATTTTGTTAAAAAGTCGCAGTTTATGGTTATTTTTACGGGCAAAATAGGAAGACTATGAAATTGTGGCAGAAAAGCACGGATGTGAATAGCGCCGTGGAGGAGTTTACGGTGGGGCGCGACCGGGAGATGGACCTTTATTTGGCTGAGGCCGATGTGTTGGGGTCGTTGGCGCACACGCGGATGTTGGCCTCGATTGGCCTGCTGACCGAGCAGGAGTTGGAGACGGTACAGCGCGAACTGAAAATGATTTACGCTGATATTCAGGCCGGTAAGTTTACCATTGCCGATGGGGTGGAGGATGTCCATTCGCAGGTCGAATTTCTGCTGACCGAGCGGGTTGGCGATGTGGGCAAGAAAATCCACAGCGGCCGTTCGCGCAACGATCAGGTGTTGGTCGACCTGAAAATCTTCCTGCGTCGGCAGATCCGGGAGATCGTCGGCGAGGTGCAGGAGCTTTTTGACCGCCTGCAAACCCTGTCGCAACAATATAAAAACGTGCTGATGCCGGGCTATACCCACCTTCAGGTGGCGATGCCCTCGTCGTTCGGCCTTTGGTTCGGGGCTTATGCCGAAAGTCTGGTCGACGATGTGCAGATGCTTTTGGCCGCCTACAAGGTGTGCAACAAAAACCCGTTGGGGTCGGCGGCTGGGTACGGCTCTTCGTTTCCGCTCGACCGGACGATGACCACCCGCCTGCTTGGCTTCGAGGCGCTGAATTACAACGTGGTATATGCTCAGATGGGGCGCGGAAAGACCGAGCGCATCCTCGCGCAGGCCCTCTCGTCGGTGGCCGCTACGCTGGCGCGGCTGGCCATGGACAACACGATGTACCTGAACCAAAATTTCAATTTCATCGCCTATCCGCCCGAGCTGACGACCGGTTCGAGCATCATGCCCCACAAGAAAAACCCCGATGTTTGGGAGATTATGCGTGGCCGGTGCAACCTGTTGCAGGCCCTGCCGAACCAGATTGCGATGATGACGACCAACCTGCCATTGGGCTATAACCGTGACTTGCAACTGCTTAAGGAAGTACTCTTTCCTGCCCTTGCCGAGGTGCGCGGGTGCCTGCGGATGGCCGTTTTCATGCTCGAACACATCCGGGTGCGGGAGGATATTTTGGACGACCCGAAATATGATTACCTGTTCAGTGTGGAGACGGTCAACAAAATGGTGCTGGAGGGGGTGCCGTTCCGCGAGGCCTATCGCCGGATCGGCATGGAGATCGAGGCGGGCACTTACCACGCCGACCGTCAGGTTTCACACACCCACGAGGGGAGTATCGGCAACCTCTGTACCGACGGCATCACCGCCCTGATGGACGAGGTGGTCTCGGATTTCCACTTCGACGAGGTGGCCGAGGCCGAACAGCGGCTGGTTCAGTAAAAAAGCAAAAGAGGCTGTTAACAGCCTCTTTTGAATAACAATTAGATAATTTCTATTCCTGCATCGTTCAGCATCTCGACACCGAGGTCGCGGAGGCGGTATTTTTGGATTTTGCCGCTGGCGGTCATCGGAAATTCGTCGACGAAGAAGACATATTTCGGGATTTTGTACCGGGCGATCTGTCCCCGGCAGAAGAGTTGAACCTCCTCTTCGGTCAGGGTCATCCCGTCTTTGACGGTGATAAACGCGGCCACCTGTTCGCCGTATTTCGGGCTGGGCAACCCGGCCACTTCGACCCCTTTGATTTGCGGCATCCGGAAGAGGTAATCCTCGATCTCGCGCGGCGAAATATTCTCTCCACCCCGGATAATCAGGTCTTTGATGCGCCCCGTGATCCGGAAATTGCCGTCCGTGTCGCGCACCCCGAGGTCTCCGGAATGAAGATAACCGTTTGCGTCGATGATCTGGGCGGTCGCTTCGGGGTTTTTGTAATAGCCCTTCATCACGTTGTAGCCCTTGCAACACACCTCTCCCGCTGTTCCGTCCGGCAACTCTTCGTTGGTCTCCGGGTCGAGAATTTTGACATCGACATAAGGATAGGGCCGCCCCACGGTCGTGGCACGTACCTCGTCCGAGTCGGTCAGGCGGCTGACGGTCATCCCCGGCGAGGTTTCGGTCATGCCATAGACACTAATCAGTTTGCAGTGCATCCGCTCGCGCACGGCGATCATCGTCTCGATCGGGCAGACCGCCCCAGCCATGATCCCCGAACGGAGGGAGGAGTAGTCGAACATATCGAACATCGGGTGGTTCAGCTCGGCGATAAACATCGTCGGCACCCCGTAAAGCATCGTGCATCGCTCTTTGTCGACAGCGGCCAACACCCGGAGCGGGTCGAAATCTTCGACCATCACCATCGTCGCCCCGTGGGTTATCACGGCACAGAGCGCCAACACACACCCGAAGCAGTGGAACAGAGGCACACAGGTCAGCACTTTGTCGTCGCTGGTAAATTCCATGGCCGTGCCCGTGCCCACGCCGCAGTTCAGGATGTTGTGGTGCGACAACAATACGCCTTTCGGGAAACCGGTCGTTCCGGAGGTGTATTGCATCATGGTCACCTCGTGGGTGGTGACCCCTTTCGTGGCCTCCTTCAAATCTTCGTCCGGCAGGTGGGAACCCATCAACAACAGCTCGGCGGTGTTGTACATCCCGCGCTGTTTCTCCTGACCGATATAAACCACGTTGCGCAACCGGGGGAAACGCTTGCTCCGCAAGGTGCCGCGTTGCATGGTTTTCAACTCCGGCACCAACTCGTACATGATCTCCACATAGTCCGTGTCGCGGTAACCGTTGACCAAGCACATCGTGTCGATGTCGGCATTTTCCAGGATAAATTCGACCTCCTTGATCTTATAGCTGGTATTGACCGTCACCAAAATCGCCCCGATTTTGGCGCAGGCAAACATCATCGTCAGCCAGTCCGGCACATTGCGCGCCCACATCCCGACTTTGCTCTCGCGACCCACGCCCAACTCCAACAGCCCTTTGGCGATGCGGTCGACCCGGTCGTTGAACTCGGCATAGCTCAGCCGCAGGCCGCGATCGGGATAGACCAAAAAATCGTGATCTGGAAGCTCCGTCGCCCACTTTTCGAGCAGGCCGCCCAAGGTGGCGTCGATCAGCCGGATTTCATCCATTTTACTTTTTGTCGTCATGGCCTCGGCAGTTTAGTTGGGGGAATAGGTCACAGCGATGGCCCGCGCGGGAGTATCCTTGTCGACAGAGCCGACACAATGGGGGACGATCGAGTCGTAATAGATGCTGTCACCGGCCTGAACCGTGTAAACCTCTTTGCCATAGCGCACTTCGATCGCACCCTCCAAGACGAAGATAAACTCCTCGCCCTCGTGGGACGACCAATTCTTTTTGTCGGCACAATCGGCGCTGTGAATGGCGATCATAAAAGGCTCCATGTTCCGGTCGAGCTTCCGCCCAGCCAGCGAATAAAAGTCCAAGTGTTGCCCGCCGCTCGCCTTCGAGGTGTTGACGGTCGGGGTCATGGCTTGAGCCGAAGTGACGACCGGCGCGCTCGCCTCGGTGCCGTCCAACAGCGTGCCCAGACGCACACCCATCCGGCGCGATATTTTAATCAGTGTCGAGATCGCAGGCGAGGCCTCGTTACTCTCGATCAATTCGATTTGTGCGGTTTCGATGCCTGCCGCCTCGGCCAGGTCGCTCAGGCTCAGCCCCAGCGACTCCCGGAGCTGCTTGATTTTCGTTCCTAATTTTTCAGTCATGGTTCTTCGTTTGGTTGTTGGTTGTTTGCAAGGGCTAACGCCAATTTATATTTTGTGCCAAAAAAATTTGGCACAAGATATACATTTTTTTGATTCTTTTGATATGGCATCAACTGTTCTTAAAGAACCATCGCGCCTTTTTAAAAAAAGTAGGTGGAGTGGTACTGAGAAACGAGAGAAAATACAGAAAATACCTACCACCTCCCCCTCGCCTGTCGGCTCGGGTACTCCTCCTTCAGAGAAGGAGGAGACGCTCGGAAAAAAGACGAGAGACGAAAAAGTCCCCTCCTTCGAGGAAGGAGGGGTGGCACGAAGTGACGGGGTGGTAGGTCTTTGAAGCAAAGACGATTTGCGCCGCTTTCTAAAAGCGGCAGTTAAAGGTAGTCAAAGGCTGAAAAGAGCGTCAGAACGGATACCCGATAGCCAGATGAAAGCCCAGGCCGTCGGCGAAGCGGGGGATGTTGTAATAGCCGCTTCGGCCGGTGTTGTAGGGGGCATGAATGGCGACCCCGAGGTCGGCGCGAAGCACGAGAAAGCTCAGGTCAAAGCGCAGGCCTGCCCCGGTGCCGAGTGCCACTTGGTCGAGGAAGCCGCTGGCTGTCAGCTGACTGCCCGGGCGATCGGGGTCGTTTTGTAAGAGCCAAATATTCCCGGCATCCAC
Source organism: Rikenellaceae bacterium (assembly GCA_031262465.1). Lineage (GTDB taxonomy): Bacteria > Bacteroidota > Bacteroidia > Bacteroidales > Rikenellaceae > JAJQAW01. Next base: position 12,294 of record JAISHQ010000114.1, read on the forward strand.
AAAAATGGCTCCGTAGAGGCCGCCCAACAGGTTGAACCGAAATTCGACGTTGGCCTCCAGCTTGAAACTCCCCGTCTGGTCGAAATAGCCGTACTGCTCCTGCTGATCGGGGCGGTAACTCCCCGGCCCGAGCGAACGGATGGTAAAGGCGCGGATGCTGTTGGCCCCGCCGATGTAAAACTGTTCGTTGTAGGGCATTACGTCGAAATTCCCATAGGCGTGCCCCGCTCCGGCCATCAGGCGGGCGGCCAGCGTGTTTTTTGTGCCGAGGGCCTTGTAATATTTCAGCTCGGTCGTCCCCTTGACAAACTGCGAGAAGGGGGTGCCGAACATCGTCCGCGCATCCTTCCCGAACAGCTCCTGCACCCCGCCGATCACGTTTCCGGCCTCGGTCAGTGTGCTCTGCCAGACGATCCGGTCGCGACCGATGTTCCGGTCAAACGTATAAGTATAGGACATGGCCGGGATAAATTGGTTTTGGAAACTCATCTCGATGTAACGGTAATCGGTCATCAGGCTATCAAACTCGTCGGTCGTCCGCAACAAGTTGTTGTAGGTCAGCTTAAACGGCGTAAAGCTGTGGGAGCTGGCCGCGTCCGAACGAAAATCGTAAACCGCCGCCGCGTTGGCCGAGAGCATGGTGAAGAAATTGGGGCGGTTCATCAGGGCAACCCCCGCCTGATAGGTCGTTTTGGCCTCGTACCGGCTGCTGCGCGGGATAAAATCGGGGGCCACCATCCGGGGGATCATCAGCGAGGTGTTGACCCCCACTTCGTATGAGTTGATTGTCGAGGCGTTGAGCTGGGAGGACGTGTTGCCGGTCTGCCATTCATAAGCCCCGTTGAGTTTCACGGAGAAGTGCTCGCCGCCGCCCAAAAAATTCTTGTTCCTCAGGGTAAAGGTCAGCCCCGGGCCGATGTAACTGTTTGACTTTGAAGAAAAATCGACCTCCAATTCGGCATCCAACGGGGTATCGAAGGCCGCCGCAATCTGCATATCCAGCGCGTCGCCTCCCCGCAACGAGTCGAGCGGTGTGACGCTCAGGTTGACGAAGCGGAAGACCCCCAATTTTTGCAGGTTGGTCAGCGTCTCCTCAATCTCGCTCACCCGGATCGGCTCTCCGGGGCGCAGGGTCAGGGCGCGCGCCATTACCTTCGGGCGCAGTTTCAGCGGGCGTTGATAGCGGATTTGGATGCCGTTGTACTCCGTCGAATCGGTCTCGCCACCCAACGGGTTGGTCAGCTCGATGCCGAGCGAGCCGATGCGATAGGGCTTCAGGGCCTCCTCGGGAACTCCGTTGGCGGTAACCATCCTCAGGTCGACCCGAAAAGGCTCCTGCAAGGTGTCGGCGAGGTATTCAAGGTATTCCGGGCGAAAATAATAGTAACTCTCCTCGCGCAAGGCGGAGGCAATCCGCTGGCGTTCAGCCGACAGCGTGTCGATATTATACTGCGCACCCACCCGCAACAGCGAGGAGGCTTTCAGGCTGTCGATCTTGGCCGTCACCGCCCCTTCGACCGGCGGAAAGGCGATCCGGCTGTAAAACCACGGCTCGGCGACGGTTATGCGGTAATTCATCCTCACTTTTCTCGGATTCCTCCGCGCAAGTGTTTCGTATTCAGCGTGCGAGCCGAAATAGCCCAAGTTGTCCAACAGCTCCTCGACCCACTCCATCCGCTGATCGGGTTGCAGGTCGGAGACCAGCACCGGCGATTTGGCCAGCTTGCGATAGAGCCATGCCCGAAGCCCGGTGTCGCGCTCGGTCGAGAGGTTGTTCCACACCCACAGCCCTACGGGGAACGGTGTGCGCACGTAGGGGCTATACAGCGGGTTGTTCGGCTTGACGTTCAGCGGCTCTTTGGCCACCGACTCGACAGCGCCCGGCACCTTTTCGCCCGAGGCGGAGACAAACTCAATCTTCCGCACACCGGTGTAGAGGAGGTCGCCATCGGCGAGTCGCCGGGTGGTTGAACAGCTTGTTATCACCGCTATCCAAACCACTCCGAGGAGGATGTATGCTATTTTTTTCATTTTTTTTCTCTTCTTTCTTTTATCCTAAAAGAAAGAAGCAAAGAAAAGTTTTCGGCCGGGGTTTCGGAATACTTTTGTCTTCGTTTTTGTCTCGCGGCCGAACGAAATTGCAGTTTCGTTCGGGCTGGCCGCGGCCAAAACCGGCCAAAAGCATCCCTTTCACCCCACTGCCGAGGTCGGTTCTACGAACCGATTGGCAATTTCCATTCGGGCGAAGCCCAAACCCATTAAATCCATGAAAGAGGGTTTTTTAGAAAAGATCGAATTTTTTTCGTACCTTTATCCCGTCGTTTCCCTTTTTTATTCGGGAAGCGATGAAATAACCCCCAAAAAATGAGTAATAAAAGGATATTGTACGTTTGTCAGGAGATCATGCCCTATCTCCCGGAGACCCCCATGTCGAATATTTCGCGGAATTTGCCGCAGGCCATTCAGGAGCGGGGATTCGAGATTCGGACGTTTATGCCCCGGTACGGGAGTGTCAACGAGCGGCGCAACCAATTGCACGAGGTAATTCGCCTGTCGGGCATGAACCTCATCATCGACGACAACGACCACCAGCTCATTATCAAGGTGGCTTCGATCCCGACGGCGCGCGTTCAAATTTATTTTATTGACAACGAAGAATATTTTCAGCGTAAATGCGTTCTTCAGGATGAGGCGGGTAATTATTACCCGGACAACGACGAACGGGCGATCTTTTTTGCGCGCGGGGTGATCGAAACGGTCAAAAAACTGCGTTGGTCGCCGGGCATTGTCCACGTACAGGGCTGGTTTGCCGGGTTTATCGCCATGTACCTCAAAGGTATTTTTGCCGAAGACCCCCTGTTTGCCGGGGTAAAGATTGTGGTCTCCCTCTACCCCGACGATTTTACCGGGACGCTGGACCTCAATGTGGCCGAAAAGTTGAAAACCGAAGGGGCGCGGAGCGACACCCTGCCGTTTTTGGCCGACCCGACCTATGAAAACGTGATGAAATTCATCGGAGCCTATGCCGACGGAGTGGTTTATGCCCAGCCGGGGATCAACGAGGCGGTGAAGAAATATTATGACGGATTAAAAATACCCGTGCTGGAGATGACCCAAACGGAGAATTACGCGGATAGTTATGCCGAATTTTATGAGAAAATCTTGTCCTGATCGCCTCCGGGTGGCCTCGATTGCCCTCTTGTTCGGGGCGTTATTCCTCTTGGGGGGGGTGTTCTCCTGCATGGAGGTCGACAATACGTTCGGGAGCGAGTACATCCCTGAAAGCCATTATATGAAGATCGAGCGCGATTCTTCGTTCCAGATCAAAACCTATAATGTCTCCGCTCCCGATTCGGTGATCGCCAGTACCCTCTCGCTGAACCTGTTGGGCGGCTATAAAAACGAGCTGACGGGTGTTTCGATCGACGCGGGGATTGTCTTTCAGTTGGAGAAGCCGACCGCCTTTCACCAGAATGACTCGCTCTATGGCTCTCGCCCGGTGATCGACTCGGTGAAACTGCAGATGTATGTGGCCGATCTGATGGGGCCGCAGGATGTCGAACAGACTTTCGACCTGTACGAGCTGAACGAACGCATCTACCTCGATTCGACCTATTATTTCGATTACGACCCGACCCCCTATATGCCCGCCGAGCCGTTGGCCTCGGTGGTTCTCAAGGGGAAGCAGAGCATCGACTTCCGGATTGAAGACCCTGATTTTCTGCGCCGTTTGGCCGATACGACCGGATACAGCGCCGACTCGCTCTTCAAGAATCGGTTCAAGTCGTTCTACCTGAAACCCCGCGTGGCGCACGCCGATGCGGCCATCTACCGGGTCAATCTGTCGTACAGCTCCCAATTGTTGAGCTATTACCACAACGACGAATTTCCCGA
>JAISHQ010000015.1 GCA_031262465.1 Rikenellaceae bacterium
GCGCGCCGGGCCTTTCCCGCTCTCCCCAACCACAAACTGCCCACCGTTGCCCGACACATCGGCTTTGACTTCACCCGCCACCACCACGCGCTGGCCGATGCCGAAGCGTGTGCGGAGATCGCAAAATTATTTCCTATATTTGTTCCATGAATCGCATGGGAAATCAGTTACGCACAACGAAACGGAGCCGGATACGTCCGGTGGTGGGGATACGCCGCAAAATCCGTTATGGGTTTATTATTCTGGGGGGGCTGTTGCTCTTTTCGGGCATGGTCTCCTATTTCGAGTTTGCGCGCCTGAGCCGGACGACGAGCGAGATGCTGGCCGGAAGTGTCCGCGATTTGGAGATTTCGCAGGAGATGTTCGATGCGGCGACCCAGCAGAACGATGCCCTGTTATTAAAGGTCTCCTCCGCGCACGCCGACTCGCTGGGTGCCGACTCGCTCCTGCGCGATGGCCGGATTCGCTTCGATCAGGCCTTTGCCCAAGCTGAGGAGCGGAACATCCACCCCGCGCGGCTGATGCACATCGCCGATGCCAAACGGGTTTATGACGGGGTGTTGGCACAAACGCCTGCCGACAGCTTGGCGTGGTACAACCAGAGCTATAAAATGGCCTATTACGATTTGGCGTTGAATGTCAAGGACTTCATGATCGACAGCCAAAACACGATCGACGAAAATACGGTTCGCATCCAAAATAACACCTACCGGGCGATCATGCCGGGGATTATCACGCTGGGCATCGCGATCTTGATTATCTTTGTCTTTTACGTGATGATCGACTTCTATTACATCCGCCCCCTGCTGAAGGTCAAACAGGGGCTTTTCAACTTCCTGAACGGCAAAATTCCCTATCACGTACAGGTCGATGGGCGGGACGAGGTCAGGGAGCTGAGCGACGACATCGCCACGCTGGTCACGCTGGTTCGGAAAAAAGAGAACAACGAATAGGGCAGGGGAGAGAAGAAAAAGGGAAGCAAGGTTATGAGATTCAACGTCGTCATACGTTACATGGGGATTGTCCTGCTGATCGTCGCCCTGTTCATGCTGATCTCGGCCGCGATTGCCTTGTTCAACGGGATGGACACGGGCTTCTACCCCTTGTTGTTGAGCGCATTGCTGACCACGGCCTTAGGGGCTTTTCCATTGCTATTTGTCGAGTCCGAACAAAATATCAGCTCCAAAGAGGGCTATCTGATCGTGGTCGGCTCGTGGATCGCCGCCTGTTTCATGGGGATGATGCCCTATATGTTGTGGGGCGGCGAATTTGACCTGATGAACGCCTGGTTCGAGAGCGTTTCCGGCCTGACGACCACTGGGGCGACCATTCTGCACAACGTCGAAGCCCTGCCCCGCAGTATGCTTTTTTGGCGTTCGGCGACCCATTGGCTCGGCGGGATCGGGGTTGTGATGTTTGTCATGTTGATCCTTCCCTCGATGGGGCAGGTGCGAATGACCCTCTCCAACGCACAAATTTCGTCGCTGGCCAAAGAGAATTTCCGGTACAAGACCCAAAAAATCGTCCAAATTCTGTTGGTGGTCTATTTGGGGCTGACACTGGCCGAAACCCTCGCCCTGCGCTTGGCCGGAATGGGGTGGTTCGATGCGGTGAATCACTCGTTTTCAACCGTGGCCACCGGCGGGTTTTCCACGAAAAATCAGAGCATTGCCGCTTTTGGCAGTCCCATCATCGAGCTGGTGATCTTGGCCTTTATGCTGGTGAGCGGGATGCACTTCGGGCTGATCTATGCCACGCTGACCGGTCGCCGCAACAACCTGTTTCGCTCGGAGATCACCCGCTTTTACCTGATCTCGATCGCGGTGATGGGGACGGCTATTTCATTGGTGTTGTGGGTCTCGAACACGGTTAGTGGAATCGGCGAGGCCTTGCGGTACGGCTTTTTTCAGCTGATATCCGTGATGACCACGACCGGTTTTGCCACGGCCGACAGTGCCCTTTGGCCTCCGTTTGTCGTTGTGGTGCTGATCTTTTTCAGTTTTACCTGCGCCTGCGCCGGTTCCACTTCGGGGGGCGTCAAGGCCGACCGGCTGATGTTGGCGGGCAAGACAATCCTCTCGAAAATCCGCCAAATGCAACACCCCAACGCCATCCTGCGTGTCAAAGTCGACGGGATGACGGTCAACGACAGCACGATCAATCTGGCCAACACGTTCATTGTCTTCTACTTGCTGATTGTGCTGGTCGGGACACTCTTTTGCTCGCTCTTCGGGTTGGATCTGATGACGGCCTTCAGTGTCTCGTTCGCCTCCATGTCGAACGTGGGGCCGGGCTTCGGGGCGGTCTCGTCCATGTCGAATTATGCCGCCCTGCCGGTGGCTGTCAAGTGTGCTTCCACGCTGTTGATGCTGATCGGGCGTATGGAAATTTTCGGGTTGATACAGATATTTTACTATAAATCGTGGCGATGATGCGATCGTTCTATATACTTGCATTGGTTTCTCTGTTAGTCGGGTGGAATGCTCCGGTCAGCGGCCAGTCGCCTCGTGTACGTGTCGAGGGGCTGGAGGCCGACTCGGTTTACCGCGAGCTGTTGCAGACCGAGCAACGCCTGCGGGTCGAAGAGGACTCGCTGCTCAGCACCATCCGTCGTGAACGGGAGCTGTTGGCGCGCGACACGACCGACCTGTCTCGCCGTTCGCAGGAGCTGATCGCCCAGGAACAGGCCGTTTTTGACCTGCGCAACCGCATGGGGGTCGTGGCCACGCGGATCAACGCGATGGAACAGGATTATATCCTGAAAAACCTTTTTCAGCCCGAGCCTGTGTCCATGTCTATGTCTGAGTCGGTGACCAATTCATTGCAGACTGCCGATTTGCTCGATTTTCCCTATTTCCGGGAGAACCTTACCGCCGAGGAGTACAGCCAATTGGTCGAAGGAAAAACCCTTGCGCAGGAGGTCGAACGGTGGGTAGAAGCCTATCGCTCAGCCTATCAGATACTAACCGCCGCCGCCGAGGGGTATGCCGTCGCACAAAATCCGAGCGAGGCCGACTCCGTTTACCAAATCTATCGGGCGGCGATCACCCGCATCGGGCAGATTGAGAGCCGATTCAAAGAGGCGTGGACACCCCATTTCAATCAGGAGATATACCTTTATTCTTACCTCTTGGACAAACTCAACCGGACAGACGCTTTGGCCGCGCTGAATGAAAAAGCCCGCGACAGGCAGGTCTTTGACCTCGATCGGGTCGCTTCGGTCGCTCTGGCCGAATACCCCGAGCAACGCGCCCTGCTCTTCGACTATCAGTTGGCGTTGGCCGACGGGCTGAATGCCTCTGCCGCCGCCGAATCGTTGCGCCGCGCTCAGCGAAGTGTCCAGCAGGAGGCGTTGGACTTCCCACGGGTTGAAATTCAGCAAAAAGAGTTTATCTCCTTTGCCTCGGTGTCGTTCCCCGAGGGTGGGTCGCCCTATAACACAGAAAACCCGATTCCGGAGCTAACGATTCCCGAGGCGGGCACCTGTTACAGCGTGGTGGTGGGAACGTTCTCCCAACGGCAAGCGGTCTCTATTTTCCGAGGAGCCGCGCCGGTTTACTTTCAACGCCTGCCCGATGGGCAATGGCGTTATTTTGTGGGGCTGTTCCGCACCTATGGCGATGCCGAAGAGGCCGTGCAACAGCTCAAGGAGGCCGGTTTCCGCCGCCCCGAGCCGGTGCGTTGGCAGGAAGGGCAATACACCAACCTGACTGCTGAAGCGGCTGAAAACGAGGGGCTTTTTCGGATCGAAATTCCCGGAATCGGCGGCGAACTTCCGGATCAGGTGCGTGAAATTGTGGCGCGCAGTGCCCCGACCAAAGAGATTACCCGCGTGGGCGATACTTTTTATATAGGTACATTCACCAACCGCCTCCACGCCGACGACGTGATGCAGGCACTCTCCATTCTCAGCAACCTCACCCCGACAGTCGAAGAGTTGCCCGAATAACCGGTGGGAGAGGGGAAGGGTGCAGAAATTATCTAACGCCTAAGCGGTTAAGCGCGGCGTGGTAGCGGGCGGCGGCGCGGTTGTGTTCGGTGAGGGTGCGGGAGAAGTTGTGGTAGCCGGAGAAATCTTCGCGCGCTGAGAAGTAATAATAGTCGTGATTTTCGTAGTTCAACACCGCGTCGATGGCGCGCACCGAGGGCATGGCTATGGGGCCCGGCGGCAGTCCGGCGTATTTGTAGGTGTTGTAGGGCGAGTCGACCTCCAAGTGGCGGAATAGGATACGGCGGAGCGTGAAGTCGTTGACCGCGAATTTGACCGTCGGGTCGGCTTGCAGGGGCATCCCCCGCCTGAGCCGGTTGACGTAAACCCCTGCCACACGCGGCATTTCGTCTGTCTTCTGTGTCTCTTCGTTGACAATGGAGGCCAGCGTGATGACCTCGTTGCGGCTCAGCCCCGTTCGGGCGCACAGGCTGTCGCGCTCGGCAGTCCAAAACCGGTCGTACTCGCGCTTCATCCGGTCGAGAAACTCCTCGGGGGTGACCGTCCAATACATCTCGTAGGTGTTCGGGATGAACATCCCGATCAACTCCTCGGGCCGAAAACCGTAATGAGCGGGCAAGGTGTCGCGCAAAAAGGCCTGCGCCAGCGTGACGGAATCGGTGGCGATCTGCGGGGCGATTTTGCCCGCCAATTGGGGCAGGGTGCGGACGTTGTTGAACGTCACCCGGACGGGGGTCTGCCAACCGCGCTGAAAGGTGCGTACCAACCGCAGGTAATCCATTCCGGCGGTGACGGCATAATGGCCGGGGCGGACGCTCTGGTCGGCATTAAGGTAGTGGGCAATACGGTCGAAACGGCTGATGTTCACAAATTTAACCTCCCCGGCAGAGAGCGAGTCCAACAAGTCATTATAGGTCGAACCGGGCGGTAGGTAGACCTCTCCCGGCGTTTGAACAGCGTTGCTCTTGACCGAAAAATAGAGTCCCGCCGCCGCGCCAACGCCCAAAATCGCCAGCGCGAGAAACGCCCCAACCGCTATTTTTATCCGTTTTTTCATTCCTGCAAAAATAGCGATTTATCCCGTCTTTGCCCGCAAGTCCCTTTCTTTTTTGTTTTTCGTAGTTGGAATCTCAAAAAAATGGCTACTTTTGTGGCGGGTAAGTCTTACACGACCAGCTCCTGCTGAATCTCCCCAGGGCCGGAAGGCAGCAAGGATAAGGTGGTTGTAGCGGTGCGATGTGAGTAGCTTACCCATTTTTTATTCCCGGGAGCTTCAAAAAATCCAAGATACTGCGTTACGCTCCTTTCTCTTTTTTTTGCTATTTTTGCATAAAATCACACCCATGATTGTAAAAATATATCCGGATAATCCCAACCCGAAGGCGATCGAGCGGGTGGTTGCGGTGTTGGAGAGCGACGGGGTGATCGTCTATCCGACCGACACGGTCTATGCCTTTGGCTGTTCGCTGAAAAGCCCCAAGGCCATCGAGCGGCTGAAGGCCATTCGGGGCAAGAGCACGGCGGATATGGCCGTTGTTTTTGCCGATCTGAGCCACATTGCCGATTACGCCCGGGTCGACAACCCGACATTCAAGATTCTGAAGCGCAATTTGCCCGGCCCCTTTACGTTTATCCTGAAAGCCTCTGGGCGGGTGCCCGACAAATTGTTGGAGAAACGGAAGACGATCGGGGTGCGCATCCCCGAAAACCCCATTCCGCTTCATCTGATCGAACGTCTTGAGGCTCCGCTGATTACAGCCTCGGTCAAGGACGACGACGATGTGATTGAATACACGACCGACCCCGAGCTGATCGACGAAAAATACGGGGCATTGGTTGATTTGGTGTTGGACGGCGGCTTCGGCAACAACGAGGCCTCGACCGTGGTTGATTGCAGTGGGGAAGAGTTGGAGATACTTAGACAAGGGTTGGGTGAATTACAAATGTAGATAAATCAGATAAATGCTTAAAAAAGAATAAAATGCAAGAAAAAAGTCCGTCGAAAATGTTGTGGAATCAGGCACTGTCCGGAGGGTTGCTTCTTGGGGTGGCGCTATTCCTGTGGGATTTGATTGTATATGCAACTGATATGCAGTCGTTTGGCTCTTCGCTCATTCAGGTGGCGATCCTTGCGGTGGCCATTGTCTTTTTCGCCACCCGGCTCAGAATCCAGCGCGGGCCGCAGTTGGGGTTTAGCTATGGGACATCGTTCGGCTTTGTGATGGCGCTGATGTTGTGCGGCGGAGCGGTCTATGGCGTAGGTCAATTTTTCCTTCAGGTGGTGATTGCACCAGACGCATACACAGAGGCTTACGAGCTGACGCTGATTAACAGCGGAATGGACGATGCGCTGATCGAACAGATGATGGCCCTGCGTACCAGCCCCCTCTTCCAAAATCCGCTGATCTTTCTCTTTAGCGGCATCTTTACGCTGATTTTCTTGGGTGGCTTCGTCGGGCTGATCCTGTCGGCTTTTCTGCAACGACCCGCTGACCCCTTTGCCGGACAAAACGATGGATACAATCCGCAAGCCTAATAAAATGAACATTTCATTAGTTATTCCTGCTTATAATGAGGCTCAATCCCTGCCCGAACTCGTGGCGTGGATCGAGCGGGTGATGGACGCGAACGGTTTCACCTACGAGGTGATTTTTGTCGACGACGGCAGTACCGACAACACGTGGTGGACAATCGCGAAACTGCACGAAAAAAACGCGGCTATCAAGGGCATCCTTTTTCGGCGCAATTACGGCAAGTCGGCGGCGCTGTACAGCGGTTTCGAGGCGGCGCAGGGCGATGTGGTCATCACGATGGATGCCGATTTGCAGGACTCGCCCGAGGAGATTCCGGAACTCTACCGGATGATTACCGAGGGGGGGTACGACTTGGTGTCGGGGTGGAAAAAAGAGCGTCACGACCCGCGCGGAAAGCGTTGGCCGAGCAAATTTTTCAACGCCACCGTGCGCCGAATGACCGGCATCCGCCTCCACGATTTCAACTGTGGGCTAAAGGCTTACCGGAAAAAGGTGGTCAAAAGCATCGAAGTTTTCGGCGAGATGCACCGCTACATCCCGGTCTTGGTCAAAAAAGCGGGCTTCAACCGGATCACCGAGAAGGAGGTTCACCACCAAGCGCGAAAATACGGCTGTTCGAAATATGGCTGGGAGCGGATGATGAAGGGCTATCTCGACCTGCTTACCGTGCTGTTTATCACCCGTTTCAGCAAAAGCCCCATGTATCTTTTCGGCGGCGGGGGGACGATCATGTTCCTCATCGGGGGCCTCATCACCCTCTATGTCGTGATCCGCAAACTCATCCTGCAGGGCAATGGCCTGCCGGTGCGGGACGTGACCGACCAGCCGCTCTTTTTCTTGGCGTTGGTCATGGCACTGATCGGGGTACAGCTCTTCATTGCCGGTTTCTTGGGCGAGCTGATCGGTCGCGAGAGTGCCGACCGAAACCGTTACCTGATCGACGACAAAATAGACATTGACAACATTAAGATTTCAGACTAAACTCACTATGATTCAACGCATTCAAACCCTTTACCTGCTACTTGTCGCCGTGCTGATGGCCATTTTGTGCTTCGTTCCCTTTGCTTCGTTTTTGCACGAAAACGAGGTGTTTCGCCAAACGGTTTGGGGCATCGCCGCCGACGGTGCACGCGGAGAACTCATTGTCAAAACGATCCCCATGGGGATTTTGGCCGTTCTCTCCGCCCTGCTTCCGTTGGTTGTGATCTTCCTCTACAAAAAACGAGGCCTCCAAATGCGGCTCTGCGTGGTCGAGATGATCCTCTTGGTGGGCATGATCGTCTACTTGGCCATGTACCTCTTCCGCAGCGGGTCGGACATCTCCGACAAACTCGTTTTCTCGGTCACCGACCTTTTCCCCCTGCTGGCCATCATCCTCACCTTCATGGCCTTCAAACGCATCATGAAAGACGAAATGCTGGTCAAATCGCTGGATCGGATTCGGTAACGAAGAAAAAGTACGGATAAATATACTATTTTCTTTCCAAAAACGTTTATTTTTTACTACCTTTGCTGTCAGAGCAAGATTGAAAGAGGATGAAATCGAGCGAACTACACCGCCTTATCCTGAAAAACGGGTGGGTGAAACTCAGGCAAAGTGGAAGCCACATTGTTTATATCAAAGACGGCAGGCAATCGAAACCGGTTCCCTACCACGGTAGCCACGAAGTTGGACACAAAACAGAAAAAGAGGTCAAACAGGAGCTGGGGCTTAAATAGTTTCATTTCGGTATATAATTAAGGCTATGGAAAAAGTAAAAGTCATTGTAGAATGGGCATCTGACGGTAGCATTTGGGCACTTATGGAGGATGAGATGTTCTCTGGAATGGGCGACACGGTCGAAGCCGCTGTCAATGAAATGAAAGAGGGCGTGGCGTTTTTTATCGAGGTCGCCAAAGAGGAGGGATTTCCCTACAAGGCCTATTTGGATGGCGATTATGAAATCGAGCTGGATTACGACGCGGTCAGTATGCTGAAATACGCCCGCGAATACATCAAAGACACAAAATTGGCCGAATTGACGGGGATCACTGCCGTTCAACTCGGGCGTTATGCCAACGACAAGGCCAAACCTCGCCCCGCACAGCGTCGCAAAATCGTCGAGGCACTCCACAAATTCGCCATGCCGTTCAATTCCATTATCTTGTAAGGCTCTCTTATTTGGAATCTTGAAATTCTTTTCGTATATTGGCATGAAACCAAAGACCATGGACGAAAAGAAGACTCAATTTACGTTGGAATACCCGATCAATTGCACGGTGGCCTCGTTGTTTGTCAAACTGACGACAGAGCTGGGCTTAGAGAGCTGGTTTGCCGATCGGGTGGAGCAGGACGATAGCCGGTTTACCTTTTTTTGGAATAAAATCCCTCAGCAGGCCGAGCTACTCGCTCTGCGGGAGAATAAATACGTGCGCTTCCGCTGGGACGATGAGGACGACGACGAAGCCTTTTTTGAATTTACCATCACCCCGCACGAATTGACCGGCGATGTCTCGCTCACAGTGACCGACTTTGCCCATGCGGACGAATACGACGACGCGGTGCAGATGTGGGACAACAGCATCAAATCACTCCGTCGAGCGTTAGGGTGCAGGGTATAAGGAAATCCGTTATTCCAGATTATATACGATGATCACCGGATTGTCCTCTGAATCAATATCTCCGACCTTTTGGCGAAGCCTTTCGAGCGACTCCGGGTATTGTTCCCCGATCTCTTTGTTTTCAAGCATATCCGCTATGGAAATAGCACCCAACGAGGTAACGATGTGATTTTCGGTCATGGCGACCACCAAGCCGAATCCGATAAAATAGTTGTCGGTATTTACATCCGGCCTATATTGTGTCGATTGGCCGGTGGCCTTGTCGTATAGCGTAAATCTCGTTTGCCCTTGATGGATGTATTCAAACAGCCAATACGTCTCCTTCTCCTGATAATGATTGATATAGCCGATGTAATCGAAGATTCGGCCCTCAAAGTCGTTAAAATAATCGTTGGCCGTTTTTATATCATCGGGCCAATTGTGGGGGCCAAAATCCAACATAACAGCCGGTTCGAATGTGCCCGTGCCGTCGTTGTATCGGTAGATGGGCGACTCGTAAATGGGCTTGAAATAAATCTTATCCTGAGACGCGGAGAACACACGAGCATCCAGAAAGCCATTGCTCTCCCAGCCGTCGCGCATGGGTATCTCCCCGCCAATCTTATTTCCTTGTCGATCAACGAATAAAAGGGTATTGTTGTCGTTCTGCGAAGAAAATGTGGTGTAACAGATATATCCGTCGCGATAGGGTAGGGCATCTTCCACGGCGACATCCGACAGGTGGATAACATCGGGATTGCCAGACCCGTCCAGCCTGAATTTCAGAATCTTAGCGGGATACCTGTCCACCAAATTGAGCGTGTTATCGGTTCGGTCGATAAATACATTGCCAAATTGGAGGTATTCGAGCGGCCCTCTGCCTTGACGCTTGATTTCGCGAATAAACTTTCCCTGAGAATCAAAAATGAGCACGTTCGCGCTTTCACGGTAATTGGCGATGTAAATCAGGCCTTCGTGCAGGATGATTTTGTCAATTTCTCCGACAAAAACTTCACCGTTGGACTCCAGCGGGATAACCTCATAGTCTTTAATTATTCCGGCATCCTGAATCCGTTGCGGTTCTTCTGTCAGGTCGATCCGGACAATCTCTTCATTCGACACCGTGTCCGTTTTACATCCTGCGAAAAAAGCAAGAATAAGTGCAAGCGATAGAGACCATTTCATAACAAGAGCTTTCGTAATTGGTTGATTATTAGGTAAAGGTAAGGAGAATTTTCTGTTCAATGTTTACAGGACAATATCTGCCCCTAAAAATGTCTTGACATAGTTACCCAATTCATACTCTTTCATCTGAAGAATTCGATACACATAAATCTTGTCATTCAGAACATAAAAGAATAAATTTCCATCGGAGGAACATTCCAGCAGATACTTTGGATTTTTAAGCAATATTTTTCTAAGTACTTTAAATGTCCTTCGTGCAAATTTCCTTGAAAAGGTCATAATATAGGGACCATGTCCCGCATACTCTCCTTCATCAACGACCACATGATTAACCATTTTAAAATGCTCGTCGAAATAGTAAAGATGAAAAGACAGTTTATTTGTGTCAGGTAGGAATCGAATTTGACCATCAGGGGATTTCTCCAACAGTAAATTCAAAACATATATCGGTGTCTGACTGTCAAGTTCTTCATCGAATTCATTGCACCATTTTCTCAACTTAAGGTCATTATACCTTTCCAATTCTTCTCGGGAATAATATGTACCTAATTCCATTAAAAATTCTGCTTCCTCCTCAAATCGCTCTTCTAAGTCATCTCTATAGGCGAGTTTTATCTCTTCCAGATAAGCCGCTGAATCAAGGGAACGGTAACGATCCTCGATTTGCTGAAGCAAGGTTTGGCCGCTCAATGTATGAGCGGCTAAACCTGTTAATAATAGTGTAAGAAGTATTTTTCTCATTGATTGATTTCCGCTTCTCGTTATTTTGTGAAGGTAAGAAGAATTTCCTTTATTTGCAATGAGAAAGGGAATCGTCCGACATCCACAAAGTCAACACGGCACGCAGATTTTAGCAGACCGATAACCAACCACAACAAAACTCAAAAGCCACACGAACAGGCTAACAACCGAACACGCAATCCATATCAACAAACTAACAGCCAAACACATACATCCCAATCTGTATCAAATGCCGTCCGGTTATAATATATATTATGTTAAACGGCATAGGAAAAAAGAGGAGAAGGCAAATGCCTGCTCCTCTTCTTTGGGATAAATTGGCTTTACTTGCTCTTTTCGTCTGAACAAATCTTTTTTGCAATCTTTTCAACGTTGAATGCAATCGAAATTAGCGCATAGAGGCTGATTGCGGCAATGGCCGCGCCGATGATAAAAGTTACACCTGTGTCCATAATTATTTTCTTTAGATTAATAGTTTTCAAACTCCCCAATTAATTGGCGAGGTCGATTCGTTTTATCCGAACTTTTTTTACTCCGAGATTTATTCCCCGCCCGAAATTGGGATCACTTTTAACGCGCGGTCGATGCGGCTGAGGGTTTCGGCTTTGCCCAGCGTTTCGAAAATCTCGAACAGGTTCGGGCCTTGCGACGAGCCGACCACGGCCAGCCGCAGGCAGTTCATCACCTGTCCCATCGGGTATTCGTAGGTCACGATCCAGTCGTGGATCATCGGCTCGATCCGTTCGGCGGTGAAATCGACCAGCCCGTTCAGCACGTTGCGCAACCGGTCGACGCGCGCCGGATTCTCGCC
>JAISHQ010000051.1 GCA_031262465.1 Rikenellaceae bacterium
CTGGTGGTCATCAAGCCCAGCGGCGTGTCGTATGACAACATGAAGGCTTCGGACATGGTCGTGCTCGATCTGGACGGCAACGTGGTCGAGGGTGCTCTGCGTCCCTCGTCCGACACGCCCACCCACTTGGAGCTGTATAAAGCCTTTCCCGAGGCGGGCGGTGTGGTACACACCCATTCGACCTATGCCACGGCTTGGGCGCAGGCCGGTCTCTCGATTCCGATCCTCGGAACAACCCACGCGGACTATTTCTACGGCGATATTCCCGTGACCCGTTCGATGACGCAAGAAGAGATCGCCTCGGAATACGAAAAGCTGACCGGAAGCGTTATTATAGAGACCTTCGCGGGCCTCAATCCGATGCACACGCCGGGCGTGTTGGTCAAAAACCACGGCCCCTTCTCGTGGGGCAAAGATGCTCACGATGCGGTACACAACAGTGTGGTGATGGAACAGGTGGCCAAAATGGCGTTTGTCGCCAAAATGCTCAACCCACAGGTCGACATGAACGATCACCTGACCGAAAAGCACTTCAACCGGAAGCATGGGGCTAATGCCTATTATGGACAGAAATAAGGAGGGGATTTCAAAAAATCCAAAATACTGCGTTACGCTCCCTCGGCAAAATGCTCGAGTACGTTTAGTACACTGCGCTTTTGCCTCGGTCGCAAGCCTTGTCTTTTGAATTTTTTATAAATCCCTCGTAAATAAAAAAGGAATATGGAAAAATACGTAATTGGTATAGATTACGGGAGCGACTCGGCTCGGGCGGTGATTGTCAATGCCGCCAACGGGGACGAAATCGCCTCGTCGGTGATGTATTATCCCCGCTGGAAAAAGGGGTTGTTTTGCGACCCGGTGGCCAACCAATACCGCCAACACCCGTTGGATTATGTGGAAACGCTCGAATTTATCGTCCGCGATGCCATCGCCAAATCACCGGCGGGCACAGCCGAAAAGATCGTTGGCCTCTCGTTCGACACAACCGGCTCGACTCCGGTGCTGATCGACAAAGAGGGCACGCCGCTGGCTCTGACCCCGGGGTTCGAGGAGAATCCAAACGCCATGTTTATCCTCTGGAAAGACCACACGGCTGTTAAAGAGGCTGCCGAGGTCAACGAACTGGCGCGGCGGTGGGAGATCGACTACACCCAATTCGAGGGCGGCATCTACTCCTCCGAATGGGTTTGGTCGAAGGTGTTGCACGTCTTGCGCAAGGACAAAAGCCTGCGCCCGGTGGCTTACGCTTGGGTGGAACACTGCGATTGGATGACCGCTTTCCTCACCGGCAAAACAGCTCCGGCAGAAATCGTGCACAGCCGTTGTGCGGCGGGTCACAAAGCGATGTGGCACCCCAAATGGGGCGGACTGCCGTCGGAAGCGTTTCTGACCGCGCTCGATCCGCTCTTGGCCGGGATGCGCGAACGCCTCTTTACCGAGACCTACACCAGCGACCTCGCGGTGGGCACACTGACCAACGAATGGGCCGAACGCCTCGGGCTTTCGACCGATGTGGTGGTCGGGGTCAGCGCGTTCGACTGCCACATGGGGGCTGTCGGCGGCGGTGCAGAACCTAACGTGCTGGCGCGCAGTATCGGCACTTCGACCTGCGACATCATCTACACAGACCCGCGAGACATCGGCTCGAAGGTCATCCCCGGCATCTGCGGACAGGTCGACGGCTCGGTAGTTCCGGGATTTGTCGGGCTGGAGGCAGGACAATCGGGCTTCGGTGACATTTACGCTTGGTTCAAAAACGTGTGTGGCTGGGCGATCGAAAAACTGTTGCCCTCGCACGAAGATGTGTTAGGTCTAATTATCCCCTCCCTGAGCGAGGAAGCGACCAAAATTCCGGTCGGCGAAACGGCTCTGTTGGCGGTCGACTGGATGAATGGCCGCCGCACGCCGGATGCCAATCAGGAGGTCAAAGGGGCAATCACCGGCATCACCTTAGGCTCGTCGGCTCCGCACATTTTCCGCGCGCTGGTCGAGGCGACTGCCTTCGGCTCGCGGGCCATTGTCGAACGATTCCGCCGCGAGGGCGTGCAGATCACCGGCTGTATCGGCTTAGGTGGTGTGGCGCGCAAATCGCCGTTCGTGATGCAAACGCTGGCCGATGTGATGAATATGCGCATTCAGGTTGCCGCGACCGATCAGACGTGTGCCTTTGGTGCGGCCATGTTTGCCGCCACAGCCGCCGGGGTCTATCACAACGTCCAAGCCGCTCAATGCGCCATGGGCAAAGGCTTCGAGCACGAATATGTGCCCAACCCGGTCAACGCCAAGAAATACGACGAACTCTACGCCAAATACCTCCAACTCGGCGGTTTCATCGAAGAGGAGCTGACCTAACCGACAGGTTATTATCACCAAACACCCGGGGGCTTCGTCTAAGACGAAGCCCCCGTTTTTTTCTGTCAAAAAATCCGTACCTTTGTTTTAAGGATTTTTCCGACATTACTTATGATCGACCACGCCACCGTAGACCGAATTTTTGCCGCCGCCAACATTGCAGAGGTGGTCGGTGACTTTGTTACCCTCAAGAAAAAGGGGGTCAACTACTTGGCGTGCTGTCCGTTCCACAACGAGAAAACGCCCTCGTTTGTCGTCTCCCCCACCAAAGGCCTCTTCAAATGTTTCGGGTGTGGCAAGGGAGGCAACGCCGTGACCTTTGTCATGGAACACGAGAGTTTGTCCTTTCCCGAGGCGCTGAAATACGTCGCCCGGAAGTACGGCATCGAGGTCGAGGAGCGGCAACTCACCGCCGAAGATCAACAGAAAAACGACGATCGCGAGAGCATGATGGTCGTCTCGGCCTTCGCCGCCGACTATTTCAAGGAGACCCTACACCGCAACAGCGAGGGTAAATCGGTCGGCCTGAGCTACTTTCGCGAGCGGGGATTTTCCGAGGCAACCATCGAACGGTTCCAACTGGGTTTCTGCCCCACGGCCGGAGACGCTTTCACGCAAAAGGCACTGAAAGAGGGCTATCAGGAGAAATACCTCATTGATACCGGGCTTTCCATTAAGAAAGAGAGTGGCGGCTGGTACGACCGTTTTGCCGGACGGGTGATTTTCCCGATCCACAGCGTAAGCGGCCGCGTGGTGGCCTTCGGCGGGCGTACCCTGCGCACCGACAAGAAGGTCGCCAAGTACCTCAACTCGCCCGAGTCCGAAATTTACCACAAGAGCAACGTGCTCTACGGCCTCTATCAGGCCAAGCGCGCCATCGCGCAGGAGGACTATTGCATTCTGGTTGAGGGTTATACCGACGTGATCTCCATGCACCAGAGCGGGGTCGAGAACGTGGTCGCCTCGTCGGGCACCTCGCTGACCGAGGGGCAGATCAAGCTCATCGCGCGGTTCAGTAAAAACGTCACGGTCATTTACGACGGCGACTCGGCGGGGATCAAGGCCTCCCTGCGCGGGATCGACATGATCCTCAAAGAGGGGCTGAACGTGCGGGTTGTCCTCCTGCCTGAGGGCGAAGACCCCGATTCGTTCGCCCGCGAGCACACCGCTGCCGAGTTGCGGGAGTACATCAGCGAAAACGAACAGGACTTTATCTCATTCAAAGCCAAACTATTACTCAACGAGGCCTCGAACGACCCGATCAAACGCGCCGCGCTGATCTCCGACATGGTCGACTCCATAGCCGTCATCCCCGAGGCCATCGCCCGGAGCGTCTACCTGAAAGAGTGCGCGCTGTTGATGCGCATCGACGAAGGGGTGTTGCAGGAAGAGGTGCGCCGCCGTCGTCGCGACACCCAACTCTCGCAGGACGAAAAAGAGTTTTTCCGCCGCCGCGAACAGCTTCAAAAAGAGCAAACCACCCCCGCCCTGCTCCCAACGACTGCGCCCGAGGGCACGCGGATGACCGGCAGTGGGATGGACGAGCTGGAGCGGGAGCTGATAACCTACCTCTTGCGGTACGGATGCCAAACGGTTGATTTCAAGCGCGATGAAGAAGTTTGCTCGGCCACCGTCGCCGCCGCGATCCTCGAAGAGTTGGACGCGGACGGGATCGACATGGAAAACCCGCTCTACACCGCAATCCTGAAGGAGTATAGGGCGATTCAGGCCGAAAACCCGGCCTACACCTCCGAAACTTTCCCCATGCACCGGCTCACCGACTACCCCGACGCGCAGGTATGCAACGCGGTGGTCGACATCCTCATGCCCAGCGAGTTACGCAAACCCAGCAAATTGTGGGAGCGCAACGAAATCTACCTCAAAAAGGAGGATGAGCTGCTCAGCGAGGCCGTTCCGCGCACGATCACCCTCTACAAAACAAAAATCATCGAGCAGATGATCGACACCCTGAGGCAAGAATTAGCGCAAATCGGCGAATCGCAGGTATCAGCACCCCTCACCACCGCACCGCAGGAGCCTGCCGCCGCCGACCCACTCAACGACCGCACCAAAGAGATACTGAGCCAGATGAACCGCCTCAACGAACTGCGCAACCGCATCTGCACCCGGTATTCGCGGATTATCCTGTAAACCACCGCGCATCTTTACTTCGACTGTTCTTAGAGAACCATCGCGCCTTTACAAAAAGCCGCGATTTGCGCCGCTTTCTAAAAGCGGCAGTTACAGGCTGAACAAAAAAAGGGGGTGAACGAAACGTTCACACCCTTTTTGGTTGGCTTATAAGGCTTTTACCAGTTCAGGATTTTGCGGAAGTCGTAGGCTTCCGGGTTGGGGACGTAGGCCTTGGCGGCTTCGTAATCGGCGGGGGTGATGTAGGCCATGATGTTGTCGATCACCGAGCGGATTTGATCCGACTGCATATCGACCAGTCGTGGCGGAATTTTGCCGGTCTGCGGGTCTTGCAAATCGTGCAGGTAGAGCGGCGAAACCGCACCCTCGGGGTTGACATAGACCATACAGCCGGTTTTTCCTTCGCTGAAGAGCTTGTACACGCCCATACCCAGCGAGGTGCAATAAACCAAGTCGAACGCGATCGGGGTCTGGCAACGCACTTCGTAACCGATCTCAACGGGACGGATGCGCGGTTTGAAGCCCAATTCGATCAGGCGATTTTCGACCAGCGTATTGAATACCTGCGCTTTGGAGATTTTACCCAACTCGGGGTGGCCGTGAGCGTCATAGGTAAAGGTGATACCCGCTTTTTCGACCTCTTCGGTGCTCAGCGAGTGGAATACCCCCTCGGAGATGACGGCTGTGCCGTAGTTCAGCCCCATGATCTTGCGTTTGATGATGGCCGAAACGACCAGCGAAACGATCTTGTCGACGGTAATTTCGCTCTTGTCGAACATTTCGGGGATGATAATCATCGGCGCGTGGCCGGCCGAGCCGATCCCGAAGGCCAAATGGCCTGCCGAACGCCCCATGGCCGCGATCACGAACCAGTTTTCGCTGGTGCGCGCATCTTCATAGATGGTGCGGGCAATGTGTGCGCCCTCGTTCTGCGCCGATTGGAAGCCGAAGGTCGGCGAGCCGGGAGGCAGGGGCAGATCGTTGTCGATCGTCTTGGGAACGTGGATGTTAGCCACCGGATAGTTCTTGCTCTGCAAGAATTTGGCGATCCTGTTGGCGGTCGAGGCCGTATCGTCGCCCCCGACGGTCACCAACAATTTGACGTTGTTATTGACGAAGAAATCGAGGTTGAAATCGTTCTCAAAATTGGCATCGGTGGGTTTGAACCGGCTCATTTTCAGGTACGAGCCACCCCGGTTGAAAATGTCGTCGGCCAGCGGAAAATCGAGGTCGACTGTCCGAGGATTTTTCACGAACAGGCCGGTATAGCCCTCGTGCAGACCGATCACCCGGTAGCCGTTTTTCAGAAACGTTTTGGCCACACTGCCGACCACGGTATTCATCCCCGGTGCCGGACCTCCACCTGTCAATATCGCAATTGCTTCTTTCATTGTTCGTTGTGAGTTTCGATATTATAAAACGTCGATGCAATTGAGGTCAGCGAACGAAATTTTGAGCCGGTCGATGATCGACTGCTCGCCACTGCGCAACCAGGTGCGCGGGTCGTAATATTTCTTGTTCGGTTTTTCTTCGCCTTCGGGGTTGCCCAACTGGCCCTGGAGATAGTCTTTGTTCTTTTTGTAATAGTTGTGCACGCCGTCCCAGAAAGCCCATTGGATGTCGGTATCGAGGTTCATTTTGATAACCCCGTAAGTGATAGATTCCTGAATCTTAGCCGGTTCCGAACCCGATCCGCCGTGGAAGACGAAGTTGACCGGTTTGGGATCGGTGCCGAATTTCTTTTGGATGTATTCCTGCGAGTTTTTCAGGATTTCGGGGTTCAGCACCACGTTGCCCGGTTTGTAGACCCCGTGTACGTTGCCGAACGAAGCGGCGATCGTGAAGTTCGGGCTGATCGGCATCAACTCTTCGTAAGCGTAAGATACCGTTTCGGGCTGGGTGTAGAGTTTGGAAACGTCAACGTGGCTGTTGTCAACGCCGTCTTCTTCGCCACCGGTGATCCCCAATTCAAATTCGAGGGTCATGCCCATTTTGCTCATGCGAGCGAGGTATTTTTTGCAGATTTCGATGTTTTCATCGAGCGGCTCTTCGGAGAGGTCGAGCATGTGCGACGAGAAGAGCGGTTTGCCGGTCTCTTTGAAGTATTTTTCGCCTTCGTCCAACAGGCCGTCGATCCACGGAAGGAGTTTTTTAGCCGCGTGGTCGGTGTGCAGGATCACCGGAATGCCGTAGGCTTCGGCCACGGTGTGAACGTGTTTGGCCGCTGCCACGCAACCCAAAATGGCTGCTTTTTGACCCTCGTTCGAGATGCCTTTACCGGCATAGAACGCGCCGCCGCCGTTCGACAGCTGGATAATCACCGGCGAGTTGACCACTTTGGCCGCCTCCATTACGGCGTTGACCGTGTCGGTGCCTGTTACGTTGACCGCCGGAATGGCGAACCCTTTTTCTTTGGCATAAGCGAAAAGCTCTTGCACGTCTGCGCCGGAGATTACACCAGCGGGGATATTCAATTTACCCATGATTTTGTATTTATTTGAGTTTTAAAAAGTATTTTCTTTCCTTTATTGTTATTGCACTAACAGGAGGCAAAGGTATTATTTTCCCTCCGGTTTTCAAAATGAATTTTCGACAAACGACCATCAACTTGTTTAGGGGACTTCCAAAAATTCAAAAGACAAGGCTTGCGACCGAGACAAAAGCGCAGTGTACTTAACGTACTCGAGCATTTTAGTTTCACTTTTCTCCTTCGCGCCTCGGCCATTTGTGAGCAAGCTCACATGGCTCTCGGCTTGTCGTCGATTGGCGAGGGAGCGTAACGCAGTATTTTGGATTTTTCGAAGTTCCCCCTTAGAGTTTGCTTAAGAAGCGTTCCCTGTCAACAACAAATCGCGTATGCCAGCCGTTGCCGATCTCCCCTTTCGAGTCGCAGGCGGTCACCTCGAAAAGCAATTGGCGACCTTCGATCTCGCGGAGAATGGCCGTGGCCTGCACCGTCTCGCCCAAGCGCGTTGCCCGGATGTGATTGATGTTCAACGCCGTGCCCACCGTATCGCTTCCGACCGGGAGTGCGGCGGCCACCGTGTTCATCGCGGCATTTTCCATTAAGGCCACCATGGCCGGTGTCGACAACACGTCCAACGCGCCCGATCCCCAATGGCGAGCCGAATGGGCATCGCCCACAACCAGCTCCGCCGTGTGGGTCATTCCAATTTTCAGTTCCATACCTCTACTTATTATGATAAGCTATTGGCAAAAGCCGTGGCAAAATCGTCGCAGGCAGCGGTCTTTTCGGCGGTCGGGCGGCCGTGTACGTCCAACGGTTCGGCGACCAACTCCCAGCCGATGTTCTCGGCAAATTGTTGCAACTGCTTGACCCCGCATCCGTTCCAGCTGTGTGTCCCGAACAGGGCGAGTTTTTTGTTTTTCATGCCCAACAGCTCAAATTCGTGGGTCAACTGCCTCATCAGCGGGAACATATCCGTGTTGTAAGAGCAAGTGCCAAGTACAATGCCTTTGGCTCGCCAAGCGTCGCGGATGATGTAGGAGGGGTGCGTTTTCGAGACATCGTACACCTTGATTTTGCGCACCCCGCGTTCGGTCAGCTTGCGGGCGATCGTGTCGGCCAGCGCGGCGTTGTTGCCGTACATCGAGGCGTAGGCCAAGACCACACTGTCGTCCGGCTCCTGCCGGCTCCAGCGGTCGTACAGGGCGATCACCCGTCCCGGGTCGGTGCGCCATACAGGGCCATGAACCGGGCAAATGGCCTTGATTTCGGCCCCCTGTAATTTGGCGAAGGCCTTCTGTACCATGTTGCTGTATTTGCCGACGATGTTGGAATAATAGCGGAGCATCTCTTCCTCGTATTTGGCAAAGTCGATCTCGTCGTCGAAAATCGCGCCGTCCAACGCCCCGAACGTGCCGAACGCATCGGCAGAAAAGAGGTGCCCCTCGGTCGTGTCGAGGGTCATCATGGTCTCCGGCCAATGCACCCACGGGGTGATGACGAACCGCAACTTATGGTATCCCAAATCGAGCGTGTCGCCCTCCTTGACCTCCATCAGGTTGTTTTGGATGCCAAAATAGGCGTTCAACAGCGGAAAAGTTTTGCCGTTGCCGACAATCGTCACCTCGGGGAAGGCTTCGATGATGTGGCCGATCTCTCCGGAGTGATCCGGCTCCATGTGGTTGATAATCAGATAGTCCAACGGACGGCCTTCCAAAACACGACGAATCTGACCGACAAAATCGCCTGCCGAACCCATTTCGACGGTATCCAACAGCGCCGTTTTTTGGTCGCAGATCAGGTAGCTGTTGTAGCTCACCCCGTCGGGCAGGGGCCAAATATTTTCAAAAAGATGCTTGCGCCGGTCGTTCACCCCGAGGTAAAAAATCCGTTCGCTGACCGCAATTTTGCTATTCATATTCACAATATTTAAGGGAACTTCCAAAAATTCAAAAGACAAGGCTTGCGACCGAAGCAAAAGCGCAGTGTACTAAACGTACTCGAGCATTTTGCTGAGGGAGCGTAACGCAGTATTTTGGATTTTTCGAAGTTCCCATGATTATTTTCGTACTAAATCGCCAATTAACCGGGTGGCTATTTTGGGGTTATTGATGACCCCGCAACCGTTGACACACCCGCCCTCGCAGGCCATCACCTCGATCATATTGCCGGGGCAGGCCTTGACAAAGCCCTTCATCTCGCGGATCGACGCTTTGTTGATGCCGTTGACGGCCACCGGCACGATGGGCACCGCGCCGTTGAGTTTTTGGATGATCGCCCCGGCCACGCCGCCCGAAACCGGATAGCCCCGGCTGGTGGAGTGAATTTCCGGGTCGATCTCGACCGTTTCGCTCGCCTCAACGGTGATCTCCCACGCATCGAACAACGCGCTCAACTCCTCGAAACTGAGCATATAATCGGTGTTGGGATCGACATAGGCCTCGTGCCGCTTGGCCAAACAGGGGCCGATAAAGACCAGCACCGCATCGGGGTAGATCCTCCGGGCGATTTCGGCGGTATAGGCCATTGGCGTTTTGGTGTGGGAGACGTATTTGGCCAGCTCCGGGATGTGTTTGTAGACGGTGGTCGTAAAGCTCGGGCAACAGGAGGTGGTCATAAACGGTTGCCCCTCCCCCATTCGTTCGGCAAATTCGGCCGCCTCGTTCTCGGTGGTTCGGTCGGCTCCTTTGGCCACCTCGATCACGTCGTGGAAACCAGCCTGCCGGATCGCGCCCAAAATCTGGCCGAACGGAGCTTTGAATTGCCCGGCAATGGCCGGGGCAACCATGGCCACGACCTGCCGACCCTTGCGAAAGGCACGAATCAAGTCGACCAAGTGCGATTTTTCCATCACCGCGCCGAACGGACAGGCCGAGACACAGCGGCCACAATAGATGCACTTGGCGTAGTCGATGTGCTCCACGCCGTTCGCGTCTTTGGAGATTGCCCCGACCGGGCAAGACTCCTCGCACGGCACCGGGACATAGACAATGGCGTGGAACGGGCAATTTTTTTGGCACAGGCCGCAATTGACGCACTTGTCGTGGTCGATGCGGGCGCGACCGTCGCGAAATTCGATCGCCCCCTTGTTGCAACTGAAGACACAGGGGCGACCCACACACCCCTGACAGATGTTGGTCACCACATAGTTAGTCTTCACACAGGCCGAGCAGGCCATATCGACCACGGTCAACGGCTTGGACGACAAGGTACCCCGCTGAAAAGCGCGCCGAACATACTCCGACAGGGGGGTCAGCTCGTCGCTCTCCTCCTCGATGTTGAAGCCCAACAGCGCCATGAGCTTGTAACGGAGCATGGCGCGGTCTTTATAGATGCAACAGCGCGAGACCTGCCCGTACCCTTTGGGGCGCATCTTGATCGGGATTCGATCGACGTCTCTCTCCTGCCCGCTCTCGCGCAACAGCCGCGCCAGACGGGTCAGCAGTTCCCGACGTAACAGAGTGGCGTTATTTGTTGTTCCTGCCATACAGCTTTTTTATCTTATCCAATTGCCGGTAATTGGTCATATCGACCTGCATCGGGACGACCGAGACATAGCCCTCGCGCAGGGCATATTCGTCGGTGTCGGTGGCGTGTTCTTCCTGATTGAGGAAGGCACCGGTCAGCCAATAGTAGTCGCGGCCTCGCGGGTCTTCGCGCCGCTCGAACTCCTCGCGCCAATAGCCCTTGTTTTGGCGACACACCCGGATGCCCCGAATCTCGTCGGCGGGGATATTGGGCACATTGACATTGAGGCACATCGGCAGATCGGGATTCTGCTCGCCAAGCACCCGCTCGATGATCTTCAGGCTGTATCGGACCGCACCCGTAAAATCGGCATCGGGGCTGTGATCCAACAGCGAGAGGCCGATCGAGGGCACGTTGTAGAAACTGCACTCCATGGCCGCGCCCATCGTGCCGGAATAGATGACGCTCACCGCCGAGTTCGACCCGTGGTTGATCCCCGAAAGGGCCAGCACGGGCATTTCCGTCATCACCGAGTCGAAAGCCAATTTTACGCAGTCGACCGGCGTACCGGAACAGGCCCAGACCTCAAGCCCCTCCTCCTGACGCACCTGACGCAGGAAAAGCGGCAAGCCCATGGTAATGGCGTGCGACATCCCCGAGCGGACATCGTCGGGAGCCACGACCAATATCCGCGCCAGCGGGCGCAGTGCGTCGATCAGCGCATTCAGCCCCTTGGCCCGGTAGCCGTCGTCGTTGGTGATAAATATAAGTGGCTTCTGTTTTTGTTGCATAGTGAATGTTTACATCTCGCTGGAATTGTCCCAGCAATGGGTACACAGCTCCTCTTTGGGCAGGCCTATGGCGCGCACCAAGTCATCTAACCGCATGAAACGCAGGGAGGTCAGCCCCATCTCGCGGCGCATGGTTTCGACCATCCGGGCGTACTGTTCCGAGTCCGGATCGGCGTATTTTTGCAGGGTCTCTTCGCTGAAATCTTCGGTGCCCTCCAACTGGCGGATCACGCGGCGGGCGATCAGGTCGAACGACGAACGCGAGGCCGAAAAGTTGATGAAGGTACAAGGGAAGACCAGCGGCGGACAGGCGATGCGGATATGCACCTCTTTGGCTCCGGCCTCGAAAAGTTTGCAGACGTTGTCTTTGAGCTGGGTTCCGCGCACGATCGAGTCGTCAAGAAAGACGATCTTCGCCCCGTCGGTCAACTCCCGGTTCGGGATCAGCTTCATTTTAGCGACCAAATCGCGCATATTCTGATTGGCAGGCATAAAACTGCGCGGCCAAGTCGGGGTGTATTTGACAAAGGCGCGTTTGTAGGACACCCGTTTCTCGTTGCTGTACCCCACGGCGTGGCCGATCCCCGAGTCGGGAATGCCTGCCACGTAGTCGATCTCCTCCAACTGCCCCGCATCGCGACGTGCCAGCGCACCGCCGCAGTGATAGCGCGTCTGCTCGACGTTGATCCCCTCGTAATAGGACGAAGGATAGCCGTAATAAACCCACATGAACGAGCAGACCTGCTTCCGCCGACCAGCAGGAACGACCGTTTTTATGCCCTCGTCGGTCATAAAAACAGCCTCATAGGCACCCAAGTCGCGCACCAATTCGTACCCGAGGTTGGTAAACGACGAACTCTCGGTGGCGGCCACGTACCCGCTCTCGTTTTTGCCGATCACCACCGGGGTACGCCCGAATTTGTCGCGGCAGGCGTAGATGCCGTGATCGGTCAGGATCAGGTAACTGCACGAGCCTTTGATCGTGTCGTTGACCCGGCGGATGCCCTCCTCAAAGCTATCGGCCCGGCTGACGAGAATGGCCACCAACTCGGTGGCGTTGATCGTAGAATCGGACAGCTCGGCGAAATTGACCCGCTCATTTAGCAACTGGGCGGTGATCTGCTCGATGTTGTCGATGCGGCCAATGGTGACAACGGCAAAACGTCCCAAGTGCGAGGTGAGCGTGATGGGCTGGGACTCAGTGTCGCTAATCACCCCAATCCCCATGCGGGAGCCGGCGAACCGCCCCAAATCGTCTTCAAATTTGGTGCGGAAATAGGAATTTTCCAGGCTGTGAATCGACCGGACAAAGCGTCCGCCGGTGTAAAAGGCCATCCCGGCGCGTTTGGTGCCGAGGTGGGAATGGTAGTCTGTGCCGTAAAACACATCGGCCACACACTCTTTTTTGGATACGCATCCGAAAAATCCGCTCATATTATTTACTCTTTTTATTTTAGTCGATGACCAATCAGCTCAATAAACTCCTGTCGGGTCTGAATTTGGTTCATAAATACGCCGGTAAAGGCGGAGGTCGTTGTGACCGAATTTTGTTTCTGCACCCCGCGCATCTGCATACACATATGGGCGGCCTCGATGACCACAGCCACCCCCATGGGGTTGAGTGTCTGCTGGATGCAGTCGCGGATTTGGACGGTCAGCCGCTCCTGGACCTGCAACCGGCGGGAAAATATCTCGACCACCCGGGCGATTTTGGAGAGGCCGGTGATGTACCCGTTGGGGATATAGGCCACGTGTGCCTTTCCGAAAAAGGGCATCAGGTGGTGTTCGCACATCGAGTACAGCTCGATGTCCTTGACAATGACCATCTGCTTGTACTCCTCGCGAAATTTGGCCGAGAGCAACACCTCGGCCGGGTCTTGGTCGTAGCCCTGGGTCAAAAAGCCCATGGCCTTGGCCACCCGCTCGGGGGTCTTCAACAGCCCTTCGCGCGCGGGGTCTTCACCCAAGAGTTTGAGAATTTCGCCGTAGTGGAATTGCAGTTTTTCGAGGGCCTCGCTGTTGTAGTGCTCCTCCTTGTGGTAATGTATGCCTTCGGATTGTGTGGATTGTGTGGACATGGCGATTGAATTGAGCCACAAAAATAGGGATTTTTTTCGGATTTGCTTACCTTTAGCCCCATGAAAACGACGAAAAGAGGATACCGCCTGACCGAGCAGGAAGAGGCGATCCTGCGGGGCGAAACACCCGGCGAAACGGAGACAGAAGCCAAAACGGAAACCGAAACAGCGGAGGACATTTCCCCTGAGCAGGAACCCTCCGGAAAAAAGTCGCACGCGGTGCGGGCGCTGTTGCCCCTATTGGCTATGTTCGGGCTGATGGTCGGCATCGCCTACCTGTTTGTTTACCTGATCGGCGGGCAACCGGAACCGGCAGTCGACATCCCCGAGGTGGTCATATCGCCCGAGCAAAAGGCCGATTTTGTGGAAAAACTACACCTGAGCGCCGAGGAGCAGACCGCTTTTTGGCCGCTCTATACCCGCTTCTGTACCGAGATCGAGACGGTGCGCCGCGAACGTCTGTTGTGGCTGTCGAAACAAAAAGAGAAAAATCCTTCCGATCTTCCCTTGGAAGATTTCATGGAAACCTACACGGTCGATTACAAGGAGCTTTCCCGGACGATCCAACGCTATTCCGAGGCGTTTGCCGCCCTGTTGGGCGAGGAGCGCGTACCGACTGTTTTTCTGCTTTTCGAAGAGTGGCAGGGTGAAAATTTTCGATAAACACGTAAAAAAATTGAGTTTTAGTGATATTTTTCAGGAAGATAGCTTTGTTTTTTCTAATTTTTAGTTAGTTTTGTGATCGGTATTAATCATTTAATTTGCTTAAACTATGCAGAAACTGGTGAAACAAATCGAGGAGCAAATCGCCGCGTTTACGACGAACGCCGAATTGCAATTGACCAAGAGCAACAAAGCAGCCGGAACCCGTGCCCGTAAAGCCGCTTTGGAACTGACCAAGTTGCTGAAAGAGTTCCGTAAAGCATCTGTTGAAGCGGCGAAAAAATAGTTCGCTTCCGTCCTAACAAGTAGCCTAAGAAATTCTTTTAACGGAGAAATTCAAAAACCGCCCCCACCGGGAGCGGTTTTTGCTTTTTTTAGGGAGTCTCAAATAAATTTGGCTTATCGCTCGACTTGCACTATATTTGCAAGGAGCATTAAAACGCAAGGTTATGAATCCGATCATCGCACAACACCTGCCCGAGTTGCTGGCACTTTGCAAAAAGAACCGCGTGGCGACGATGTACCTATTCGGCTCCGCTACCACGGGCGCATTCAACGAGAAAAGCGACTTTGACTTTTTAATTGCGTTTGAAGAGGGTTTGTCGTTCGAAGAGTATGGAGACAACTATTTTGAGTTGGCGTGGGCTTTGGAGGATTTGCTGGGTCGGGATGTCGATTTGGTAACTGAAAATTCACTATCCAACCCCTACTTTATTGCAAGCGTCAATCGGACAAAACAGTTAATTTATGCAGCAGCGTGAAGATATAAACAAGTCGCTGTACGACATTCAAGTTGCCATAGATTCTATCGAGAGTTATTTGGCTGAGAATTTGGGCAAAGAACGCAACTTTTACGTCTATTTGCAGAAAAAAATGTTGCGCCGGGGCGTGGAACGCGAGCTTGAGATTATCGGCGAAGCCACGAACCGTATTCTTAAAATCACTCCCGATTTCCCGATCACCTCTGCCCGTAAAATTGTGGACACGCGCAACTATGTCGCTCACGGATACGACAAGGTTGACGACTCAATTATTTGGTACATAGTCACCAAGCACCTTCCGAAACTCAAAGAAGATATCGACAGGCTATTAAAATAGACTTAGTGGCATAAAAGCAAAACGTGCAAACCGATAGGGGTTTGCACGTTTTTTATGTTCATAAAATCCAACCTTATCGCCGAGAACCGGAACTGCTGTTACTGCGTGAACTGCCACTGCTATTCCGGGACGAAGAGCTACTTCGGGATGAAGAGCCACTTGAGCGGGTACTGCTTCCGGACGAAC
>JAISHQ010000022.1 GCA_031262465.1 Rikenellaceae bacterium
CGGAGCAACATGGACTCGGGGATGTTCTACCCCATGCAGGCGGCGGCGACGGCGGCGATGAACCTCGGCGAGGAGTGGTACCAAGCGCTGAACGCCACCTATTACAGCCGTCAGGCGGCGGCTTATGCCATTATGGATGCAATCGGATGCACTTATACCCTCGATCAGGCCGGCCTGTTTGTTTGGGGAAAACTGCCCGAGGGCGCGGACGACGGCTATGCGTACAGCGACAAAATCCTCTACGAGTGTGGGGTTTTCATCACACCGGGAGGCATTTTCGGGTCGCAGGGCGAACGGTACCTGCGGATCAGCCTCTGCGCGCCGGTGGAGGTGTTGGAAAAATCATTGGAAAAAATCAAAACACGGCTATGAAAACAGCGATAATAGGGATCGGTTTGATCGGGGGTTCGTTTGCCTTGTCACTGAAGGACAACGGGTTGAGCGACGAGATTTTGGGGGTGGACAACAACACCGAAAACGCCCAGCGGGCGTTGGCCTTGGGGTTGGTCGACCGGGTGGTGACGATGGACGAGGCGGTCACGGAGGCCGATCTGATTGTGCTGGCAATCCCGGTGAATGCCATTCCGATGCTGGCGATCAAGATACTGAACAAGATTCGGAAGGATCAGGTGGTCATGGAGATGGGTTCGACCAAGCAGGAGCTGTGCGAGACCATTTCGATGCACCCGAACCGGGGGCGTTTTGTGGCCACCCACCCCATGTGGGGGACGGAGTACAGCGGCCCGGAGGCGGCAGTGAAAGGGGCATTTACCGGCCGGACGGTGGTCATCGCCGAGGCAGAGGCTTCGGATGCCGACGCGCTGGAGCGGGTCGAAGCGATTTACACCCGGATCGGGATGCCGATCCTCTACATGGGCGCCGAGGAGCACGACACCCACACGGCCTACATCAGCCACATTTCGCACATTACCTCCTTTGCGCTGGCACTCACCGTGTTGGAAAAGGAGCGCGAAACCTCGCACATTTTCGACTTGGCGGGGTCGGGTTTCGAGAGCACGGTGCGGTTGGCCAAGAGTTCGCCACAGACGTGGTTGCCGATCTTTATGCAGAATAAATACAACGTGTTAGACGTTTTACGGGAGCATATCCACCAATTGCAAGTCATTCGGAAGATGCTCGAACGCGACGACACGGCAGGACTGATGGCCACCATGGAGAAAGCGAATAGCATCAAGAAAATACTCGAATAAACAGAGACAAACAATAAAAAACAGCATACCATGACTAAATTTTCATTGACAGAAAAACGGCCCCTGATTATCTCGGGGCCATGCAGTGCCGAGACCGAAGAACAAACGCTCGAAACCTGCCGACAGATCGCCGCCACGGGCCTGGTCGATGTCCTGCGCGCCGGGGTGTGGAAACCGCGCACCAAACCGGGGTCGTTCGAAGGGGTCGGGCTTCCGGGGCTGGCGTGGATGGCTCGCGCCAAGGCCGAAACGGGATTGCCGATCGCCGTCGAAGTGGCCACGGCCAAACACGTGGAGAGCGCGCTGGCCTTCGGGGTCGACATCCTTTGGGTGGGTGCCCGGACGACGGTCAACCCCTTCAGTGTACAGGATATTTGCGATGCCCTGCGCGGTACCGACACCGTTGTGTTGGTCAAAAACCCGATGAACCCCGACATCAACCTCTGGGTCGGCGCGGTGGAACGCCTGCGCAAGGTCGGCATCGAGAACATCGGACTGATCCACCGGGGCTTTTCGGCGGTCGGCGGCATTTACCGCAACAACCCGATGTGGCACTTGGCCATTGAGATGCAGCACCGGATGCCCGAACTGCCCATCATCGGCGACCCCTCGCACATCGCCGGTAAACGGGAGTATCTGGCCGAAGTGGCGCAAAAATGTGCCGACCTCAACTTCAACGGGCTGATTGTCGAAAGCCACATTTGCCCGCAAGAGGCTTGGAGCGACCCGGAACAGCAGTTGGTGCCGAGCGACTTGGTGACCCTTTTGAACTCGATCCATTGGCGCAAGGAGAAGGTCGACAAGCCCGAATTTGTGCAGGCGTTGGACGGCTTCCGCGCCGAAATCGACCAGATCGACGCGGAAGTTTTCGACCTGTTGAGCCGCCGAATGGTCGTGGCCGAGTCGATCGGGCAGGTCAAACGCGACAACGACGTGACCATTCTGCAAAGCGGCCGCTGGTCCGACATCGTCGACCGGATACTCGCCCAATCCGACCAGCTGAAACTGAGCAAAGAGTTTATTTCGATCATCTTGAACGCGATCCACATGGAAAGCATCAGCAAACAGAATCAGGTGATGAATGCCCGATAACCAGAGAAATAACCATGGGAAATTTGAAGTATAAAGGCTACATCGGCAGTGTCGATTACAGCGAGGAGGATAACATTCTGTTCGGCAAGGTGCTCGGCATGAACAAAGACGCGATTACTTACGAGGGAGCGACCATAGAAGAGCTGAAAGCCGATTTTGAAGAGGGGGTCGATCACTATTTGGAATCAGTGTAAAAATCTGAAGAAGTGACATTTAAAGACGAAAGACGAAAAAAATAAAGAAAAGACCTACCACCTCCCCTTTGCTTTTAGCAAAGGTACTCCTCCTTCCCCGAAGGAGGAGAATTTCGCTTAAGAAACTTTCACTGAATAAAATCCCCACTTCCCCAGAAAGAGGGGATTTTATTAGATAGAAAAAGAGGGGAATTAGACAAAAAGTCTCCTCCTTCGGGGAAGGAGGAGTACCCGAGCCGACAGGCGAGGGGGAGGTGGTAGGTTTTTGTGTTCCCCTCAGAGCTGTTTTTGTCCATCTGTCTGCCATGTTTGAAAACCGAATTTCAGTTCGATTTTAAATGTTTTGTAACACAATAATTATTTTTAATAAAAACTAAAACTATATTTGCCACCTAACAGAAAGAAGTTGTTATGCCGACAACCCTTATAGCGCATTATTTAGACTTGGCACGGAATCCGGAGGGGCGATTCCGGAGCTTGAACAATGTCGTTTTTGCTGAGGACAAGCGGGGTGAGATTGATTTTCAGAGCGGGAGCAACGCCATTATTTTCAAGCTCTTCGTTGACGGGGTGAAATGTGCAATGAAATGTTATATGACCACCGCCCCGGGGCAGGAAGAACGACAAGGGCGCGTGATAGATTATTTGAACTCGTTGAACTCTTCCCTGTTCGATTCGTCCTGTCGACTGCTTCGGGACGAACTTTATGTTTACGACGGCCTGGGGAACGGCTCTTACCATTCGGCTTTGCTGAGGCCTTGGACAGAAGGAGTTACGCTCCGCCGGTGGCTGACAGAGCAGTGTCAGGCTAAAGAGCGGGGGGCGATCCGTGCGATGGCTCGGCGGTTTACCGCCCTGTCGCTGGAGCTGGTCGGGCAGGTGTGGGCACACGGCGACCTGAAGCCGGAGAACCTGATTGTCACCCCCTCCGGGGAGCTTCGCCTGATCGACTTCGACAGCGCCTTTATTCCCGAGCTGGCCGGGAATCTCTCGGTGGAGTTGGGAACGCCCGGATTTCAGCACCCCCTGCGCGATGCGCGCTTTTACAACCGCCATTTGGACGACTATTCCCTCGCCCTGATCGGCACCGCACTCTATGCGCTGGCCGAATTTCCGGAAGGCTTCGACGCGGCGGAAGACGAGAAACTGCTCTTCGACCCGCAGGAGGCCGTGCGTGGGCAGTGCGAGGCCCTGCACCGAATCAAAGCCCATTGGGTCGACAGCGGGCAGAGTGCTCTCTATCAATTGGCCGCACGGCTGTCGTGGCCCGCGCCCGAAATTCCCGACCTGCCTGATGTGTTGCAACAAATTGCCGAGGCACAGGAGCGGACGGGCAAATTGTCGGCGGTGAGTACTGATATAAATAAGGATACCTATGCGGATACCCCGGAACTTTACCGCCAAAACGGTTTCTACGGCTACCGTTCCCCGCAAGGCGAGCACCTGACCGAGGCCATTTACGACGACGGGCACCCCTTTGGCGAGGGGTTGGCACTCGTGCGTTTGGGGAAGAAATACACCTACATCGACCGGCGCGGGGTAAAACGGATCGACGCTTCGGCCTACGACGAGGCCAAATCGTTCTCCGGCGGACGAGCCGCTGTCCGAAAGGGCGAAAAATGGGGCTATATCGACCTCACAGGGCGAGCGGTCGTTGCTCCGGCTTTCGATCGTTGCCGCCCGTTCTGCGAGGGGTTGGCCGCCGTTCAGCGGCAGGGCGGGAAATGGGGTTACATCGACCCGACAGGCTCGCCGGTCATCGCCCCGGCCTTTGAACACGCCTTCGATTTCCGCGAGGGCGCGGCGGTGGTCGCCCAAAACGACCGGTTCGGCTACATCGACCCTCGGGGTAAGTGGCTTGTGGAGCCGGTTTATGCCTTTGCCTTTGGATTTCGCAACGGGAGGGCGATGGCCGAAACGGCCGGAACACCCGGAGTGCCCGCGCAAAGCGTTGTTTTGCATAAACAGGGCGGGAGAATTATCCGCACGGTCAGCCCTGTACTCCCCTATTTACCCCCCCCGAAATGCCCTGAAAACCGCTTAAAAGCGGCTTAAAACGCCTCAGAAACCCATAAATAGATCAATCAAAACTCAACCCGATGAACGAAAAACAATACTCCGCGCGCATCACGCGCAAAACGCCCACCGCATTCGTCTTCCTACTCGACCTATCCGGTTCGATGGAGGAAAAAGTGCAGTTCAACGGCCAGACTTTCACAAAGGCCGAGGCCGTCGCCTACCTGATTAACAGTGCCGTCTCGGAATTGGTCAACCGGTGTAAACGCGATGAGGGCTACCGCGACTACCTCGACATCGCCGTGCTGGGCTATGGCGGGGAGCGCGTCTGGTCGTTGCTTCCTCAGGGCAATAGCCACCCGGTCTTTCGCAAGCCGGACGAATTGGCCCATGCCCCGGTCGACACCCTCAAAACCTTTATCGAGCGCATCCTGCCCGACGGAAACCGGACGATCTCGACCCTGGAGACCAAATCGTGGGTTAAACCTCAGGCGCTGGGCAAAACCCCGCTGGCGATGGCCTTGCAGGAGGTTTGGCGATTGCTCTACGATTGGACACGCCGCTATGCCACCCACGCCTGTTTCCCGCCGATCGTCTTCCACATCTCCGACGGCGAGGCCACCGATGCCGAAGAGGCCGAATTGTTGGCCACCGCCGAAAAATTGCGGGAGCTGAAGACTGCCGACGGCTCGGTGCTGTTGATGAATATCTACATCGGCAACGCCCCCGAGCGGCAAAGCATCCTCTTCCCCGAGTCGGAAGAAGAGTTGCCCGACACGCCCTATGCCCGGATGCTCTATCGGATGTCCAGCCCAATGCCCGAAATCTACCACCCGGAGATCGCCGCCATCACCGGCACCCGAACGCCCGAAAAATGCCGGGGCATGAGTTACAACGCCTCGATGAACGACCTGATCGGTATGCTTCGTATCGGCTCAATAAGCGTCAATCTTATATCTTGAAAACGATGAAAACACCAACCATAGATAACTTTTTGGAAGCGTTTCTCAACCCGGCGGGA
This sequence comes from Rikenellaceae bacterium, assembly GCA_031262465.1. Classification (GTDB taxonomy): domain Bacteria; phylum Bacteroidota; class Bacteroidia; order Bacteroidales; family Rikenellaceae; genus JAJQAW01. The sequence goes on from JAISHQ010000022.1 coordinate 5,535, forward strand.
CGTTTCAAAACCCTCGCAGGGGTCAGCGTGGTGCGCGACGAGGAGGACCGCCCCCGGTACACGGTGCGGTCAAAAACGATCGACGTGGCCGTGAACGATCGCGGAGCGACAAGAATCGCCTGCTGTCCGCTCCGAGCCACCGAAAACAGCTATGACCTGCGCCGCTATGTGGCCGACCGTTATCCGGTCGCAAGCGGGGAAGAGCCGACGCTAAAGATAGGCGAGGTATTGGTATTCAACGACCTCGGCGAAAGCGCGTGGCGCGACCTGTGGCTCACTGCCCCGGTCGGAGGCACCTTTTTCCGGGAGAGAAGAGAGAGTGCCCCGGTTTCGGCTCCGGCAAAAGAGCTTCCCTATCGCCTCGTCTCTGCTTTCGACGAAGGCCTTGCTGTGGCCGAGCAAGCCGGAAAATACGGCTATGTCGACCGCGCTGGCAACACGGCGATCCCTTTCCGGTACGATTGGGCAGAGGCCTTCGACGAGGGTCTCGCGGTGGTCAAGCTGGACGAACGGTTCGGATTGATCGACAAAAGCGGGCGGGAAATTCTCGCCCCGATCTACGAAGACCTCCGCTGGCGTTCAGACAACGGGGTGGTCTTAGCGAGCGGGGATTACGGCGACTGGAGGCTGTACGACCGGAGCGGAGCGGCGGTGTCCGACCAAGCGTTCGACTTTATCTTCGACTTCTCGTGCGACCTGGCCTCCGTGCGGCGGGAGGATAAATACGGCTATATCGACCGGCGTGGCAAATTGGTGATTCCCCTGCTCTACAACGAAGCCTATTCCTTCTCCGAAGAGGGGCTGGCCACCGTGACCCAAAACGGAATCTCGTTCACCATCGACACCGACGGAATGCTCTTCGATTGAGGCAAAAACCTACCACCCCGCCCTATCGGGCACCCCTCCTTCCCCGAAGGAGGGGACTTTCTCTATCTATATTTATCAAGTGAAGAATCTCCTCCTTCGGGGAAGGAGGAGTACCCGAGCCGATAGGCAAGGGGGAGGTGGTAGGTCTTTTCTGCTTCAGTCTATTAGAGATTTTCTTTCGGATGCCAAAAAGTAAAGTACTTCTGCATCAGGAAGCTAAAGATCACCGTGAGGAGGGTGAGGGCCATGTTCGAGGGGAGTGGCCAAAAGCCGAACGCGCCCACCAACAGCTTCAGCCCGGCGTATTTAATCAGCAGGTTGGCCAGATAAACCAAGACATAGCGCACCAGCTGAGTCGTGCTCCGCAAGGGCGAGGCCTGAAAGGTGATATTTTTTTGCAACCAAAAGCCGGTGAGTGTCGAAATCGGGGAACTGACCAACAAGGCGGCCACATAGGGAGAAATGACGACAAAACCTAAGTGCCAATCCATTTTCTCGAAGAGAAAATGGTAGCAAACGAAGAAGAGCAACCAATCGAAAACCATATTGGCCCCGCCACAGACCGCGTACCGAAACATATCGCGAGGGACGTAAGGCCGAACAAAGGGGAGGTAAAGCCGGTCGATCAGTTGGGTTAGTGTTCGCTTCATGGGGGAGGGTCAAATCGGGGTTTTCGGAGGCGTTTAATAGAACAGTCCCCGCTTGTTGAACAGGGTATAACCAAAGTTAAAGACCACGAAACTGCGGCGGCGGGTTGCCTCCTCAAAATTGGTGACGGTCAGGCTCACAGGCCCGATCGGACTTTGATAGACCAGCGAAAAATCGAGGATGTACTTCATTTGGTCTTTCAGATGCAGGCCATCGTCGAGGAATTGATCGGAGAGAAAGAAGTACGCGCTGTTTTTCAGGTAAAAATTTTCGGCAAATTCGAGCGTTGGCATCACACCCAGCCCCAAAAACGCTTTGCTTCGGAATTGATCCATGTACAGCGACTGGCTGTAAGGGGTCGGCATAAACGACGGCGAGACGAAATTGGTCGCATGAACGGTATAAAAATCGGGGAGGGTGGTATAGGCCGCCTCCACGTGATAGCCCAGCGATAACCATTTCTTCAGTGGGAAATACTCCTGCCGTGAGTAATGTCCGCCCAGCCAACTACGATGTGCCTGGCCGGGGAAGGGGTTCGTTATTCCGTCCCACGCCAATCCGGCGGCCACCGACTCGGCTGTCGGAGCAAAATTCTCGCCAGGCGTAAAACTTTCGCGGCCGTTGACATAGATGGCCGAGACGCTTTGCGCAATCCCCCGGGTGGGGAATTGGGCGTAATTCAGTGTGCGAGTGGTCGCCTCGATCTGCGCGCCATAGAATTGAAACCGGGTTTGGTCGGAGGTGCCGAATTGCTGGAGGATGTTATTTCGGTCGTAATATTCGAATTGGTTCTCGCCCACATTGAAGCGGAATTGGATCGCCGAACTCCACCCCCACGGTATCCCGAAGGAGGCCGACAGGTAATGATCCCGGTATCCGTGGTATCCGAAGCGGCTAAAGCGCGACCAATTGGAACCTCGGCGGTAATTGTAGTCGTTGTAGTTGTAGCGCAGGTCGATATAGACCGGCGAGCGCAGGTAAAAATCGGTGCGCCACCCCGCCCGCATGGAGGTATAGACTCCGCTGAAATTCCCGTCGAAATTAAAGGTATGGGCGCTTTGGGCGATCGTCTTGTACTCCAGCCCAAAATAGGCCTGATTGAGCGATGTCGAAGAGATGTTGCCCCCGAACTTGACCCGGAAACTCGGCTTGCTCCGCAGGGGCAGATTGACGGTAAAAAATCCGGTGGAGTCGCTGTATGTCATCTCGGGATAGTCCCCGATGATTTCGCCCTCGGACAAAATTTTGAAATAGGCCGATTTAAAATCCTGATAATCAAACGCACGAGCCTGCCGGTCGTCAAGCCCCAACATCCGGCGCACATAACCGGACTGATCGGTGCTCAGCCCCTCGACCTGATAGTCGTTGAAGACCAGCTCCGGCAATTCGGAGCGATAGGTCAGCCGCCGATTGGCCAGCTCCTCGGGGGGTTGTCGCCGCGAAACACGCGCCTTGATCGAGTCCATCATCGCCATGGCGTCGGCATATCCCACATCCATCACGTATTGCGCCCGGCCGAAATCGAGGATCCCCACGTCGTCGAAAACCCGTTCGATCAGGATGCCACGCCCCTCGGGCAGGTCGAAATCGGTGTGCATCATGGTGATCGCTTCGATCTGCTCCAAGATGTTGGTCTCGTCGGGATTGGGCAACCCCTTGACGCACTTTCCGCCGATAAACAGATCGGGCTGAAATTCGGCTTCGAGCGGCTCCCACGGGAAATTGTTGAAAATCCCGCCGTCATAGAGCAACACCGAATCGGCCTTCAACGGACGGAACACCATCGGGATGGTCATCGAGGCGCGGATGGCCTGCCCGATGTCACCCCCCTCGTAAACGATCTGCCGCTTATTGAACACATCGGAGGCCACACAGCGAAAGGGCACCATCAGCCGGTCGAAATCGCCACCGGAATAGGCTGTCGAAGGGGCGAATATCTCGTTAAAAGCCATGTCGATCTGGGTCGAAGGCACCAAACTGGTCGGAATCACGGCGATATTGGTCTTCGACCGCAGGTCGAGATTGAGCGTAACCATATCCTGACGCGGTTGCATCCGGTTGAAATAATACATGTACTCGCTCTCGATCCGCCCCGACATCCAGAGCCGAACCTGATCCGAAAGGAAGAGGTCGGCCATCTCTTGCGGGGTGTATCCAATGGCGTACAGCCCGGCAATGATCGCCCCCATCGAGGTTCCGGCGATGTAGTCGATCGGTATTTGATTCTCCTCCAAAGCCTTCAGGATGCCGATGTGGTAAAGCCCTTTGGCACCGCCGCCGCTGAACACCACACCGATTCGCTGGGCCTGCGCGCGCGGCAAGACCAGCAAGATCAGTAACAAAATAGAGAGGCAAACCCGTTTCATCCCTTTTTTATTGGCTCTTTGGCATTAACTTGTTATCTTTGTACGTTAAAACGAATAACAATACAAAGATATGATAAGATTTTGTCTCATCGCGCTTCTTACGCTGTTTTGTCTGCAAGATAGTGATATCTGGGCGAAAACGAAAGAGGGTCCCTCTCCTGCCGAAGAAAAAGCCGCCGAGGCGGTCATCCGGGCATCGGGCACGGGCGAAACGCGGGTTGTTATCTCGACTTCTATGGGGAAAATCGAGGTGATGCTCTACGACCAAACGCCATTGCACCGCGACAATTTCGTCCGCTTGGCAGAGGACAAAAGCTACAACGGGGTGCTTTTCCACCGCGTGATCGAAGATTTTATGATTCAGGCGGGCGATCCGACCAGCAAAATGTCGCTTTACACAGCGGTCTATGGCGCAACGAGCGCCGGTGACCCGATCCCGGCAGAGATTCGCGGCGATCTGTTCCACCACCGGGGCGCACTGGCCGCCGCACGGATGCCGGACGAGGTCAACCCCGAACGAGAGTCCTCCGGTTCGCAATTTTACATCGTCACCGGGCAAATTCAGACCGACTCGTTGCTCAGTGCGAAGATGCAGCAGATGGGAGTCATCATCCCGCCCGAGCGAGCCGAGGTGTACAAAACCATCGGGGGAACGCCCGAGTTGGACGGTGCCTATACCGTTTTTGGCCGGGTAATCAAGGGGCAAAAGGTGGTCGACAAAATCGCCGCCCTATCGACCGATTACCGCGACCGTCCCCGCCGGGATGTCTATATCAAGCAGATGAAAGTCCGTCACAAAGGAAAAAAATAAAAATATGATTGATAAAATTCGCCAACTGACCGAGCAGACCCAAGCCTTCACGGCCAAATCTGCGGCGGAAATCGAGGAGTTCCGCATCCGGATGTTAGGTAAAAAAGGGGAGCTGAACGCCCTGATGGAGCAATTCAAGCAGGTTCCCCCGGAACAGAAAAAAACACTCGGAGGCCCCATCAATGCGCTTAAAAACGCCATACAGGAGAAACTCGCCACGCTCAAAGCCGGGCTGGAAAGCGCAGAGCAAGGCCCTCAGAGCGACGATTTGAGCCGTCCGGGGAGCAACGACCGCTTGGGGGCGCGCCACCCGATTTCGCTGGTCAAAAATCAAATCGAGGCCATTTTCAAACGCTTGGGCTACACCGTGGCCGAAGGGCCGGAGATCGAGGACGATTGGCACGTCTTTTCTGCGCTGAACTTCCCGCCGGAACACCCGGCCCGCGATATGCAGGACACGTTTTTCATCGAAAAGAACCCGGATATCCTCTTGCGAACACACACCAGCTCGATTCAGGTGCGGGTCATGGAGAGCCAGAAGCCGCCCATCCGGGTGATCTGCCCCGGGCGCGTCTTCCGCAACGAGGCGATCTCCGCCCGGGCACACTGCATTTTTCATCAAGTCGAAGGGCTTTATATTGATGAAAATGTGTCGTTTGCCGACCTGAAACAGTCGATCCTCTATTTCGCCAAGGAGATGTTCGGCGAAAAGGCCGACATTCGCCTGCGTCCCTCCTATTTCCCCTTTACCGAGCCGTCGGCCGAGGTCGACGTGTCGTGTAACCTCTGCGGTGGCAAGGGGTGCAACGTCTGCAAGGGAACGGGGTGGTTGGAGATCATGGGGTGTGGCATGGTCGACCCCAATGTCTTGGAAGCCTGCGGAATCGACTCCAAAAAATACACCGGTTTCGCCTTCGGGATGGGGATCGAACGGATCACGATGCTGAAATACGGCGTGCGCGACCTGCGGCTCTATTTCGAGAACGATTTACGTTTCCTCGGCCAATTCGACTCGGCCATCGGGGGATAATCATAAGTAAGGAATATCCGATCCTGTGCGTATCCGTTTAGCCATATTGCCGATAGGTTTCATGCTCTTTTTGGCGGCGTGTACCTCCCTCCGCCCGACGGCATCGACGGCGGACACAACGGGCGAGCGGATCGACACGGCGGCTTGGCACGTCGCTCCGCCGCCCGAGGAGTTCCCCACCGAGCGACAGGCTTCCTATTATTACCTCGAAGGCATTCGGGCACAGGTCATTGACAACGACCCGGAGGGTGCCACGGAGTATTTTCTCCAAGCACTGAGACATGACTCGCTCCACGCGCCCTCTTGTTTCGAGTTAGCCGGGCTTTTGCTCCCCACCGACCCCAAACAGGCGTTGGCATACAGCCGCAAGGCGGTGCAATTAGACCCCGAAAACAGCTGGTACCAACAACAGTTGGGACGGCTCTACATCCTGAACGAGGATTACGCTTCGGCGCGCGAGGTTTACCTCCGGATTCTCCGCCAAAACCCGAACAGCCCCGAAAACTACCGTTACCTCGCCGCGCTGTACGACGAAACCGGGTCGCCCTACACGGCACTCGCGGTGTTGGACTCGGCCGAGGTGCGTTTTGGCTACATCGAGGAGCTGTCCGGGTACCGGCGTCAGCTGTTAATCAACACCGGGATGATCGACCGAGCCATTGCCGAGGGGCAGGAGATGACCGTCAATTCGCCTTATGACAGCCGTAATTTCGTGATATTGGGCGATTTGTACGCCGAAACGGGAAAGGATTCTCTGGCCATGGAAGCCTTTCAACAGGCCCTGAGCATCGACCCCGACGATGTGGGGGCACTGACCTCGCTGGCCGATTTTTACCGCCTGCGAGGCAACATGGAGGGCTTTCTTTCGGCCACCAAACAGCTCTTCAGCTCCGATATGCTCCCGCTGGAAGAGAAGCTCTCGTTCTTCAACGAGGTCATTAAAAATCCGACCTTTTACCAGCAACACTATTTCGCAGTCAACGATTTGGTGAACACATTAGCCTTCAAATACCCCACCCGGCTTGAGGTCATCAACCTGTACGCCGAGCACCAAATCAACAGCGGACAGATCGAAGAGGCGTTGCAGACCTACAAAAACGCCCTTCTCAGCCACGACGACATCGAATTGTACCAAACGGTAATCGACATCGAAGCCCACCTTCAGCAGAGCGATTCGGTCAGCTATTACGCCGATCAGGCATTGGCGCGATACCCCGGAAACATGGAACTCTACCTCACCAAAAGCGTCGCCCAATACCACACCGGTCAGTACGACGAAGCGATCCGGACGCTCGACGATGCCCTGCCTTTTGCGCCCTCGGATTCGGTAAAAAGCACCCTGTACAGCTCCATGGGGCAAATTGCCCACCAACGCGACAGCCTTTCGGCGGCGGCGGCCAGCTATTACCGGCAGGCACTGAAATACGATCCGGAGAACCTGAGTGCCATTTACAATTACAGCGAATCCCTGATCCGAACAGGCAAAAACCCCGAAAAAGCACTGACCCGGCTCCGAAACGACTCGCTTCGGAGCGTTATGTTGGGCACCATCGGCGACCTTGTGTACCAACGCGATAGCCTCGCCGGACGGCACGACGCTTTTTCTTATTACGAGAAAGCCCTGCGATACGACCCGGACAACATCATGGTGCTGAACAATTACAGCTATTTCCTGAGCCTCGAAAATCGGGAGTTGGAAAAAGCACTGGCCATGATCGCTCGGGTGATGGAGCTTGAACCGGGCAACCCCACCTACATCGACACCTACGGCTGGATTCTCTATCAATTAGGGCGTTACAGCGAGGCGCGGGTCGCTCTGCGTCAGGCCGTTGCGCTGGATCGGGACAACAACAAGGAGCTGTTGATCCACTACGGCGACATCCTTTACAAACTGAACGAATACTTCATGGCCTCGGTCTATTGGAAAAAGGCAGAAGAGGCGGGTTACGATGCAGATGAGATCGAAAGCCGCCTGAAATTGGTCGAAGGAAAGTAACATAAGTGACAAAAAGCAACTATGAACGGGATAGGTATCAAACGGTTTTTTACGACACTGACCCTGCTGCTGATCGCATTGGCCGGCACACAGGGGCAGAGTGTCGAAGAGTTGCAACGGGAGATCGACGCCGCTCAGGCCGAGATTCGCGCGGCCAACGAACTGCTCTCCAAGACCGAAAACGACCGCAAAAACAACCGTAGTTTGTTACAATTGGTACAACGAAACATCGCCAACCGCCAGCGAATCGTCACCTCGCTCGACGAACAGATTCGGGTGGTCAACAGGCAAGTAAATGCCAAAACCCGTTCGATCAACCTGTTGCAAGAAGATTTATCCCGGCTGAAAACCGAATATGCCACCCTCGTGCGTGCCACCTATAAAAGCCAGCAGAACAACAACGCACTGGCCTTTCTCTTTGCCGCACAGGATTTTAACGACGTGACCCGGCGCATTTTTTACATCAAACGCTACACCCGCATCCGGGAGCAGAAGGCCGAGCAGATCGACTCGGTTTCGCACCAATTGCAGGTCGATATCGAAGCCTTGTCGCTCCAAAAAGATAGCCTGAACGCCATCGTCGGGAATCGCAACGCGGAGTTGTCGAACCTGAGCAACGAACGGCAGAATTATCAGAAAATCGACCGCTCGCTCTCCTCGCAGGCGCGGCAGTACAACCAAAAAATCGCCGATCAGCAACGGCGAATCAAGTCGATTCAGGATCAAATCCAGCGCATCATCGCCGAAGAGGCGCGCAAATCGCAGGCCACGCCGCGAAGTGCCGAAGAGGAGGAGTCGTTCATTCAGCTTACCGGGCGTTTCGACCAAAATCGCGGGAAATTGCCCTATCCGGTCAGCGGCGGCGTGATTATCGAGAAATACGGCAGTCATCCCCACCCGACTCAACGGGGCGTGACCGTCAACAACAAGGGAGTCAACATCGCCACCGAGCGGGGCGCGGCGGTTCGGACGGTCTTCGAGGGCGACGTGGTGCGCGTTTTCCTCACTCCGGGCGCGAACAACACGGTCATGATCCGCCACGGGAACTACTTTACGACCTATTCCAACCTCGAAACCGTGGCCGTCAAGGTGGGCGACAAGGTTTCCGGCAACCAGCAGATCGGCAACGTCTATTCCGGGGCGAATGCCGAAAACTACATCCTGCCGTTTACCATCTGGAACGGGACGCAGACGCAGAACCCCGAAACTTGGCTAAAACGTTAAGCGACAGAATTATGGCTGTTCGATACTATACAGAAGATTGCCGTTTGACCTTTGACCACCGCCGGGTTGTCAACCGTTGGATCGCGGAGACTATCGCCTCCGAGGGGCGGCGGCGGGGCGAAATTGCCGTTATTTTTTGTTCCGACGACTACCTGTTGGACATGAACCGTAAACACCTGAACCACAATTACTACACCGACATCATCACCTTCGATTACGACGAAGGAACGGTGGTCTCGGGCGACCTGTTTATCAGTGTCGACCGCGTTCGCGACAACGCCCGGCAATACGGGGTCGACTTCCGGAACGAACTCTACCGGGTCATCATCCACGGCGTCCTGCACCTGTGCGGATACCCGGATAAATCGCCCGAGGAAGAAAAAATAATGCGCCAAAAGGAGGATTTTTACCTAAATAAACTTCCGTTAATATCAAAGTAAAACAACAAAATTTGTAACAAACGATACAATATATAAAACCGGGGAACAGTTATTTTCAGAGAGAAGACGTTCCCTCGAAAAAGGAATAGGATTTCAGGGAGATCACATTCGCCCCTCGGGCGAATACGTCTTGTGCAGGATGCCCCAGCCCAAGCTCGCTTGGAGGCAATGGGGTATCCAGCATAAGACGAAGTTCCTGCAAGGAATGATCTCCCTGCAAGCCGAAGCAGAAAAGTTTTCGGTGTCGCCTTTTTCAAAAGGCGACGATTTTGGGCGACTTTTTTAAAAAGTCGCAGTGGAAAGAGGATAAAGATGAAATTTGAATACGATATAATCGTGGTGGGGGCAGGTCATGCTGGTTGTGAGGCAGCGGCGGCGGCGGCTCGGTTGGGGTCGCGTACCTTGCTGATTACGATGGACATGACCAAATTCGCCTATATGTCGTGCAATCCGGCGGTTGGCGGGGTGGCTAAGGGTCAGATTGTCAGAGAGATCGACGCATTGGGAGGACGTATGGGCGAGATCACCGACCGGACGACGCTCCAGTTCCGGATGCTCAACCGCTCGAAGGGGGCGGCCATGTGGAGCCCTCGGGCGCAGTGCGACAAGCAACAGTTCTCGCTGGAGTGGCGTAAGGAGCTGGAAAACACGGAGAACCTGTCGATTTGGCAGGA
>JAISHQ010000037.1 GCA_031262465.1 Rikenellaceae bacterium
TGTCTCTCCAAGGCTATCGTCAGGGGTTGATCCGCCGAAGGGATCAGGCTGACAAGGGTACGAACCGTTCCGAATCCCGAAACAAGCAGTTGTTCGTTATTGCCTGTGCCGGAGAGCACAAATTGAAAATGACCCAACGAATCGCACGACACCCCCCGAGAGCCGTCGGGCGCGGTGAGAATGGCATAAGGGACAGGGCTTTGGTCGTCTTTGTAGACCACCTTGCCTGAAATTACGTTGTCGGACGATTGTCCATAGCCACCCCAAGCAATCCCTGCCAACAAAAGGCACAATAGGGAACTTCGAAAAATCCAAAATACTGCGTTACGCTCCCACAGAAAAATGCTCGCGTACGCTAAGTACACTGCGCTTTTTCTTCGGTCGCAAGCCTTGTCTTTTGAATTTTTGGAAGCCCCTTGCGTTAAAGTAGTCCTGATGCTTGTTTACGACATTGCCCTGACCCTGATTCCCGAAATCGGGAACATCCGGGGTCGCCGCCTGATCGAGGTCTTCGGCTCGGCGGAGGCCGCGCTGAAAACCTCCCTCGAAGATTTGGCCGAGCAGAGCGAAATTCCCTTCGCCGCGATCCGCAACATTGAGCTATCTCAGGTCTTTCCGGCCGCCGAGGCGGAGATTAAATACATGGAAAAGCATGGTATCGAGGCCATTTCGATCACCGATCCGCGCTATCCTGCCCGGCTGAAAGAGTGCCCGGATGCCCCGCTCATCCTCTATGTCAAAGGAAACCTAAATTTCAACACCCCCCGCTGGCTCTCCGTCGTGGGCACCCGCAAGGTGACCGCCTATGGCCGGAAAATCACCGCCGAGGCGATTGACGGGCTGTCGCGGCTCTCCCCCGAGACGGTCATTGTCAGCGGTTTGGCTTACGGAACCGACATCGAGGCGCATCTCTCGGCTCTGCGCGCGGGTATGACGACCGTCGCCGTATTGGGCAATCCGTTGGGGTATGTCTATCCCGAGGCGCACACGGGCTATGCCGAAGAGATCGTGGAAAAAGGGGGCGCGCTGGTCTCGGAATTTCACTCCCGGTGCGAGGTGCGGGGCAGTAACTTCCTGCGCCGCAACCGGATCATCGCCGGGCTGTGTGACGGGACATTGGTCGTCGAGTCGGCCTATCGCGGGGGGTCGTTGTCGACAGCCGCCTGTGCGTTGGGCTATTTTCGCGACGTGATGGCCGTGCCGGGGCGGGTGGGCGACCCCATGTCCGAGGGGACAAACCGCCTGATCCGCGACAACCGCGCCGCCATGGTGTTGCAAGCGCAAGATATTTTGAACGCCCTGAATTGGGACGCCTCCCCCGCCAAGAGCACCGCCCCAACCGACAGCCAAACAGACCTTTTCGCCCCGCCAAATGGCTCACAAGCCGACTTTTTCGCCTCGCCAACCACCGGGCAGGGGGGATTTCCCGCTCCGCCGCCCTCGCTCACCCGCGAGGAGGCACTGATCTTCGAGCAACTCCGACAAGCGGGGAGCCTCTCGGCAGACGAACTCTCCGTCCGAACCGGGATGCCGGCGGCGACCATCTCCGCCCTGACCCTCTCGCTGGAGATCGACGGCCTCATCCGCCGTTTGCCCGGCAACCTATTAGAGATTGTATAATCATGGAATACATCGACACCCATACCCACCTTTATGATGAGCGGTTCGACGGGGATCGCGGGGAGGCGATTGGCCGTGCCACTCAGGCCGGGGTGAGCCGCTTGTTTCTTCCGGCGACCGATTCGGCCTCGCACGGCGCGCTTATCGCGCTGGCAAAAGCCTATCCAGCGCGGTGCTATGCCATGATGGGCTTTCACCCCACTTCGGCCAACGACAACCCCCGCTGGCGCGAGGAGTTGGAGCTTGTCGCGCGGTTGTTGGACGAGGCTCCCGTGCCGTTTTACGCCATTGGCGAGACGGGGCTTGACCTCTATTGGAGCCGCGATTTTCTCCGCGAACAGGAGGAGGCACTGCGTTTTCAGATCGAGCTGGCACTCAGCCACGACCTGCCGATCGTGCTCCACGTCCGCGAGGCTTTCGAGGAGACGATCGCCCTGCTGTCAGACTACCGTACACGGGGGTTGCGGGGCGTTTTTCACAGTTTTGCGGGCACGACTGACCACTATCGCCGGATGCGCACGTTGGGCGATTTTCGCTTCGGGATCGGCGGGGTGGTGACCTATAAAAACGCCAAGTTGGCCCCCGTGGTGGCCGAAATGGAGCTGGCCGATCTGGTTTTAGAGACCGATTCGCCCTACCTGCCGCCGGTTCCGCACCGGGGCGAGCGCAACGAGAGCGCCTACCTGCCCCTCATCGCCACCAAAATCGCCGAATTGCAAGGCATTTCCCCCGAAACCGTCGCCCAAACCACGACCGAAACAGCCCTCAGGCTATTTCGGATTGAATGAAAAGTCTGTAAAAACCTACCACCCCGCCCTTGCAGGGCACCCCTCCTTCCCCGGAAGGAGGGGACTTTCTCCGTTAAGGTTTATAAAGGGAAGTATCTCCTCCTTCTCCGAAGGAGGAGTACCCGAGCCTCAGGGCGAGGGGGAGGTGGTAGGTCTTTATTGCACCATTACAGGGTCTCACTCTTTAAAATTTAAATGCGCTGAACGTGGCGGCAAGATAAAACGAAAACTCTCTCCGGAAAATCATTACCTTTGCCTTATGCCTTTTCATCACATATCCGATTGGTTGCCGACCACGGCCAAAGAGGTCGAGGCGTTGGGTTGGGATCAACCCGATGTGATCCTCTTTACGGGCGACGCTTATGTCGACCACCCGTCGTTCGGTGTGCCGGTGATTGGCCGCGTGTTGCAGGCCGAGGGGTACAAGGTGGCGATTGTCCCCCAGCCCAATTGGCGCGACGACCTCCGCGATTTCAAAAAGCTGGGCAAACCGCGCCTTTTTTTCGGCGTTTCGGCGGGGAATATGGATTCGATGGTCAACCATTATACCGCCAACCTGCGCCTGCGGAGCGACGATGCCTATACGCCGGGCGACCGGGCGGGGTTTCGGCCCGATTATGCCGCGACGCGCTATGCGCAAATCCTCAAACGGCTTTTCCCGGACGTTCCGGTGGTTTTGGGTGGCATCGAGGCCTCCCTGCGGCGGCTGACCCACTATGATTATTGGAGCAACACGATTAAACCGTCGATCCTGATCGAAAGCGGCGCGGATATTGTCAGTTACGGCTTGGGCGAGCGGGCCATTGTCGACATCGCCAAAGCACTGCACAACGGCTTTAATATGAACCTGTTGCGCAAATTGCCTCAGGTCGCTTTTGTGGCCGATGCAAAATACGCCGAGCGGATCGCCCCGCAGGCCATTCGCCTGCACAGCCACGAGGCGTGCGCGGCCGATCCGGTGAAATTCGGCGAAAAATTTGTGCAGATCGAGACGGAGTCGAACAAATGGCAGGCTCGCACGTTGATCGAACCTGTCGGCGAGCGGTTTGTGGTGGTCAATGCGCCCTATCCGCCTCAGTCGACGGGCGAACTCGACCGAACCTACGCCCTGCCCTTCACGCGCCTGCCTCACCCGCGTTACAAGGGCAAGGGGGCGATTCCGGCTTATGAAATGATCCGGTGGTCGGTCAACCTGCACCGGGGCTGTTTCGGTGGGTGCAGTTTTTGTACCATTTCGGCGCATCAGGGCAAATTCATTGCGAGCCGTTCGGTGCAATCCATTCTCAGCGAGGTCGAAACGTTGACCGCCATGGAGGGCTTCAAGGGGGTGTTGACCGACTTGGGTGGCCCGTCGGCCAATATGTACGGGCTGTCGGGCAAAGACCCGCAGGCCTGCCGCCTCTGCGCGCGCGCTTCGTGCCTTTGGCCGAAGCCGTGCCCCAACCTGAGGCGGGATCACCGCCCGCTGATCGACCTCTACCGCCGGGTGCGCCGGGTGAAAGGGGTCAAACAGGCCTTTATCGGGAGCGGCATCCGGTACGACCTCTTCCTCGACAACCCCGACCAAAGCTACCTGCGCGAGGTGGTGACGCACCACGTCGGCGGTCGGTTGAAGGTGGCTCCCGAGCACACCGAGGCGCACGTGCTGGGGCTGATGCGCAAGCCCGATTTCGGGGGGTATGTCCGCTTGCAGGAGTCGTTTCGCGAAATATGCCGGCAACAGGGGCTGAATTTCCAACTGATCCCCTATTTCATTTCGAGCCACCCGGGGTGTACCCAGCGCGATATGGCGCAGTTGGCCGAAAAAACGGGGCGGATGCACCTGCATTTGGAACAGGTTCAGGATTTTACGCCCACGCCGATGACCCTCTCGTCGGTGATGTATGCCACGGGGCTAAACCCTTATACGGGCGAAAAATTGTTTGTCGCCCGGGGACAAGAGGAAAAGAAGAAACAAAAAAGCTACTTTTTTAAAAGATAATGATTTATCCGTCCGATTTTGAACAGAAAATAGGTTTCGACCGCATCCGCCGTCAGACGGAACGCCTCTGTGCGTCCCAGCGCGCGCGGGAGATTCTGGCCGAGAGCGGCTTTATGACCGATTTCCGGGCCGTAGAGACCGCGCTCGCCCGTTGCCACGAGATGCGGGAGATTCTGCTCATGGAGGACGATTTTCCGCAGGATCATTTTGTTGATATTCACGCCGTTCTGCGGCGGGTGGAGGCCTTCGGAGCCTACCTGTTGCCCGAGGAGTTGGTCGTTGTGCGCCGGGCGTTGACCGGAATCGGCGAGCTGACCGCCTTCCTGAGCCGGAAAGAAGAGAAATACCTACGCCTGAACGAACTCTTGGTTGGGGTGGAGGCCTTTCCCGAAACAGTGCGCCGGATCGACACGATCATCGACCGCTTCGGGGCGGTCAAAGACACCGCTTCGGCCGAGTTGCAGGCCATCCGCCGGGCGATTTCCGAGCGACAGGGGCAGGCCTCGAAGGTGTTGAACCGCATTTTGCGTCAGGGGCAGGCCTCGGGGGTGATCGACCCGGAGGCTTCGCTCTCGGTGCGCGACGGGCGGACGGTGATCCCCGTTTCGGCGGCTAACAAACGCAAAATCAACGGCTTTATCCACGACGAATCGGCCACCGGGAAGACCTTTTACATCGAGCCGATCGAGGTCGTGGAGCTGAATAACGAGCTGAAGGAGTTGGGATACAGCGAGAAACGGGAGATTGTCCGGATTCTGACGGCCTTCACCGATGAACTTCGCCCCGAGGTACCTGCGATTCGGGTATCGGGCGAGTTTTTGGCCGCGATCGACTTCCTCCGCGCCAAAGCGCGGTGGGCGTTGGCCAATGACGGGGTGAAGCCGATCCTGACCGATGTCCCGCTCATCGGCTGGGTCAACGCCCGTCACCCCCTGCTCGTACAGGCGTTGGCCAAAGAGGGGAAAAAGGTCGTTCCGCTGACCCTCGCGCTCGACCGCCGCAAACACATCTTGGTCATCTCCGGGCCCAATGCCGGGGGGAAATCGGTCGCCCTAAAGACCGTCGCCCTGCTGCAATATATGTTACAATGCGGCTTTTTGATCCCCGCCTCCGAAAACTCCGAAACGGGCATTTTCCAGAACCTCTTTTTGGACATGGGCGACGAACAATCCATTGATAATGACCTGAGTACATACAGCTCGCACCTGCTCAACATGAAGACCATGCTCCGGTCGGCGAATGAGGCGAGTTTGGTGCTGATCGACGAGTTCGGGAGCGGCACCGAACCGGTCATGGGCGCGGCCATTGCCGAAGCTGTCCTGCAAAAACTCGAAGAGAAGCGGGTTTTTGCGGTCATCACGACCCACTATGCCAACCTGAAATATTACGCCGCCGCCGCTCCGGGCATCCTCAACGGGGCGATGGCTTTCGATGTGCAGAAAATCGAGCCGCTGTTCCGCTTGGAGATCGGCAAGCCGGGAAGCTCGTTTGCCATCGAGATCGCACGCAAAATCGGCCTGCCCGAGGAGATCATCCGCTCGGCGACCGAAAAGGCTGGCGATCAACACGTAAACATCGAACGCCAGCTCCGCGAAATCGCCCGTGACAAACGCTATTGGGAGGGCAAGCGCGACCGCATTCGCATCGCCGAAAAACGGGCCGACGAGCTGGCCGAGCAGTACGCCCGGGAGTTGGACGAGTTGAAAGCCGAACGGGGCAAACTGCTCAAATCGGCCAAAGAGGAGTCGCGGCGGCTGTTAGACGAGGCCAACAAAAGCATCGAGCAGACGATCCGCGAAATCCGCCAATCGCAGGCCGACCGCGAGAAGACCAAGCAGGCGCGGGGGAAATTGGAGCGGTTCAAGGCCGAATCCTCCGCCGAAGATGCCGAGGGTGCCCGGATCGAGGCTAAAATCGAGCGGTTGCGCGAGCGCGAGGCGAACCGTATGGAACGCAAAATCAAGCGCGGTGAAGAGCCGGTGGCCGACACCCGCCGACAAAAGCCTGCGCCGGTCGAAAAACCGCTGGCCGTGGGCGACAAGGTGCGGATCAAGGGACAAAACGCCATTGGCGAGATCACCCAACTCACGGGGGCGAAAGCCGTAATCGGGATCGGCCAAATCCTCACCACCATCGACTCCGGGAGGTTGGAGCGCATTTCGCCCGCCGAATTTCGCAAAATCACCCGCGAGCGACAGGCCGTCACCGCCCATTCCGCCGGGTACGACACCTCGAAACGCCGCCTGAATTTCCACCGACAGATCGACCTGCGGGGCGAGCGAGCGGTCGATGCTTTGGGCGCGGTGCGCGAATACATCGACGAGGCGGTCATGTTGGCGATTCCGGAGGTCAAAATCCTTCACGGCAAAGGCACCGGCGCGCTCAAGGAGGAGATTCGCCGTTACCTGTCGACGGTCGATGCGGTGGTCTCGGCCACCGACGAAGACGAAAAATTCGGCGGGGCAGGGATAACGGTTGTTCGGTTAGAAGCATAGTCAAAGATAGAATAACATCCTTATATTCAATTAATTCTATTGAATATAAAAATTTTTGTTAATAACTTTTTCAGGGGCTATGCCCCAAAAGTTATTAACAAAATTTATCTTGTTTTTTATTTTACCTCAAAAAGAGGAATTGTTCTGATAGCATGAGAAACATACTATTGATAGCCGCCGTGTTAGGATGCGGCGCGCTTTTCGGCCAGCCGAAGGCCGAAGATTTTCGGGTGCCGGTCGATATACCGGTGATTCTTTCGGGCAATGTCGGGGAGATTCGCGCGAACCATTTTCACACCGGGCTCGACATCAAAACCGGCGGGGAGACCGGCAAAAACATCCTCGCGGCGGCCGACGGCTATGTGTCGCGGATTTCGGTCAGCCCGACAGGCTATGGCAAGGCGCTCTACATCAACCACCCGAACGGCACGACGACGGTTTACGCTCACTTAGAATCCTTCAACGAGCCGATCGGCCAATACGTCCGCGCCGAACAAGAGCGGCGAAAGTCGTTTGCCGTTGAGTTGTATCCGCCCTCGGGCAGGCTTATGGTCACACAGGGCGAGGTGATCGCCCTTTCGGGCAACAGCGGCTCCTCGGGCGGGCCTCATTTGCATTATGAGATTCGCGACGGAGCCTCGCAAGACCCCTTTAATCTCATGGGGCGCGGGTGGTTTCCGGGGGTTGCGGACAACGTGCGCCCACAACTCTTTACCCTTTGGTCGATCCATGTCGATACGCTTCAGGGCGTGCCGGTGCATCGCATTGCGGGCGAGTATAAGCTCGTGGCCTCGGGCGCGGAGTACGCCGTCGAGGGTGGGAAGCCAGTCGCTTTTGTTTCGCCGGGCTATTTCGCGATCGAGGTGATCGACCGCAAGAACGGCGCGTCGAACACCCTGGGGCTTTATCGGCTGGAACAGACGGTCGACAGCCTCCCCAATTTTGGGCTGACGACCGACCGCCTTTCGTTCGACACAACTCGCGACATCAACGCCATGGTGCTCTACGACCTGCACAAAAAGGCGAGCTATGAGGTCTACCGCACTTACATCACGCCAAATAACGGCCTGAAAGTCTACCGCAATGTGGTTGATCGGGGCATTGTCCGCCTGCCGGACAGCCTCCCCCACGCCGTCACGATCCGGGTGGAGGACGACAACCAAAACGCCTCGCTCCTGCGCTTTCAGGCTGTTGAGCAGGCTGTTACGTTCAACCGCGAGGGCGATTACACCGTGCCGGTACGCTGGGACAAGCCTTTCGAGCAGACGGTGGGCAACCTTTCGGTGACGATCCCGGCCGAGGTGTTGTACGAATCGACCCTGTTTACCTTTGCGCCCGTCGAAAATAGCTCGGCGGCGGTTTATTCGCCCGTCTATCGGGTTGATTCACAGGATCACACACCGCTTCGTTCGGCCCTGACGCTCCGAATCACCCCGGACAGCCTGCCCGAGCGTCTGCGCGAGAAAGCCTGTCTGGCCAGCCTCGCCATCAGCGGAAAGGGAGAAAAAGTGTACGAGGGAGGGCGTTGGAGGCAGGGGGCGGTCGTCGGCACCACGCGCACCTTTGGCGACTATTTCATCGCTGTCGACACCGTCGCCCCCCGGCTCTCGCCCGCCTTCGAGCGAGGAGCCGACCTGAGCAGGAACCAAAGCCTAACAATCGCAATGCGCGACGACTTTTCGGGAATCGACCGCTGGTCGGTCACCATCGACGGGGAGTGGGCACTATTCGACGACGACCCCAAAAACCACGTCCTGCGCCACTTCTTCCGCGATGCCCGGTACGAAAAAGGCCGCCGCCACACCCTCAAAGCCACCGCCACCGACAACAAAGGCAACACGACCACCCTCGAAACCGAGTTTTTTTGGTAAGAACCATGTAATTATGAATTATGAATGGTGGCTTCGCGCAAAAAAATAAGGCCGAGCAAAGACAAATAATTCATAATTTATAATTCATAATTGGATTTACGTTCCTAAATAGAGCAAAAACATTCCGATGAGTACCAAGCCCAACAGGAGGGCTTTGGTGAGGATGTTTTTTTCGTGAAAGAGGATGATTCCGGCGATAAAGGGGACGATGACCCCTGCTTTGCGGATGGTCGAGACGACCGAAACCAGCGCGCCGTCGAGGCTCAGTGCGTAAAAATAGAGGTAATCCGAGAGGGTCAACAGCACAGTCACCCAAACGATCGCCGCGTTCCAGCGAAAAGGCGTGGTCTCTTTGCGCCTCGGCCACCAGAGCCAAAAGAGCAGGGGGACGATCAGCACCAACTCGTAATAAGTCGTGTAGACCTGCACAGCGACCTTGTCGGTATTCAGTACCAAGTATTTGTCTAACAGGCTATTGATAGCCCCCAAGAGCGTGGCCGCAAAGATGAACCAAACCCACCGGTTGTGCCGAAACGAAATCCCCTCTTTGCGGCCGGTCAGCGAAAAAAGCATCAGGGCCGCCATCGAAAGCAACACCCCGCACCATTGATAGGCGTTCAGCCTCTCAGCAAAAATAAGGATTGCGCCGATCAGGATAAAGACGGGCTGGGTCGATTTAATGGCCGTCGTCAGGATGATCGGCAGGTTTTTCATGGCGAAATAGGCAAATATCCACGAAGCCAACACAATGGCCGCCTTGATGAAGATACCCGCGTGTGCCCTCAGCGAAAGGGCGGGAACATAAACTCCTGTCCCGTCAAGCCATCCCGTCCAAGCCGACAGGGCTGAAAAGGGGAGAAAAATCAATGCGCCCAAGAGGATGTTCCAAAAAAGCACCGGGAAAACAGCGTTGTGATCGAGGGCGATTTTTTTCGTCACTTCGTAACCGCCCAACAGCAACGCCGAGAAAACAGAGAGGGTAATCCACATGGCCGATTACCGTTCAATCAAATCTGCTCCATCTCGGTGCCAAATCAGTGCCGCCGTGCCCAAAATGGCCGCATTTCCTTCCGGTACGCCGGAGGGCAAGAGTTTGATTTTACCGCGAAACGCTGGGAGCAGATTGGCCTCCAAGTGACGCCCGGTCGGCTCGAAGATGTATTTCCCCGCCCGAGCCAGCCCGCCGAAGAGGAAAATGGCCTCGGGGTCGGTGATGAGCACCGCGTTTGCCAGTGCCCGCCCCAACTGCTCACCGGTATAAGCAAAGGCTTCGAGAGCAAGCGGGTCGCCCTTTTCGGCGGCACAGAAAATTAGCTCGGCGGTCAGTTCGTGGTAAGATATATCCCGCAATTCGCTCGATTCGGTGCGGTCGGCCAAGAGTTGAAAGAGCGTCCGTTTGATGCCGGTGGCCGAGACGCAGGTCTCCAAACACCCCCGGCGGCCACAGCCACACATCCGCCCGGTAGGGTCGACGGTCACGTGTCCCAATTCGCCGGCAAAGCCGCTGTGACCCAACAGCAATTCGCCGCCGGTGACAAAGCCGCTCCCCAAGCCGGTGCCCAGCGTGACGACGATGAAATTCTGCATCCCCCGCGCTCCGCCGTAGATCATTTCGCCCAGCGCGGCCGCGTTGGCATCGTTGGTGATCCGAATGGGTCGGGAAGGGAAAAATCGCCGGAATTTTTCGACAAACGGCACCGTGCCTTTCCACGGCAGGTTCGGGGCATCGACGATCGTTCCCCGGTAAAAATCGGCATTGGGTGCGCCGATGCCGATGCCCACCGGCTCAACCTCTTCGTCCTGTATCAACTCGCTGATCGCCAGCGCGAGGTCGTGCTGAAAATCGTCGATGTTCGGGTATCCGGCCGTCGAGATACGCCCCTGCCCATAGCCGTTCCCCGCCGCGTCGACCACCCCGAAAGCGGTATTTGTCCCGCCGATGTCTATTCCGATCGCTACTTTTTTCATCCTTATAACGTTCTATTCTTCCACAAATTTACAATATTTCCCCCACGTTCAACGCATTTAAATTTATTTTGAGGCAATACAAAAGAAGATGGAATGATACTGAAAGAAAAGTTGCGCAGACCTACCACCCCGCCCTTACGGGCACCCCTCCTTCGGGGAAGGAGGGGACATTTTGAGTGAAATAGTGTGCAGGAAAGTCTCCTCCTTCAGGAAGGAGGAGTACCCGAGCCGACAGGCGAGGGGGAGGTGGTAGGTCTTTATTGTTCCATTACAGGACTTCACCCTCTGAAATGCCGTGATAATAAAAACATTACACCCAATATGTTATTTTGCCACTGCGCATCTTCAATATTTAAATGCGTTGAACGTCTATTTTCTGATTATATTTGCAAAAAAGAAAATACCATGTACACATTCGATCAAATAGCCCGGATGGCCGCCGAGGCCGTTGAGGAGCTTCAGTTGCCCGCCGAGCCTGCTTTGCTCTACGACCCGATTCGGTACACCTTAGAGGGCGGTGGCAAGCGCATCCGCCCGATCCTGACCCTGAGCAGTTGTGCGCTGTTTAGCGAGGCGGTGCAAAAATCACTTCCGGCGGCGCTGGCCATCGAGGTTTTTCACAATTTCACGCTTCTGCACGACGACCTGATGGACAACTCCTCCCTGCGGCGTGGGCGCGAGACCGTTCACGTGCGATGGAACAACGACGTGGCCATTCTCTCGGGCGATGCCATGCTGGTCTATGCTTATGAGCTGGCCGCGCAGTCCGACCCCGATAAAATCCCGCAGTTGTTGGCGATCCTCAACCGGATCTTCGTCGGAGTTTGTCAGGGGCAACAATACGACATGGATTTTGAACAGGTCGACACGGTGACTGCCGACCAATACCTCCACATGATCGGCCTCAAAACGGCTGTCCTCATGGCCGGGGCCATGCAGGCCGGGGCGTGGCTTGGCGGCGCGGATGAGGCGTTGGCCGAACAGGTGTACGAAGCCGGGATGCACCTCGGGATGGCCTTCCAACTGCAAGACGACTGGTTGGACACCTTCGGCGACACCCAAACGTTGGGCAAAAATACGGGCGACGACATCGCCTCGAACAAAAAAACATTCCTGCTCATCAAAGCCCGCGAGTTGGCCTCGCCCGCTCAGCGCGAAGAATTGGACGGGCTGATGCGCTCGACCGATCTTTCCCGCGAAGAGAAAACCGAACGGGTAAAAGCCCTATACGTCAGCTCCGGGGCAAAAGCCTTGACCGAGAGGCTGATCGACGACTATTTCAACGACTTTTCCCGCTTGCTCGACAAGATTCGCATCGACGAGCCGCGCAAACAACCCTTGCGCGAGGTGGCGCGCAAACTAATCGGACGAGAAAAATGATCGAGCGCAACGAGATAGAACTGATGGCCCCGGCGGGTTCTTACGAGGCGTTGATGGGGGCGATTCAGGGCGGAGCCGACTCGGTCTATTTCGGGGTCGAACAGCTCAATATGCGCTCGGCCTCCTCGGCCAATTTCACGCTCGACGACCTCGCCCGGATCACCGCCATTTGCCGGGAGCACGGGCTGAAAAGTTACCTGACCGTCAACACCGTCCTTTACGACAGCGACCTGCCCGCCATGCGCACCGTGCTCGATCGCGCTAAGGGCGAGGGGGTTACGGCCATCATCGCCTCGGATCAGGCGGCGATTGTTTATGCCCGCTCGATCGGCCTGCCGGTACACATCTCCACTCAGCTCAACGTCTCCAACGCCGAAACCGTGGCCTTTTACGCCCCCTTTGCCGAGGTTGTCGTCTTGGCGCGCGAGCTGAACCTTAAGCAGATACGGGCGATCTATGACCAAATCGTCGCCCGCGATCTGCGCGGCCCCGGCGGAGAGCGGGTGAAAATCGAGCTATTTGCCCACGGAGCGTTGTGCATGGCCATCTCCGGCAAGTGTTACCTGAGCCTCCACGAGACCGGCCATTCGGCCAACCGGGGCGCGTGTCGCCAGATTTGCCGCCGCACCTACACCGTGCAGGACACCGAGACCGGAGCCAAGTTGGAGGTCGACAACCCCCACATCATGTCGCCCAAAGACCTGTGTACCATTGATTTCCTTGACGAGGTGATCGGCGCGGGGGTACGGGTGCTCAAAATCGAGGGACGCGCCCGTTCGGCGGAGTATGTCAAACGGGTCTGCACCGCCTACAACGAGGCACTATCCGCGCTGGCCGACGGAAGCTACACCTCCCAGCGGGTCGAAGTGTGGAAAAAACAGCTCGCCGAGGTCTTCAACCGGGGGTTCTGGGGAGGCTATTACCTCGGGCAACGGTTAGGCGAGTGGAGCCGGAATTACGGCTCGTCGGCCACCCGGCGAAAGGTCTATGTCGGCAAGGTGATCCACTATTTCCCCGGCCCCGGCGTGGCCGAGATACTCGTCGAAGCCGCCCCCCTGCACACCGGCGAGGAGCTGTTGCTCATGGGCGAGACAACCGGCGTACTCGAATGGCAGGCCGACACCCCCTGGGTCGACGAACAGCCCGCCCCCTGCGTCCGCCAAGGGACAAAATGCTCGCTCAAAACCCCCACTACCGTCCGCCGCAACGACAAACTCTACAAATGGGTCGATGCCACCACTGATTCCCAACAAGGTTGATTTTCCCCGCCTTTGACTGCCGCTTTTAGAAAGCGGCGCAAATCGTCGCCTTTTGTAAAAGGCGACACCGAAAACTTTTGTACTTGTGTTGGCAGGGCGATCATCTCTCCGAGACTTCGTCTTATTTTTCCTGTCCCCTGCCCTCCAAACAAGTTTGGGGCGGGACATGAAAAACAAGACGCATTCGCCCACAGGCGAATGTGATCGCCCTGAAAAAACCCTTTTCTATTGTAGGTTAAATACTGGCAACTCGACTACCGCGTAAGCGTAGATCATGGCGGCGACGGCCACCACGGCCACGAGGATCGCGCCGATCAGAAGCCAATTGTCCCCCCGCTTTTTGGGTGTCGGGGTCGACGGCGGTGTTTTGGCGGAAGACGAACGAAGAACGGAAGAGGGACGAGGCGCAGAGGCAGGGACAGAGGCATCTTTTGCGGTTTTCGCCGGAGCATCTGAGGCCGTCTTTCTCTCCGGGAGAGGCTGAGCCTGAACCGGTCGGGGAACCGGAGCGGAGGTTTGCGGTTTGGGCGGTTCCGGTTCTTTTGCGGCTTCGGCCATTCGCTCGTTAAGCGTCGGACGCGCCTGGCGTTGCGCCTGTTTTTCACGGATCAGGTCGTTCAGCGTTTTTGGCGCTTCGACCGATTCGGCCACGGTTTTCACCGGTGCAGGTGCTTGAACCGGTTCCGGTTCTATCTCTTCCTCCTCGAAATCATCGAACTCTTCGGGCGAAACTCTTTCAGCCACAGTCTTTAACGGAACGATAGGGGTCGGCTCGGCTATATGCTTTGGCGGAACGGTTTCCTCCTCCTTTTCCTCTATTTTTTCTTCCACGATCGGAGCAGGAGCAGGTGCCGGGGCGGGTGCCACAGCGATCTCCGGGCGAGCCGTTCGGTCGGAGCGATCGAGAAAGAGAATCCCATTGGCATCCCTTTTCAGTGACCCCAACGGAGCGACCAAAAAGGCACCGTACCCGGCGATCCCCTCCCGCACATTTTCCACATAGCGCGAAATAATCTCTTCGGCCTCGGCGGTCGAAGCCCCGAAAGCCTGACGCACCAGGGCGGTCAACTGCCCGTCGTCTTTATTCAGAAAGGGGACAAAAACCGTCTCTCCGCCCTCTTTGGTCAGGAACGCGCCCAGCCCGGGAATAACCAAACGCCGGTTATGCCGCAGGTAATCCGTGATGATCGATTCAATCATGGCTCTTCTATTGATTTGGAAGCAAAATTACGATTTTTTGGTGAAGAGTTCGTTAAGAGTCTGTTTAAATTTTTACTACCTTAGTCGCAATGATTTTTGAATTTTTAAACCTTCAACCCATAAAAGCCTAAACCCATGAAAAACAGATTGAAATTTGCCGCCTTGTTGTTTGTTGCCGTGATAGGATTCCAGCCGCTTGTGGCGGCCATTCGCCTGCCCGGGCTGATCGGTAACCGGATGGTGTTGCAACGCGACACCGAGCTGACCCTTTGGGGCTGGGCCGACCCCGGCGAAAAGGTGACGGTGCGCCTGTTGGGCAAATA
>JAISHQ010000046.1 GCA_031262465.1 Rikenellaceae bacterium
CCAACGAGGGCGATTTCTCCTCGGGGATGAGCTACGTCGAGGCCTCGGAATCGACCGTCGACAAACAATATGTGCAGGAAAAAATCAAGCGTTCGTTTATCCATTATCAGGCCAATACGCTCACCTACACGATGGAAAACGGCAATAAACACCGGATTTCGGTCGTTTTTCAGGTCAGCAACAACGACATCGCTTTCCGCTATGAATTGGCTCCGATGACCGTCAGACGGGAAGATCGGCTGGCCGTTGTCGTTGAAAAAGAGGCGACCTGATACAAGTTCCCCGCCGTCACGACCACGTTCCTCTCGCCCATGATGACCCCGATGACGGGCTTTGCCCGCACCGCTCCGAGCTACGAAAGCGGCTACGAGGCCGATGCGCCAATGGGTCGGGCCACACGGGGGACTTTGGGCTATGTCTTTCCCGGTCTCTTCCGCGTTGGCGACGACGGCTGGGTGTTGCTCTCCGAAACGGGGGTGAGCAGTCTCTACTGCGCCTCGCACCTGAGCGACGGAACGGCTGACGGCCTCTACACCGTAGAATACCCCAACCCAGCTGAAAATAACGGCTTTGGCTCCACCGGAGCACAACTCGGCCTGCCGGGCGTGACCCCTTGGCGCACGATTACCGTCGGCCAGACGCTTAAACCCATTGTCGAAACGACCATTCCTTATGACGTGGTCGACCCGCTCTACCCGCTTTCTCGCCCCAACCAATACGGGCGGAGCACGTGGAGCTGGATCGTTTGGCAGGATGCCAGCATGAACTTCGAAGATCAGCTGACAGTCATCGACTTAGCCGCCGCTCTGGACTTTGAATTTATCCTGATGGATGCCTTTTGGGATTCGGCGATCGGGAAAGAACGCATGGAGGAGCTGATCCGCTATGCCGAATCGAGAGGGGTCGGTGTCTTTCTCTGGTACAACTCCAACGGCATCGCCAACGACGCTCCGCAAGGGCCGAAAAACAAGATGAACACCTCCGTGGCCCGCAAGGCCGAGATGAAATGGTTGCAACAGGCGGGCGTAAAAGGGCTGAAAGTCGACTTCTTTGCCGGCGACAAACAGGAGACCATGCGCCTGTACGAAGATATTTTGGTCGATGCCAACGAGCACGGGCTGATGATCGTCTTCCACGGGGCCACCCTGCCACGCGGCTGGGAGCGGATGTACCCCAACTACGTGGGGAGCGAGGCGGTCGTGGCCTCCGAAATGCTCATCTTCTCCGAAGGCGTGCGCCAACAGGAGGCGTTCAATGCCACCCTCCATCCGTTTATCCGCAACGCGGCCGGTATCATGGAATTTGGCGGCGTTTTCCTGAATAAATACTTGGTCAAGAGCAACGAGGAGCGCAACGCCCGCCTGACCACCGACGCTTTCCAGCTCGCCACAGCCGTGCTGTTCCAAAATCCGGTGCAGATGTTCGCACTGACACCCAATAACTTAACCGATGCTCCGGCCTTTGAATTGGACTTCATGCGCCAAGTGCCGACCACGTGGGACGAAACCCTCTTCATCGACGGATACCCCGGCAAATACACCGTGATCGCCCGCCGCCACGGCACAACGTGGTACGTGGCAGGGGCTAACGCCGAAGCACAGGCCAAGACGCTGACCCTCAACCTGCCCATGCTCGCCGGAGAGACGGTTTCGCTCTACAACGACGACAAAAACCGCAATACCCTCCTGCAAAGCACACCGGTCAAAGCCAATGGCGAAATCACCCTCGCCATCCAACCCAACGGCGGCTTTGTCCTGACCAAATAGTCCAGCCTTTGACTGCGACTCAACCCAACCGGGGCGACCTTGTGGTCGCCCCGGTTGTTGTTCTTTGCTCGAACTGTTCTTAGAGAACCATCGTCGCTTTTTGAAAAAAGCGACACCAAAAACTTTTCTGCTTGCCTTTGCAGGGCGATCATTCCTTTCAGGAACTTCGTTTCATGCTGTATTCCCCTTTGGCTTTCAAGCGAGCTTGAGCCGGGGAATACAGCACAAAACGCATTCGCCCGCAGGCGAATGTGATCGCCCTGAAAACTCATTCTGCATCAATCTGTTATTCTCGAAAAATGGATAAGAAATTATCCGATCACCCGCAACCGCGCATACTTGGTTAGGAGGGTTTTGGTGCCGGAGGTGTCGAATGCGATGGTTGCTTTGAAGCCGTTGGCGGTCTGCTCCAGCTCGACGATCGAGCCGACCCCGAATTTGTCGTGCTCCACCCGGCCCCCGACGGTGAGTTCCCCGGCGACTCCCGGAGTTCCCGGTGTCCCCGGCGCGGTGGTGCGCTGGACAGGCTCTTCGGTGACGGCGCGCCGACCCATGGAGCGCATTCCGTCGGTATTTCGCGGGATGGGTATGACGGTGCGCGGGGTGCTCTTTTCACCGCTCCCCGCCGGGCGTTTTCCCGGATAGGCCACTTTGCGTCGCTGGTGCTCTGAAGCAGAAGCCGTTGACCCTGAATTGGTTTCGCTCGCCCGGAAGCGGTCAGTGTCTTCGCCACTGAAACCCCCTGCGGTCATCCGCTCGAACGGATCGTCGGCGTACTGCGGGTCGAGGTACTCCTCGGCAATCTCCCGGATGAAGCGGCTCGGGCGGTTGGCCGTCACGTTACCCCAGCGGAAGCGGGTCTGCGCAAAGCTCAGCGCCGCCTCTTTTTTCGCCCGGGTCAGCGCCACATAAAAGAGCCGCCGCTCCTCTTCGAGCGCCTCGGCCGAATCCATGCACATCTGGCTCGGAAAGAGCGTCTCCTCCAGCCCGACGATAAAGACATATTCAAATTCCAGCCCTTTGGCAGAGTGTACTGTCATCAGGGTCACGCGGTTACGCTCCTCGTCTTTGTCGTTGTCCATGTCGGTCAACAGCGAGACGTTCTGCAACCAAGCGTCGATCGTTGGAGGCGTTCCCTCGGGGTTTTCCTGCACCTCCGTCTCGGAAAAATAAGCGATCGAGTTCAGCAACTCTTCGATATTTTCCAACACGCTGGTCGCCTCGGGGGTCTGTTGCATCCGGAAACTGCCGATGATCCCCGAACGGGTCGCCACTGTCAGCCCCATTTCATAAGCAGGCGTGGTGTAAACCGCCGCGCTCAGCTCGCGGATCATGGCGACGAACTCGGCGATTTTCCGCGCCGCCGCGCCCTTGAGTTCCATTTCTTCTGGGGTGAGCGTATCAAGAGCTTCCCACATACTGAGTTTTTTGTTCTCTGCGGTATCGGCGATTTTGCCGATGGTCACATCGCCGATGCCCCGCGCGGGATAGTTGATGATACGCCGCAGGGCTTCGTCGTCTTTGTGGTTGACTACCAAGCGGATATAAGCCAGCACATCCTTGATCTCCTTGCGCTGGTAGAACGAGTGGCCGCCGTAAATGCGGTAGGGGATATTCTGTTTGCGCAGAGCCTCTTCCAGCCCCCGCGATTGGGCGTTGGTGCGGTAGAGGATAGCGATGTCGGCATAAGGCACCTGCTGAGTACGGATCAGACTCGAAATTTCGTGGGTCACGATCAGCGCCTCCTCGCGGTCGGCATAGGCGCGGTGAACTTTGATTTTCTCCCCGGCGGCGTTGTCCGAAAAGAGCTTTTTGGGGAGTTGCCGCCGGTTATTGCCGATCACGCTGTTGGCCGCATTGACAATAGTCTGCGTCGAGCGGTAATTTTGCTCCAATTTGAAGATTTTGGCCTCGGGATAATCCTGCTGAAAACGGAGGATGTTCTCGATGCGCGCCCCCCGGAACGAGTAGATGCTTTGCGCGTCGTCGCCCACCACGCAGATGTTGCGGTGCGCCTCGACAATCTTTTTAACGATCAGGTACTGAGCCATGTTCGTGTCTTGATACTCGTCGACCAACACATAGCGAAACTGATATTGGTACTTGGCCAGCACGTCCGGAAAATCGCGAAACAGGATGTTCATGTTGAGCAACAGGTCGTCGAAATCCATCGCCCCATACTCCTTACACCGTTGCACATAGCGGGCATACACCTCGTGAAAAAGCGGGCGGCGGCGTTTGTTGTCCTCAGCCATCAGCATCGTGTTCGAGGGGTAGGCGGCGGCGGTAATCAGGTTGTTTTTGGCCAGCGAGATGCGGCTGTAAACGTCATTGGGCTTGTACGTCTCGTCGCTCAACTCCATCTCCTTGAGTATCTGCCGAACCACATTTCGGCTGTCGGCCGTGTCGTAAATGGTGAATGACGAGGGATAACCCAATTTGTCGGCCTCGTTGCGCAAAATGCGCGCGAAGACCGAGTGAAAAGTGCCCATCCAAAGCGCGCGCGCCCGTGCCGGGGAGACAAGGCCACCGATCCGCTCCTTCATCTCACGGGCGGCCTTGTTCGTAAAAGTCAACGCCAACACGTTAAAGGGGGCGACACCCTCCTCCAACATATAGGCGATGCGGTAGGTCAGGACACGGGTTTTGCCCGAACCTGCCCCGGCAATAATCAGCGAAGGCCCCTGATAATTGACGGCGGCCTCCCGCTGAACGGGGCTGAGTTGATCGAGGTATTGCGACACGAAAGCGATTTTTAGAAGGAACAAAATTAGCTTTATTCCTGCGGATTTCATAGCCTTTCAGCTTCTGCCTGCGACTTTTTAGAAAAGTCGCCCCGGCCGCCTTTGACTGCCGCTTTTAGAAAGCGGCGCAAATCGCGGCTTTTTGTAAAAAGCCGCCCCAAAAACTTTTGGGCTTCTCTTTTCAGGGCGAAAATTCCCTTGTGGGAATAACCCCTCTTGTTCCGGATGCACCTCTGCTTCCAAGCGAGCTTGGGCAGGTGCATCCGCCACAAGAGGCATTCATCTCCTGCGGAGTGAATGTTTTCGCCTTGAAAACCAACTCCATTCCTCCAATAATGGATCAGTGCAAAAATCAGATGGAGTGGTACTTAAAGACGAAAGAAAAAACAGAAAAGAGCTACCACCTCCCCCTCGCCTGTCGGCTCGGGTACTCCTCCTTCGAGGAAGGAGGAGACTTTTTGCG
Organism: Rikenellaceae bacterium; assembly: GCA_031262465.1. Lineage (GTDB taxonomy): Bacteria > Bacteroidota > Bacteroidia > Bacteroidales > Rikenellaceae > JAJQAW01. The sequence continues at coordinate 4,974 of JAISHQ010000046.1, forward strand.
GAATTTCCAGCTTTTTTTATCTAATATAAAGTCCCCTCCTTCCCTGAAGGAGGGGTGGCACGAAGTGACGGGGTGGTAGGTCTTTGGAGCAACTAAGCCATATGTTTCACTCTTACAGGGTTTTTCCCTATAAAAAACAGACGGGTCGCCCAATGGGCGACCCGTCTGTTTGAATGGTTATGAGAACTATTCGTGTTCGCGGCGCACGGCGGCGTAGACGAGTAGCAGTGCTTCGGCTTTACGCAGTTCGATTTTTACGTCGGTCACCAAACCCATGTTGATGTATTCGTCGGCTTTGAGCACAACGGTCATCGACGGTTTGTCGGCTTCGGCCAGTGCATCCCGTTCCGAGGCGATAAACTCACCGATTTCCCACGGTTGTTTATACGAATCGTTCAATTGGATGCGGGGGCTGTCACCGAAAAGGCGGCGCATACTGGCCGTCGGCGAGCCGATGTAGATGTAACTTGCCAGCGATTTCTTCTCCAGTTTCTGGATCTCCGTGGCTTCAGGAAGCCTCACCTGTACCAACATTTCGGTTTCCCGCATGGTGGTGGTGATCATGAAGAAGAACAGGAGCATGAAGATGATGTCGGACATCGAAGAGGAGTTGTACCCTGGAACGTCTTTTTTTCCTTTTTTTCTGATTACTGCCATAATACTCTCCTCCTGTTATAAGCTACTGCGTGGTGGTGCCTCGGATATGCTCGGCGGAATGAGGGTGTTGATCGCTCTTCTGTGCGCTTCGTCCATGTTCCCGTAAGACATATTGAAGTATTTCCGAGCCGCATCTTCGCGCATTTCGTTGAGTGCGCGAGTCAGTTCATTCTGTACTTGAATGTAAGTACCGTAGTTGGCTCCCCGGTCGTTTTGGAGCGATACAACCCCTCGGGTCACCATCATGGTGCCTAACAGGTCGATCTCTTTCTCCTCTTTGTCGGAGAGATTCGCCTCGTTGTATGGATTCAAGAAGAACTCAACGACTTTGTCCTTGAGTTGCATGACATCCATACGTTCTCCGGCGACCAACAAATCGTTCCACTGGTTGACCTTGACCTGCAAAATGTTCCTTTCGTTGATCTCGGCTTCCTGTTCTTCGTCCGTGGGCATCGGCGGAAGATTCCGCTGAATCCCGGAGTCTACGTTCATGGTCGTAGTCATCAGGAAGAAAGTCAACAAGAGGAAGGCCATGTCAGCCGTCGAACTTGTATTCAGTTCCGGAAGTTTTCTTGCCATAAGCTCGAATTATTTAAATACGTTCCGGACTTCTCCAACGACGATCGCCAAAACGGCCGCAGCCAACAGCGCGTACATGGAGTACAAAGTGGTATCTGTCAGTTTTAACAGAAACGAGTCGGTATATTCGGAGGTAGGGGTGGTTACCGGTGCGCCGCTGGAGAAAGCCCAAGCGATACCGATGACCACAACGATGGCAACCAAACCGATCAGACCCTGCAAGGCACCTTTCGGGTTTTGAGCCAGCGAGTAAACCGACATGAGGACGATGGATCCGATTCCGAGGCCGAGCATGACGTACATCCACCTGAGCAACAGGTCAACGTCTTCTCGGACGATCCATCCCATGATGACCACCACCAAAGAGAGGGCCATCAGTATGTATCTTACCCAAACAAAATTCTTCATAATCCGGTATTACTTTTTGTTGTATTTGGTCAGGATGTCGATCAGCGAGATAGAAGAATCTTCCATAGCCAACACGAGACTTTCGATTTTAGAGAGCAGGTAGTTGTAGAAAATTTGCAGGATGATGGCCGAGATCAAACCGGCAACGGTCGTCAAAAGGGCCGTTTTCATACCGCCTGCCACGATGGTTGGGGACATATCACCGGCCGCCGCAATAGCGTCGAAGGCCATAACCATCCCGACTACCGTTCCCAAGAACCCCAAAGAGGGAGACAGAGCGATGAAGAGCGACAACCACGAAAGACCGCTTTCGAGCTGAGCCATCTGAACCGAACCGTAAGAAACAACGGTTTTTTCAACCATGTCAACGCCTTCGTCATAGCGATCGAGACCTTGATAGAAGATGCTGGCAACCGGGCCACGGGTGTTGCGGCACAGTTCTTTAGCGGCTTCCACGCCGCCTTCGTTGAGGGCTTCTTCGACTTTGGCGATGAATTTCTTCGTGTTGGTCGTGGCCAAATTGAGGTAAATGATGCGTTCGATAGCGATCGCCAAACCGAGGATCAAACAGAGGAGCACGGGGGTCATCCAGCCCACACCACCATCGAGGTATTGGGTCTTCAGGGCTTGGTGCATCGGAGTGCCTTCCACGTCCGTTTCTACGCTGAAATCAGCTGCCGGAGCGGCTACCGCTTCCGTTGTTGCTTGAGGCGCTTCGTCTTGAGCGAGAACAACACTTACAGAACCGAGGCAAAGCATGCCTGCGACTGACAGAATTGCAAAAAGTTTTTTCATAACGAGAAAATAGTTTTAATTAGTACTTTTTTGGTTTTTATGTTTTAGTTTGTTGTTGCAGAAAATACCAATGTCAAAAATAAATAAAACTTTTCAATCTATCGGCACAAAAAACGACTTTTATTCGATTTTAATTCGTTTTTAAGGCCTCCGATTGAAAAAAAGCCAACACCGACAGCCCTTTTCGGGGCATATCGGTCAATGACGGAGCTTTAAAATCAGCCCCATTGGGTGTTCATTTTTTGGCGGAGAAAGCGGGATTCGAACCCACGAAGCCCTTTTGGAGCTTACGCACTTTCCAGGCGCGCACCTTCAGCCACTCGGTCATTTCTCCTTTACTTAGAGCTTATTTGGAATTTCCCGCTCTCGCTCTTTTTTGCTCTTTTTGGTTTGTTTTTCACCTGCAACTCGTTACAATGTACCGCATTGCGCCTCGTTTCAGGCAAAAAACAACCTCAAAAATAACTAAAAAATAGCTTCGGTGGGAAAATCCAAACAAGCTCTCTTTTTTCTTCTAAAAGTGGCGAAATATACGAAAAAAATCCGACCTGCCAATAGTCTACCGTGTTATTTCTCCCCGGATCGACCGTTTTAGTTGCTCGGCGATCTGCGACAGAGAGAGTTTCTGCCCCAACAGGTACATCAATTTGGTCAGTGCCGCCTCGGTGGTCATGTCCTTGCCGCTGACCACGCCGATTTTTTGCAGGCGCACCCCCGTTTCATACCGCTCCATCTCCACCGTACCGGCCTGACACTGGCTGACATTGAGCACAATCAGGTCGCGCCGAATGGCCTGCTCCAGCGTGTCGATAAACCAATCGGCTGTCGGGGCGTTGCCCGAGCCGTAGGTCTCTAACACAATGGCTTTTAGGCCGGGAACCGACAGCATAGCGCGAAACAACTCCGGTGACATCCCCGGAAAGATGCGGACGACCCAAACGCGCGTGTCCAGCTCGGTGGAGACGCTGAACGGCTCGGGCAGTGTGGGAAGTCGTTTGATGCGCGTGCGGTAATAGTGGATATTGACCCCCGCTTCGGCCAGCGGAGGGTAGTTGTCCGAGGCAAAGGCGTTGAACTGTTCGGCGCTGTGTTTGCGGGTGCGGTTGGCGCGAAAGAGCTTGTCCTGGAAGTAGATACAGACTTCGGGGACAATGGCCTGTCCATCGTCGTCCTGGGCGGCGGCGATCTCGATCGAGGTAATCAGGTTCTCCTTGGCATCGGTGCGGATCACCCCGATCGGGATTTGGCTCCCGGTAAAGATGATCGGTTTGCTCAGGTTTTGGGTCATGAAACTGAGTGCCGAGGCGGAATAGGACATCGTGTCGGTGCCGTGTAACACCACAAAACCGTCATAGGCACCGTAATTTTCGCGGATCACGTGGGCGATCAGCTTCCACATCTCGGGGGTGGCGTTCGACGAGTCGATCGGCGGGTTGAACGTGACGGTGTGGAGGTTGTAGTTGAATTTTTTCAGTTCCGGCACCTCCTTTTCGATCTGGTCGAATTGGAACGGGGAGAGGATGCCGGTTTCCGGATCGGTTTTCATCCCGATAGTTCCCCCGGTATAAATAATTAGTATAGATCTGCTCATAATAGTACATTTAAAAAGGATAGCCCACACTAAAACTAAACGCGCTTTGCCGCAGGGTCAGGTTCCGGATCCACTTTTGGCCGGAAGGTTTGTTCGGGTCGTGCAGGCGCAAGCCCCAGTCGATCCGAAAGAGGAAAAATCCGAAGTCCATTCGCGCCCCAATCCCGGTGTTAAGGGCCAGCTGATCGTAAAAACGGTCGAAGCGGAAATAGCTCTCCGGGTCGACATCGGCCTGCTCCCTGCCGATCAGCCAAATATTCCCCAAATCGCCGAACACCGCCCCGTTCAGGAATTTGTAGATCGGAAAACGAAACTCCAAGTTGCCCTCCAACTTGAAATTGCCGACCTGTGCGGGGTAGGTCACCGCCGAGGCTCCGCTTTTTTTCACCTCTGCCTCGGCCTCGGAAGCCGTGCGGTACTCTTCGGCCAACGTACTCCCCGGCCCGAGTGTGCGCACCTGCCACCCCCGCATACTGTTCGGCCCTCCGGCATAGAACTGCCGCTCGAAGGGGATCGACGTGTTGGCCGAATTGCCATAGGCGTGTCCAGCTCCGACGTAGAAGCGGGCGGCGATGGCGGTTTTTAGGCCGGTGGCTATTTTATAACTGACATCCAAATCGCCCCGCACATATTGGGCATAGCGGATGCCGAAAAAGCGGTAATAGTATCCCTTTCTGCCCGTATTGTAAAATTTCTGAGCCACCAGCGGGGAGAGGAGATTGAGCAGGTTTCCGTTGGTCTCGGCGTTGATCCTCAGGCGAAAAGCGTTGGCGTTCACGTCCTGCACCTGATTATTATAGAGGAACGAGCCGGAGACTCCGGCGATCAACTGCGAGTCGAAACTGTTAATCAGGTAGGGGTTTCGCAGGTTGGTGTAATAGGTCGAGGTGGTATCCAACCGGGTCACATTGACCACGCTGATGTCGATCGGGCGCAGGGAAAAGGAGCTGAACCGCGCGTTCGACCAGCTGTATCCCCAGCTGGCCGAGGTCAGTGTCCGGGTGTAGAAGGGGCGATTTTGGTAATTGACGCTCAACTCGGCCCGTGTGCGGACGTTGCTGAAGCGGTTGTACCGGTCGATCCGCATGGGCGCGACGAAGCGCGGGAACGAGATGCCGACCGCCCCGCCCAATTCGATCGAGTTTTTCCGCCCCGGCACCCGCATGAACTCATACCCGGTGGTCAGCGAGAAGTCGATCGACTCCGCCCCCTTGAGCAGGTTTCGGTTTTGATAGCCCAACGTAAAGAGCGCACCGTAATAGGTCGAGGTGCTGGTGCCCTCCAAGTCGATGCTGTACGATTGGCGGGTGCCCGGTGTGCATTGGATCGTACAATCCAAATAGCCCTCTTGGGTCGAGGCATCCGAGTCGCTCCCGGCGCCGATGTAGGTAATCATCGCGCCCAAACTGTCGGGCAATTCGCTGAACAGGATGCTCGCGCTCCGGAAATAGTTCAGTTTCATCAGGTTGTCGTAAGCCCGGTTGACGTTGTCCGCGTCGTACAGGTCGTTGGGGTAGATGTTGATGGCGCGCATGAGCACGTCAGGCCGCACATTCAGCTCGCGCGAATAGATAAAATTTACCCCCCGGTACTCCAGCGTATCCAGCCCTCGCCCGCGCGCAGGGGCTTGCCCGGCGGAGGTTGTGGCGGCGGCGCGATTGGGGTCGTAATCGGGTTGGATGTAGATGTTTCGCAGGCGGTACACCTTGTTGTTCTCCAGAATCGGCTCGTCGCTGGCCGCTCCCTCGTACCCGGCCACGCGGCGGCGGATGCGGATTTTGACGTTGACCGCTCCGGGGTTCGACACCGTGTCGACCAGATAGAGGATGTTGTTGATCGAGAAGTTGTAATAGCCCTCGCCCTTGAGCGAGGCGGTGATCCGTTGTCGCTCGGCCTGCAATTTTTCCGAACTGAAAATTTCGCCGCTGTGAATCAGCGTCCCGGCGGTGTCGGCCAAGACTAAGGGTTCGACAAAGGTATCTTCAAAATCATAAGCGATTGTCCCCAAGCGGGAGGGGACGCCGGGCGTGACGCGGTATTCGACGCCGATTTTTCGCCCGTCGAGGGTGTCGGTCACCGCCTCGACCGACGAGGAGAAAAAGCCCCGCCCCTGCATATAGATCGACATGGCCGTCACGCTCCGCCCGGTCTCTATCGGGTCGTAAATCACCGGGGCTTCGCCGATCCGTTTGGTCCAATTCTCTTTTTCGGGGGCCGAAAGGTTGTAGATGTGGAGGTAGAAGGGGATGCCGAAAAGCCTTTTGTTGGGGCGTTGGCGGATGTAGGACGATAGTTCTTCGCGGCTCACCCGCTCGGCGCGCTCCAACCCGGCCTCGGGCTGAATCACAATCCGGTTGCGCATCAACAGGTATTGATCGGCCTCCATCCGCCGCGTCACCGAACAGGAGCTGGCCAAGAGCCCGATCAATCCCAATAGATATAGATAGAGTATTCCGCGTGATTTCACCCGTTAAAAAAATTTAGGGTAAAAGTAACGAACTATCCCCATAACTCAAAAAGCGGAAGTCGTTTTTTAATGCAAAATTGTAAACCCGCTTCCAATCTCCGCCGATCAGGGTCGAGATCAGCAACAGCAGGGTGCTTTTGGGCTGGTGGAAGTTGGTGACGATTCCCCGCACGAGGCGAAAACGGAATCCGGCCGGGGTAATCATGATCTGGGTGGCCGACCGGATTTTGTCCAGCCCCTGCCGTTCCATATATTCGACCAATGCGCCGATGAGTTCCCGCCCGGTCAACGCCTCGGGGATGTCGTAAGCCTCCCACTGCCCGATGGTGCGCTCCGCCTCGGGCGATCCCCCGCTCAGCACCCGATAACCCAACACGGCCAGCGATTCCAACGTGCGGACGCTGGTCGTCCCCACGGCGATCACGCGATCGACCCGCTCAAGGAGGCTTTTCAGGGCGGAGAGCGTCACCTCGAAATGCTCCGTGTGCATGGGGTGTTGGCGCGCATCACTGCTTTTGACCGGCAGGAACGTCCCCGCGCCGATGTGGAGCGTCACCTCCTGCCGCGCAATGTCCCGCTCGCGCAACGCCTCCAACACCCCCTCGGTAAAGTGAAGCCCGGCGGTGGGCGCGGCGACCGAACCTTCGCATTTCGAATAGACCGTCTGATAACGGCTCTCGTCGATCGCTTGGCTCTCGCGGTTGAGGTAGGGCGGGATCGGTATAGTACCCAACAGCTCAAGCAGTTGACCAAAGGTCAGGTCGGCCTCCCAATTGAATCGGATGATCTGATCGCCCCCCTCTTTCCCCTCGCGAGTTGCGCGCAGGGTATGGGTGGTTCCGGCGTGTTCAAAGGCGATGCGGAGTGTGCCCTCTTTCCATTTTTTGGAGTTGCCCACGATACACCGCCAAGCGCACTCCCCTTTTTGGGCAAAGGCGCGCTCGGTATCGGCGGGTCGATGGGGGTCGAGGCAGAAAATCTCGATGCGCGCGCTCGTCTCCTTGAAAAAGAAAATTCGGGCGTGGATCACGCGGGTGTTGTTGAAGACCAACAGCGCGCCCTCGGGCAAAAGCTCCGGCAGGGCCGAAAAACGGCTCTCGGAGATCGTCCCGCCCCGATAAACCAACAGCTTCGAGCCGTCCCGTTCGGGCAGGGGGTATTGGGCGATCCGCTCCGGCGGCAGGTCGTAATCGTAATCTTCTATGCGAATGGGTTCTAAAGACTCCATTACCAAATAAGGTATATATTATAGCCGATTATACTCCCGATCATCAGCGCATAAAGCAAATTCGGCCACCAGCCCGTTCGGCGGTTGAAGCAGGCGGGGATGATCGCCGCCAACGGCACTGCCACGATGGGCAACACGACCGCGCTTCGCCCCGGAAGAGCCGTCATGCCGACCGCCAAGATGAGCATCCAAACCAGCAGGGTGTTCCCGCGCAACGCCCGCCGACGCATGGACTCTCGGTTTTGGCCGAATTGAACGAGTGCCGTCACGGTCAGGAGTAACAGAAGCCCCAACAAGCCATAATCCCACGGCCCCATCCGGGCGATCACTCCCGGCAGGCCTCCCTCCGAGGCCGAGGTCACCAGGCTGGCGAAAAGTTGCCGGAGGGTCGCCCCGAAATCATCGCCCATACCCCACAGGATGTACGAAGCGAAAAAAATGGGTAACAGGTACCCCAACAGCGCGATCACCACGTTCCGCCCATTTTGGCGAAACAACATAAACCCGAGTGGCAACAGCAACAAAAACACCACCGCCGGGGCGTAAAGGATTGGTGCCAGCCCGAGGGCGACACCGGCGTGCAAAAAATAACCGGAATAATGCGCCCGACCGTGCGATTGAATCATGTTATCGAACGCCAAAATCAACAGAAAGGCCACCGCCAACCCGATGATTGTGCCACCGGAGAGGGCATATCCCCGGGCGACGATCAGGTAGATCAGCGCCGGGATGTAGGTGCGTTCGCGGTAGATCAGGTTGCGGGCCAAGATGCGCGTGAGGTAAAAGGCGTTGAGCAGGCAGAGCAGAAAACTCACGATCTCGTTCCACACCGTGTGCACCGCAAACCACTCGGCCAGCCACTGCCCGAGGGGCATCAGCCCGGCCATCGCCGCGTCCGCCGTGCCGACCCCGAACGCCTGTGCCGCGCCGTACTCCCGGAAGCAGAACAGCGCATACAAAAGCCCGAAGTAGAGGATACTGCGGAACAAGCTGGGACGGGTCAAATCTATGCTCATACCGCAAAGTTAATTATGAATTATAAATTATGAATTATGAATTATGAATTGAGGCTTCGCCGCACAAAAAAGGATGGCCGAGCAAAGATAAATAATTCATAATTCATAATTTATAATTACATAGAAATAAGGTCTTTGCCGATGTCGTTGCGGAAGTACATCCCCTCGTAACGGATACCGTCGATGGTTTGGAACGACTGTTCGGCGGCTTGGGCGATTGAGTCGCCCAGCGAGGTTACCGAGAGCACACGCCCTCCGGCGGTGATTACCTCTTTCCCTTTGGTGGCGGTACCGGCGTGGAACACGATGCTTTCGGTCGGGGTGTCCAGCCCGGAGATCACCTTGCCTTTTTCATAGTCGCCCGGATAGCCCCCGGAGACGGTAACCACGGTCACGGCGGTCTGCGGAGTGACGGCGATCGTTTTTTTGTCCAACGTGCCATAGGCGATGCCGTCGAACAGGTCGATGATGTCCGAACTCAGGCGAGGCAGGACGACTTCGGTCTCCGGGTCGCCCATCCGCACGTTGTATTCGATCACCAACGGCTCTCCACCGCTATTCATCAGGCCGATGAAAATGAACCCGTTGTATCGGATTCCCTCCTTTTTCAGCCCTTCGACCGTCGGCTCGACAATCCGTGTGCGCACTTTTTCCATAAACGCTTCGTCGGCGAACGGCACGGGCGAAACGGCACCCATCCCCCCGGTGTTCAGGCCACTGTCGCCGACCCCAATGCGTTTGTAATCTTTCGCTTCGGGGAGAATTTTATAATTTTTGCCGTCGGTGGCCACAAAGACCGAACATTCGATCCCGGAGAGATACTCCTCGATGACAACCCGCCCGCTCGCCGCGCCGAATTTCCCTTCGAGCATCTGTTTCAGTTCCTCTTTGGCCTCTGTCAAATCGCTGAGGATCAGTACACCTTTCCCTGCCGCCAATCCGTCGGCTTTGAGCACATAGGGGGCTTGCAGGGTTTCCAAAAAGGCATACCCGGCCTCCAACTCTTTTTTGGTGAACGACCGATAGGCCGCCGTGGGTACCCCGTGCCGCATCATAAAGACTTTGGCGTACTCCTTGCTCCCCTCCAACCGGGCACCCTCCTGTGAGGGGCCGATCACCGGAATCAGGCGAATCTCCGGATCGCTGGCAAAATAGTCGGAAATGCCCTTGACCAACGGGTCTTCGGGGCCGACGACAACCAGATTGATGTTGTTGGCCAAGACGAACTGCTTGATGCTGGCGAAGTTGGTCGGGTTAATATCGACGTTTGTGCCAAAGGCTCGGGTACCTGCGTTGCCCGGCGAGATGAACAGGTTCGCCAGCCGATTGCTCTGGGCGATTTTCCAAGCAAAAGCACTTTCGCGTCCGCCGGAACCTAACAACAACACATTGACCGATTTCGGTAATTTCATAACGATTCCATATTTTTATATGGGGCTTTTTGAAGTCCCACTTATTCTTTGGCGTCTATAAATGGCTTTAATAGGTCATTCAGTTTTTCATGTTCCACCAAAAAACCGTCGTGACCAAACTCGGAGTTAATTAAAAAAATCTCCGATTGGGGGATATGTCGGTACAAGTAAATCTGTTCGCTCACCGGCAGGATGATGTCGGAGGTGATCCCCACGATGCGGGTTTTGGCGCGGATCTGCCCCAACGCCTTTTCAATCCCGCCCCGAAAACGCCCCACGTTGTGCGAGTCGAAGGCCTGCGAGAGCCGGTAATAGGAGAAGGCGTTGAACCGGCGCGCCAGCTTTTCGCCCTGATACCGCTGGTAGGTTCCCGCGCGGAAACCGGTCAGTTTGTACGGGTTTTCGTTCTCCTGCTGGGTGGCGTTGTAGGCCGAACTGCCCCGGTAACTCAACAGGCCGATCGAACGCGCCACGCGCATCCCTCCCTTGCCGCCCTCCGGGTCGCGACTCTCATAAGTCGGGTCGACCTCGATGGCCATCCGTTGCGACTCGTTCAGGGCAATGGTCCACGGCTGGCTTTTGGCCGAGGTGGCGATCAGGATCAGCTTGTCCATGAAATCCGGCTCCATGATGGCCCACTCCATGGCCTGAAATCCGCCGATCGAACTGCCCAGCATCGCTCGCACGTGGGTGATCCCTAAGGCTTTGGCCAGCAGGATGTGTGCCCGGACGATGTCGCGAATGGTAATAAACGGAAACGTGTCGTAATAAGGCTCGCCCGTCTCCGGGTTGAGGCTCAGCGGCCCCGTCGTCCCGTAATCCGACCCGATGATGTTGGCACACACGGTGAAATACTTCCCCGGGTCGAGAAATTTGCCTTTCTCCACCGTGCAGGGCCACCAATCGGCCACGTCGGAATTGGCCGTCAGGGCGTGGCATACCCAGATCACCTGGTTGCGGTTCGATCGCCGCACGCCAAAGGTGTTATAGGCGATCGTCAGCCCCTTGATGACCCCGCCGTTCTCCAGCCGGAAATCCTCGTCGTGTGTATAATACTTAACTGCCATTTTTCAATTTTAACCGAGCGCCTGTTCGATGTCGGCGATGATGTCGCCCGCATCTTCGATACCGACCGAGAAACGGATCAGGTCGGGCTGTACGCCCGCCTCGATCAGCTCCTGATCACTCATTTGGCGGTGTGTGTGGCTGGCCGGGTGGAGCACGCTGGTGCGCGCATCGGCCACGTGGGTCACAATGGCGGCCAGTTTCAGGTTGTCCATAAACCGGATCGACTCGTCACGTCCGCCCTTGATCCCAAAGGTAATCACCCCGCAGGTGCCACTGGGCATATATTTTTGCGCCAGCTCATAGTATTTGTTGCCCACCAAGCCCGGATAGTGAACCCAAGCCACTTTCGGGTGCTTTTGTAAATATTCGGCCACCTCCAGCGCATTTTGGCAATGGCGTGGCATCCGCAGGTGGAGGGTCTCCAGCCCCAAGTTGAGCAGAAAGGCGTTCATCGGCGCTTGGATCGACCCCAAATCGCGCATCAACTGCACGGTGGCTTTGGTGATGTAGGCTCCCTTGCCGAAGGCCTCGGTGTAGATCAACCCGTGGTAGGAGGTATCCGGAGCCGTCAGGCCGGGGAATTTATCGCCCTGCGCGTCCCAATCGAAATTACCGCTGTCGACGATCGCCCCGCCGACGTTGGTGGCGTGGCCGTCCATGTATTTGGTGGTCGAGTGGGTGACAATGTCCGCGCCCCATTCAAACGGGCGGCAGTTGATCGGCGTCGGGAAGGTGTTGTCGACGATCAGCGGCACCCCGTTGCGGTGCGCCACGCGAGCGAATTTTTCGATGTCTAAGATCGTCAGCGCCGGATTGGCAATGGTTTCGCCGAAAACCGCTTTGGTATTTGGGCGAAAGGCCTGCTGAATCTCCTCTTCCGAAGCGTCCGGATCGACAAACGTAAAGTCGAGTCCGAGTTTCTTCATCGTCACGGCAAACAAGTTGTATGTCCCGCCGTACAAGGTCGCCGCACTGACGATGTGGTCGCCCGCCGAGGCGATATTGAAGATAGCATAGAAATTGGCCGCCTGCCCCGACGAGGTCAACATAGCGGCAACGCCTCCTTCGAGTTCGGCGATTTTGGCGGCCACCACGTCGTTGGTCGGATTTTGAAGGCGGGTGTAGAAATAGCCCGCGTCTTTCAGATCGAACAGGTTGGCCATCTGCTCGCTGGTCTCGTATTTAAACGTAGTACTCTGGTAGATAGGCACAATGCGGGGTTCGCCCTTTTTGGGTTCCCAACTCCCCTGCACACAAATCGTATCTCTTTTTCTCTGGCTCATGATTGAAATATGCGTTAAATCCAAACTACAAATAAACGAAAAAAAAACAGCAGTCCGGCAACAATGCGCGGTTTTTTACAGCATGGAAATTCATTTTATCCATCCGTGAACTGAAAACAAGAATTTTTCCGTGTTTCAGTTCACACAAATAATTAATTTCCGGGTTAAAATAATGACGGGTGAGAAAATTTTCTCACCCGCCGTGGTTTTTGCGAAATGCGCGATGGTCATTTCAGAAAATCTTCTCGGGCGGGTGAAAAGGTATCCATGATGGTGCCGGCTTCGAGGCACGAGACGCCGTGCATTCGGTTCGGTGCGGCGTAGAAGCCCTCTCCGGCGCGGAGCATTCGGGTTTCGCCGTCGACCGTGGCCTCGAAGACACCGCTCAAGACCACGCTGGCCTGCGAATGGGGGTGTGCGTGCAGCGCACCCCGAACGCCCGCCTCAAAGGCGACCTTGACCAACATAAGGCGATCGTCATACCCCATGATCTGCCGCCGAACACCGGGTTCGATCGTTTGCCACGACCCCGTGGCCTCGGTTTGGAACGTGTCTGACGTGTATTTATCCATGATTATTCCTTCTCTTGCTTCCCTTGTTCGGCGAGGGCGTTTTCTGTCCATTGGGTCAGTTCCACAAACTCCGTCACCCCCAGCTGTTCGGGGCGTTGGCTGAAGAGCGGGTGTTCGCCCTCGATGCCGGGGAATCCCGCCCGGAGCGAGTTGCGGATCGTCTTGCGGCGTTGATTGAAGGTCGTTTTGACCACCCGGTAGAAGAGTGCCTCGTCGCAGTCGAGCCGTTTCACGTTGTTGCGCACGATCCGGATCACCCCGCTTTTGACCTTGGGCGGCGGATTGAAGACGTGTTCCGGCACGGTGAACAAGTATTCGATGTCGTAAAAGGCCTGAAGAAAGACGCTCAGGATGCCATAATCGCGGCTTCCCGGCGGTTCGGCCAGCCGGACAGCGACTTCGCGTTGCAACATCCCGACCACCTCCGGCACCAAGTCCCGGTTTTCCAGCACCTTGAAAAAGATTTGCGAGGAGATGTTGTACGGGAAATTCCCGATGATATTGACCCCGTCGGGAAACCGCGCGGCCAAATCCATCTTCAGAAAGTCGTCGTAAATCAGCCGCTTCCCCAACTCGGGCAGGTTGTCCCGCAGGTAGTCCACGCTCTCGGGGTCGATCTCGGCGGCGTAGAGGTTCAACTCCTTGCGTTCCAGCAGGAAACGGGTCAGTACCCCCATGCCGGGGCCTACCTCCAACGTGTCCGGTGCCCGATCCCCGCGCAGGCTATGGGCGATGCGCCGGGCGATGGAAAGATCGGTCAGAAAATGCTGACCTAATTGTTTCTTGGGCCGGACAGAGTTGCTCATCAGCCGGTTACAGCCGTTCCTTGTTGACCGCGTAGAAGGCGTTCAGCCCCAAGATAGCCTCAGCGGTCACGTCCAGCGCCGGATCGGCGTTCAAGATCGGCCCGCCGGGCGTGGTGCTGATAATCATCTTGTACTTGCTGTCCTTGTTGAACTCGACCATAAATTCGAGGATGCTGTTGGTGATCCGGTTCATCATCACCTGCTCCTCTTCGGCCAGCTCGTTGAGTAACTGATCGCGGTAATCGACATAATTCTGTTGTTGTTGCAACAGCTGATCCTGCTGATCCTGCGCTTGACGGGTGGTCAGCAATCCTTTTTGGACTTTGTCCTGAAAATCGGCCATGTTGCGCTCCAGCGTTCTTCCGCGCGAGGTCAGGTTGTTGTCGGCCTGGGTTGATTTGGTTTCCAACGCGGCGTTCAACTCCTTGTACATATCGTAGTTCGACATCAGGGAGTCCATCCGCACGTAAACAATCTCCCCTTCGAGCGAAGGAGCGACAGTGGTTTCGGTTTGTGCCGTCTCGGAAGCCTCTGAGGCGGTTTTTTGGTTGTCGCAGGCGACCCATGCCGTGGTCAACAGGGCGGCCGAAAGCAGAAACAGAATTTTTTTCATGAAGTATAGGTTGCTTTGTGTTTGCATTAAAGCGCAAACATACGGATTTTTCATCGTTTTGCAAGCGGGATAAGTGCGTTTTGTTTTTTTACGTTACATTTGTATAATAACAAGGGAAAAATTATGTACGAATTTATTCAGGGTCAAGTCGCCGCATTGTCTCCGGCGCACGCGGTGATCGAGACAGCAGGCGGGGTGGGGTATTACCTCAACATTTCGGTGCAGACCTTTTCGGCGATCGGGTCGCAAAAAACGGTGCGCCTGCTGACCCATTTCGTGGTTCGCGACGATGCGCAGCTGCTCTATGGCTTTTACGACCCGGCGGAGCGCGAGCTTTTTCGCCTGCTGATCGGCGTGTCGGGCGTGGGGGGAAATACGGCGCGGATGATCCTTTCCTCCTTCCGCCCCCAAGAGTTGCAGTCGATCATCGCCACCGGCAAGGCCGATGTACTCAAGAGCGTCAAGGGGTTAGGGATCAAGACCGCCCAAAAAATTATTGTCGAGCTGAAGGACAAAGTCGGCGGGCTAACCTCGGTCGATGCGCTGACCGCCGCGTTGGAAGCGGGAACCACCGGGGCGACGTTCGACGAGGCACTGACCGCCCTAACCCTCTTGGGATTCACCAAAGGAGCCTCGGAAAAGGTGCTCCGGCAAATTCTCCGCGACGAACCCTCGCTTTCGGTCGAAGAGATGATACGCCTATCCCTCAAGCGCTTATAAATTTATTTTGATTTTTTAAGGTTCGCTCTTCGGAAAAAGAAAGGGATTCCTTATTTTTGCAACGAAATCACGATAAAGCCCAAAAATGGATCCTATTTTTACGATTATCGTTATCGTTCTTCTGGCACTCGCCGTTTCTGACCTGATTGTGGGCGTCTCGAACGACGCCGCCAACTTCCTCAACTCCGCCATCGGTTCCAAATCCGCCCCACGCTGGGTGATTATGGCCGTCGCCTCGGTCGGCATCGTCATCGGCTCGGTCTTTTCGAGCGGCATGATGGAGGTCGCCCGCAACGGGGTTTTTCACCCCGGAATGTTCTCCTTTCAGGACATCATGATGCTCTTTTTGGCCGTCATGCTGACCGATGTCATTCTGTTAGACCTATTTAATACCCTCGGTCTGCCCACCTCGACCACCGTTTCGCTGGTCTTCGAGCTGTTGGGCGCGGCGGTCATTGTCGCGCTTTTTGTCATCGCGCGCGGCGAGGGGTCGACCGACCTTTCGCAGTACATCAACTCGGGCAAGGCGCTGGCCATCATCTCCGGAATCCTCCTCTCGGTCGTCATCGCCTTTGTTTGCGGGGCGATCATCATGTACATCACCCGGCTCATTTTTTCGTTCCATTACCAACAGTCGTTCCGGATTTTCGGCCCCTTTTGGTGCGGATTTGCCTTTACGGCCATCACCTATTTCGCGCTCTTCAAAGGGCTGAAAGGGTCGTCGATCATGACCCCCGAGTTGGCCGAACTGTTGCAGGGCAACATGACCATGCTCCTCGGGGCGATGTTCTTGGGGTGGACGTTGATTTCGGCGGTGCTTATGTATCTGTTTCGGGTCAATGTACTTAAAATCACCGTGCTGGCCGGAACTTTTTCGCTCGCGCTGGCTTTTGCCGGCAACGACTTGGTCAACTTCATCGGCGTTTCGGTCGCCGGGCTTGATTCCTATAAATTGGCCAAAGCGAGCGGCGATGTTCAGATGATGATGGGCGATTTGGCCAAACCGGTGGTCGCCAATACGTGGATTTTGCTCACTGCCGGGCTGGTTATGGCCGTCACGCTTTGGACATCGAAAAAAGCGCGCAACGTCAGCGCCACCGAGATTAATCTGGCGCGGCGGGACGAGGGAGTCGAGCGTTTTGGGTCGACCTCTGTCTCGCGGGGCATCGTGCGTTTTGCGCTGAATGTCAACCGTAGCATCAGCCGAAACCTCCCGGGGTCGTTGCAACGCTCTATCAATAAACGCTTTCGGCCACTGACTGCCCGCGAGCGCACCGACGCTTCGTTCGACCTGATCCGGGCGACGGTCAACCTGACGGTGGCCTCGCTCCTGATTGCGCTGGGTACCTCGCTAAAACTGCCGCTGTCAACTACTTATGTCACCTTTATGGTCGGTATGGGGTCGTCGCTGGCCGACCGGGCTTGGGGGCGCGAGAGCGCGGTTTACCGCATCACCGGGGTACTGACTGTCATCTCGGGCTGGTTCCTGACCGCCCTGATCGCCTTCGGGGTCGCCGCGCTGGTGGCCACGGTGCTGATGTGGCTGGAGGAGCCGGGGGTTTATATTATGTTGACCGTCGTGGTGCTGATCCTCTTCCAAAGCGCGCGCTCCTACCGCCGCAAATCGCAGAAAGAGGAGAGCCGCGATGCTGAACGTGTCACGCTGGCGGGCGACAACATCGTCGAGGCCTTGGTGGGCGAGATTCGCACGACGATGAAAAATATCGTCCGGATTTACAACCAGACCTTAGACGGTGTTTTTAAAGAAGATCGGAAACTGCTGAAACAGATGGTCGACGAGGCCGACGAACTGCATCAGGAGGCCCACCGCCGCAAACACGAACTGTTTTCGGCCCTGCAATGGCTGAAAAACAACAACATAGAGACGGGGCACTATTACGTGCAGGTGATCGACTACCTCAACGAGGCGACCAAAGCGCTCTACCACATCTGCAAACCGTGTTATAAGCTGATCGACAACAACCACGAAGGTTTCAACGAAGCGCAGGTCAACGACTTGAAGCAGATCAACAACGACGTGAGCGAGATTTACGACCGGATCATCCAAATGTTAGAGACCAGCGATTTCAGCGACTTGGATTATGTAATGGAGTTGAGGGACAAGCTGTTCAATCGCATTTCCGACGCGGTGCTCGAACAGGTTCGCCGCACCAAAAAAGGCAACACGTCGAGCAAAGCGGGCGCGCTCTTCTTTGAAATCGCCAGCGAAACCAAAACCATGGTTCTGCAATCCCGCAACCTCATCAAATCCCAAAAACTCTTCGTTTCCAACGTCGAAGAGTAACGAATATCATGCTTGCAGAAATTATTACGATCGGCGACGAGATATTGATCGGTCAGATCGTGGACACCAATTCGGCCTGGATCGGCCAACAGCTCAACGCGATCGGGGCACAGGTGGTGCAGATCACCTCGGTGCGTGACGACCGGCGGGCGATTGTCGAGGCCTTTGACGAGGCTTTCGGGCGCGCCGATCTGATTTTGGTCACCGGCGGGTTAGGTCCCACGAAGGACGACATCACCAAGCACACGCTGGCCGACTATTTTGGCACGACGCTCGTCCGCGATCAGGCGACTTACGACCATTTGGAGCAGTGGATCACCAGCCGGGGGATGCGCTTCAACGAGCTGAATCAGCATCAGGCCGATGTTCCGGCGGGTTGCACGGTGCTCGCCAACCGCCACGGCACGGCACCGGGTATGTGGTTCGATCGCGCGGGCAAAGTGCTGATCTCCATGCCGGGCGTGCCCCACGAGATGAAGGCGATTATGACCGATGAGGTGTTACCCCGCTTACAGGCTCATTTTCAGTTAGATCGCATTATTCACAAGACGGCTATCACGATCGGCATCCCCGAGTCGGAGTTGGCTCTGCGCATCGCGCCGTGGGAGGAGGCACTCCCCGCCTCGCTGAAGTTGGCTTACCTGCCCAACCCGAACAACATCCGCCTGCGCCTATCCTCTTATCGTGGTGACAGCAAACAGGTTACCGCCGAGATCGACCGGCAATTTGCGCTGTTGCGCGAACTTATCCCGCAACATTTCCTCGGCTTCGAGACGGCTTCGGTCGAACAAAGCGTGGCCGAAGGGCTGAAAGAACGGGGTGAGACGCTCTCGACCGCCGAATCGTGTACCGGCGGAGCGATCGCCGCCCGGTTGACGGCCATGGCCGGGGCATCGGCTTATTTCCTCGGCGGCGTGGTCGCATACAGCAACGCGGTCAAAACGGATGTGCTTGGCGTTCAAGCCGAAGACCTTGAACAATACGGCGCTGTGAGCCAGCCCGTTGCCCGGCAGATGGCCGAGGGCATCCGCCGACTGACCGGAAGCACCTACGCCCTCGCAACCACCGGCATCGCTGGCCCGGACGGCGGAACCCCCGACAAACCGGTCGGCACGGTGTGGATCGCGCTCGCCACCCCCACCGAGACCATCACCGAAGAACGCCACTTCTGGGAACCCCGCGAGCAAAACATCCAACGCGCCTCCTCCGCCGCCATGGACTTACTGCGAAAATACCTTTACGAAAACTGTTCTTAGAGCTTGTTTTGAAATACCACCACGTCGATTGGAGTGTTATTCAAGCGTATTATAAAAATAAATTCAGTCAGTTAGGACAAACGAAATATCCGACACGTTAAAATTTACCACTATGAAAAAAACATTGTTAAAACTTCTTTTACTCTTGTGTCCCATTCTTTTCCTCTGTGGATCGGCCTGTGAGAAAATGTTTAATCCTGTATGGGGCGTATCTGTTAAAAATCAATCGGATAAGGATGTCTATTTTGTTGTCGGATTAAATTGGATTGATGACGGTTATTATCCGACGACAGAATTACCCCATGATTCGAATCGAAAGGAACTTGTAAAGGCAGGACAGTCTGTCCGTTTTTTTTATCCAAGCTATAATGGTCCAGAGGATATAAAGATCAAAGGTGACGATTTGATCGCCTTGTTTGTGATCGATCCTGATACTTTGAAAAAATACACTTGGGATCAGTTGAGGACAAATGAAAACTTTTTAAGGAAGACTGTATATATAGGTGCAGACTTCGGCGGTTCTCCACATCATCCCATTATCTATCCATAACTCTTTTAAAGGGGCCGGACAGAATTTTGTCCGGCCCCTTTTTTTGTTTTAAAGAAAGTAGAAGAAAGTTACCGCCGGCGGAACTCGGAGCAGATGATGGCGGTGGCGGTGGCGACGTTGAGTGATTCGCTGGTGGTGGCTTCCGGCGGATAGGGGGGGATGAAGAGCCGGCGGGTGACGAGGGCTTCGACCTGCGGCGAGATACCTCGCCCCTCATGCCCCATGACGATGATGCCGGTTGCGCTCAGCGGCGCGCTGTACAGGGGTTCTCCCTCCAAAAAGGTGCCGTAAACCGGGATTTTTTGCTCTTGCGCCCCGGTAAGCACTTCGGTCAGTGGCAGATAATAAATATGCACCCGGGCGATAGCCCCCATGGTGGCCTGCACCACTTTGGGGTTGAAAGCGTCCGCCGAGGCGGGGCTGCAGACGATCTGTGCGATGCCAAACCAGTCGGCCAGCCGGATGATCGTTCCCAAGTTGCCGGGGTCTTGCACGTCGTCGAGTGCCAGCACAAGGTTTTGAGACAGGCTCCGCGCATCGAACGTTCGGCGTGGGATTTCGACCACGGCCAACAGCTCCGAAGGGGTTTTCAGGCGGCTGATGCGCTCCATTTCCTTGCTCGTGACCTCGGTCACGGAGAGCGATTCTGTCGCTTTCGATACCGAAGCCGTCAACCGCGCCGCCGCTTGGGGCAGGGCGTACACCTCCCTGACAGTCAACGAGGAGGCGATCAGCTCTTCGACCAATTTGGCCCCCTCGGCCACGAAAAGCCCCGTTTCTGTCCGAGATTTTTTGTCGTCCAAACTCTTAATCAGAGCGATAGTTGCTTTGGTCAGCATGGTTGGCGCGGGTTAGAGCGGGATAAAATCTTGAATGATCCGCAACGACGCCTCCGGCTCTTCGACAAAACCCATGTGTCCGGAGTGTTCGAGCCAAGCCACTTGCGCCTGCGGATTTTTGGCGGCGGCGGCTTCGGCCTTTTCGGGGGGGAGCAGTTCGTCGTGCCGTCCGAAGAGGAAAAGTTGAGGCCGATCGAGGTGGGCCAACATCTCGTTTTGGTCTTTGCGCTCCATCATGCCCCGAAGCAGGGCGACGATCCCCTCGTCCTCGGTCAGCATGACTTGCAGGGCATCGGCGTCGATCTCCTCGGCCATGCGCCGCCGATTTTCGAGGGCATAACGCTTGCCGGGAAAGGTGCGCGCGAGCATCTCCTTGCGCCCGGCGGTGATGATTTCGATCTCCCGGCGGCGATTCTCCTTTTTCTCGTCGCTGTCGCCGTCGGCGGTGGCGTGGAAAAGTACAACCCCTTCGGTCTTCTCGGGATAGGCTTCGGCAAAGGCCAACGCCACATAGCCGCCCATCGAGTGGCCGATGAGCGTGGCTTTTTCAATCTGTTGTTTATCTAAGAGTTGCGCTACGATCGAGGCCAAATACGCCATCGAATGGGTCGGGCCGACGATCTCCGAAATGCCGTGCCCGGGCAGGTCGAGCGTCACCACGCGATAGCCCGCCTTGGCCAACTGCCCGCCGAAGTCGTCCCAGATGTCCATCGACTCCAAATAGCCGTGCAACAGCACGAGGCATTTTTCGCCCCGTTCGATCTCCTTGAACCGCACGGCGGTATCGCCCAACAGCGTAAATTTTTCCATTCACCTTTTTTTTCTAATGCAAAGATATACATATTTCCTGTCAGTTTTCTGCCACATTGGCACACCGGGACGCAAAATGTCAGAAATTTTGATATTCTTTGTGCTACTTTTTCTTTGGCACACACCTTGTGCAAAAGCGGGGTGAATTTTCCCCCGAAAGGGAATCGTTGAGCATCATTTCAAACACTTAAAAATACAACATCATGAAGATTAAACCATTAGCAGACCGGGTTCTGATTGAACCGAAACCGGCGGAAGAGAAGACGGCAAGCGGCTTGTTCATTCCGGATACCGCGAAAGAAAAACCCCTCGAAGGCACTGTGATCGCCGTTGGCCCCGGCACGAAAGAGGTCGACATGGAGGTGAAAAAGGGCGACATTGTCCTCTACGGCAAATACGCCGGCACCGAAGTGAACGCCGAAGGCAAGAATTACATCATCATGCGCCAAAGCGATATTCTTGCTATTATTTAATCCATTGAAAATCAAACCTGTAAAATTGTAAATCAAATCATGGCAAAAGAGATCAAATACAACGTAGAAGCCCGCGACCTGCTCAAAGAGGGGGTCGATGCCTTGGCCAACGCCGTCAAAGTAACCCTCGGGCCGAAAGGCCGTAATGTGGTGATCGACAAGAAATTCGGTGCCCCGCAGATCACCAAAGACGGGGTGACGGTCGCCAAAGAGGTCGAACTCGAAGACAAAATCGCCAACATGGGCGCGCTGATGGTGCGCGAAGTGGCCTCGAAAACCGCTGACGATGCGGGCGACGGCACCACGACGGCCACCGTCTTGGCGCAGTCGATCATCGGCGTGGGGCTGAAAAACGTGACCGCCGGTGCCAACCCGATGGACCTCAAACGCGGGATCGACAAAGCGGTTGCCGCCGTGGTCGAAAACCTCCGCAAGCAGAGCCAAAAGGTGGGCAAAAACATCGAAAAAGTGGAACAGGTGGCCACCAGCTCGGCCAACAACGACAGCCTGATCGGTAAACTGATCGCCGAAGCGGTGAGCAAAGTGAACGAAGAGGGCGTTATCACAGTCGAAGAGGCCAAAGGCACAGATACTTACGTTGACGTGGTCGAAGGGATGCAGTTCGACCGGGGCTATATCTCGGCCTATTTCATGACCGATTCCGAAAAGTTGGAAGCCGTCTTGGAACGCCCGGCGATCCTGCTGACCGACAAGAAAATTTCGACCATGAAAGAGCTGATGCCGGTGCTCGAACC
>JAISHQ010000093.1 GCA_031262465.1 Rikenellaceae bacterium
TGCGACGACCCCGGGTCGCCCTGCCGTCCGGCACGTCCGCGCAACTGGCGGTCGACGCGCCGCGACTCGTGCCGCTCGGTGCCGACAATGGCCAGCCCGCCCGCCTCTTTCACGTCGGGGGTCAGCTTGATGTCGGTACCACGACCCGCCATGTTGGTGGCAATGGTCACCTGCCCGCGATGCCCGGCTTCCAAGACCACTTGGGCCTCCTGTTGGTGTTGCTTGGCGTTGAGCACGTTGTGTTTGATGCCGCGCAACTTCAACATTTTGCTCAACAGCTCCGAGATTTCGACCGAAGTCGTACCGACCAGCACCGGTCGACCGGCCTGGGTCAGTCGTTCGATCTCGTCGATCACAGCGGCGTATTTTTCGCGCTTCGTCTTATAAACCAAGTCGTTGCGATCGTCACGAACCACCGGTCGGTTGGTCGGGATCACAATCACGTCCAATTTGTAAATGTTCCACAACTCGCTCGCCTCGGTCTCCGCCGTACCGGTCATACCCGCCAATTTGTGGTACATCCGGAAGTAGTTTTGCAGGGTGATGGTGGCAAAAGTCTGCGTGGCCGCCTCGACCTTGACATTTTCTTTGGCCTCGATCGCCTGATGCAACCCCTCGGAATAGCGGCGACCCTCCAAGATACGCCCGGTCTGTTCGTCGACGATCTTCACTTTGTTGTCCATGACCACGTACTCGTCGTCCTTCTCGAACATGGCATAGGCTTTCAACAGCTGGTTGACCGTGTGAACCCGCTCGGACTTCAGCGCATAGTCGCTCAGCAGTTCGTCCTTTTTCTGGATTTTTTCCTCGGGCGCGAGGTCGGATTTGTCGAGGTCGGCAATGATGCTCCCCATGTCGGGCAGGACGAAGAATTGCGGATCGTTGACACTCCGCGCCAACGCCTCGTGTCCCTTGTCCATCAGCTCCACCGAGTTGGCCTTTTCGTCGATCACAAAGTAAAGCTCGTCCGTGATCTCCGGCATCCGGCGGTTGTTGTCCTGCATATAGGTGTTTTCGGTCTTGTGCAACAGGGTTCGCATCCCGGTCTCGCTCAGGTATTTAATCAGCGCCTTGTTCTTGGGCAACCCCTTGTGGGCGCGCAAGAGCAAGATAGCGCCCTCGTCCGTTTTGCCCTCGGCGATCAGCTTTTTGGCATCGGCCAACAGTTTGGTGACCAAATTGCGCTGGAGGTTGTAGAGCGATTCGACCATCGGTTTGTACTCGGCAAAGAGCTGATCCTCGCCTTTGGGCACCGGGCCAGAGATGATGAGCGGGGTACGCGCATCGTCGATCAGCACCGAGTCGACTTCATCGACAATGGCAAAGTGGTGTTTGCGCTGAACCAAATCGTCGGGCGAAATGGCCATGTTGTCGCGCAGGTAGTCGAAACCGTACTCGTTGTTTGTCCCGAAGGTGATGTCGGAGTTATAGGCCTTGCGGCGGGCATCGGAATTGGGGCGGTGTTTGTCGATGCAGTCGACCGACAGGCCGTGGAACTGATAGATCGGCCCCATCCACTCCGAGTCGCGGCGAGCCAAATAATCGTTGACTGTCACAATGTGTACCCCCTTGCCAGCTAAGGCATTGAGAAAGACGGGCAGGGTGGCCACCAAGGTTTTCCCCTCGCCGGTCGCCATTTCGGCGATCTTGCCCTGATGCAAAACCACGCCGCCGAAGAGCTGGCTGTCGTAATGCACCATGTCCCACGTGACGAGGTTCCCTCCGGCCATCCATTGGTTGCGGTAAACGGCATTTTCGCCGTCGATCGTCACAAAATCGCGCGAGGCGGCCAAGTCGCGGTCAAAATCGGTGGCGCGAACCACCACTTCGGCACTCTCAGCAAAACGGCGGGCGGTCGATTTGACGATGGAGAAGGCCACCGGCAGAATTTCCGCTAATTTTTCTTCGATCTTTTCGTCGATCTGCTTGACCAACTTGTCGATCCGCTTGCCTAACTCTTCTTTCTCTTCGATTTGGACATCGTCCGACTCCATTTGCTCCTTGAGCGAGGCCATTTGTGCCTCGTCTTCGCTGATGTAGGCGCGAATTTCGGCTTTCAGCCCCTCGGTGCGCTCGCGCAACTCATCATTGCTCAGCGCGTCGATCGCCGGATAGGCATCCTTGATTGATTTTACGAACGGTTCGATCGCCTTGCGGTCTTTGTCGGCCTTGGTGCCGCCGTAAAATATTTTGAGTAGATTTTCTGTAAAACCCATGATGTTCCCTTATTATTTCCTTTTTATTTTGTAAAAGCGGGGTAAAGGTACGAATTTCCCCGGGACTTTTGACCATAGAATCAAGGGGACTTCTAAAAATTCAAAAGACAAGGCTTGCGACCGAGGCAAAAGCGCAGTGTACAAAGGTACTCGAGCATTTTGGCGAGGGAGCGTAACGCAGTATTTTGGATTTTTAGGAGTTCCCTCAAAAAGTATTCCGAAGGACACGCTTGCCCAAAAAACATTCGGTGCAACGCCCCGATGCGCAATATTCGGTCGATAGCTGAATGAGTGCCTGAGAGGCCAGCGCGTGTTCGATGCGCACCCCGTGGAGCTTCCACCCCTCGGTATAACGGTTTTTTTCGGCTTTTGTTTCGTAAAGGAAGTCGATGGCGCGCTCCTCCAACTCGGGGCGATCTTTCTGCCGCCCATAAGCGAACAAAAGCGGCACGATCAGGTTGATGACCAAGATGTCAAGGGTATCTTCGCCGATCGCGTTTTGTTTTTTCTCGGAGCGGGTGCCGAAGCTGAAACTGCGTTTCCAATACTCGGGCAGTTCGATGCGGAACATCCGCCGCACCTCGTCGACCGATTGGCATTCGAGCAGGTCGCCAAGTATCAGATAGTTGCCGTTAATCAGAGCGGCCAACTCGGCGATGCGTTTGGGCGCGAAATTAAAGGGGCGCACCCCCTTGTCCGACCATTGGCAATAGGTCAACACCCGCAATTGGTGGCGGTGGCGCAAGGTTTCGAAACGGTCGGAAAGCATTGATTTATAGGCATCGTAAAGCGACGTGTCGAGCAGACCGGCCACCCCGAAGAGCATGGCCTCGATGTTCTCGACCTCGCCCCGCTCCAGACACAATTTGGCATAAGGGACGCTTCGCGCCAGCGACATATAGGTATCCTTGTTTTTTCCCAAGCCCATGGTGCGAAAAAGCAGGACATGAAAGGTCTCGTACCAATTCTTTTCGACCGATTGGTAAATGGCCAAAATGTCGTTGTATTTGCGCTCCAGGCGGTCGATCATCAGCCGGGTGCAGGCCGCTTTGAACTCGATGTCGCTCAACGTGCGGGTGATGTGATAGCCGCAGGCCGAGGTGGAAACCCCCGCCTGCAACGCCTCGTGGGCGCGAATCAGCCGCTCGGGCACCGACAGGGCCACAGCGGGCAGGATCGTGTCGTTGACCTTGCGCACCAAGCGGTCGTCCTCGGCCACGACCTGAAGGATCACCCCGTCGAAAGCCGGATCGTAATTGCGTTTATTGTAGCCCCAATCCGAGGCTCGTTGGTGAACAGCGACAGAACCCACGCAGGTTCGCTCCCCGATGCGCACTTCCGCCCCCAAGAACTGAGGGCCAGCGGCGGTATCCGTGTTTTTTTGGCCGGGGTCGATCACCGCCACCCGCTCGCCGGAGCGGGTACGCAACGCCTCGCGGTCAAAAAGGCCGTGTCGCCAAGCAAAAACCAAGAGGGGCAGGGGAATTGAAGCGGGGTCGGTCATGATCGTTCTCGGATTATTCTCTCCGCCTCCCGCCTTTTCGGTCGAAAAGCGCGTGAAATTTATAGGGGAGCGGCGATTCAAAGGCAAACTCCTCGCCCGTGGCGGGGTGGATGAAGGCAATTTTTCCGGCGTGGAGGGCCACACGCCCCACCGGGTTGCTCTGCGCGCCGTATTTTTTATCGCCCGCAATGGGGTGGCCGACCGACTCCAACTGGGCGCGAATCTGGTTCTTACGGCCGGTCTCCAACTCGATTTCCAACAGGGAATAGTCTCCGGCCGATTTCAGTGTGTTGTAAGCCAACACCGCCTCGCGACCCTCTTCGGGCGTGGTGGCATAGACTTTAAACACCTTGTTTTCGGTTAGATAGCTCGTGATCGTGCCCTCGGGCTGAGCCATCTGCCCCTCGACAACGGCGTAATATTTTCGCTCGGTGACAACGGCTTTCCAATCGGCCTGCATCCGCTGTTGAACGGCCTCGCTTTTGGCAAAGAGCATCAGGCCGGAGGTCTCGCGGTCGAGGCGGTGGAGGACAAAAATGCGGTTGCGGGGGTCTTCACGTTTGACGTATTCGCTCAGGATGTGATAGGCCGTTTTGCCGATGATTTTGTCGGTAGCGATCGAAAGCAGGCCGTATTTTTTGTCGATCACCACCAGCGCATCGTCCTCATAGACCAACCGCATCATCGGGTGGCGGAACTCGGTCTTCCCCTTTTCGGCGCTGATCTCGACCCGGTCGCCGGGCTTCAGTCGCGCATCGAATTGCGTGACAACCAACCGATTGACGCGCACTTGCCGACGGCTCAGGTACGATTTGACCGTTGTCCGACTTTTGTTCGGCAAGGCGGCCAACAAAAACTCCAACAGCCCGGTCGGCTCGCTGACGGTAAAGGAGAGGGGTTTCATCCGTACCTAAAATTTTCTAATACGACCGGGCAAAAAGCACCCGCCGCGTGGAGGGTTTACCGGAGATCATGTCGACCCCCTCTTCGTAAGGCGCGTCGACGGGGATGTTCCGGATCGTGGCCTTGGTCTCGTTCTTGATCTGCTCTTCAGTCTCCGGTGTGCCGTCCCAATGGGCGAGGACAAAGCCCGGAGTCTCCTCCAAGACCCGTTTGAACTCGTCGTAAGTGTCGACCTTGACGGTATGTTCTTCGCGGAATTTCAGCGCTTTTTGATAGATGTTATCCTGAATATCATCCAAAAGATTCTTGACGTACTCGGCCAGCCCCTCTTGCGAGCGCACTTCTTTGGTCAACGTGTCGCGGCGAGCCACCTCGATCGTGCCGTTTTCAAAATCGCGCGGGCCGATGACTAAGCGCACCGGAACCCCTTTCAACTCGTATTCGGCAAATTTAAATCCCGAGCGCACATTGTCCCGGTCGTCGACCTTGACACTGACGCCCAACGCCCGAAGCTCGCCGGCGATTTCGTCCAACCGCGCGGTGATCTGCTTGAGTTGTTCGTCGCCCTTGTAGATCGGGATCAGCACGACCTGCGTCGGAGCCAAGCGAGGCGGAAGAACCAGCCCGTTGTTGTCCGAATGAGCCATAATCAACGCCCCCATGAGCCGGGTCGAAACGCCCCAAGAGGTCGCCCAAACGTAATCCAACTGCCCCTCGCGGCTGGTGTATTGCACATCGAAAGCCTTCGCGAAGTTCTGCCCCAAAAAGTGGGAAGTGCCCGCTTGAAGGGCTTTGCCGTCCTGCATCAGTGCCTCGATCGACAGGGTGTCTTCGGCACCGGCAAAACGTTCGCTCTCCGATTTGTGGCCGATAATCACCGGTACAGCCATCCAATTCTGTACAAAATCTTGATAGACCCGTACCATGCGTTCGGTCTCCTCGATGGCCTCCTGCCGTGTGGCGTGGGCCGTGTGACCCTCCTGCCAAAGAAACTCGGCTGTCCGCAGAAAGAGGCGCGTGCGCATCTCCCAGCGCACCACATTGGCCCATTGGTTGACCAAAATCGGGAGGTCGCGGTAGGATTGAATCCAATTTTTATAGGTATTCCAAATAATCGTCTCCGAGGTCGGGCGCACAATCAGCTCCTCTTCGAGCCGGGCATCGGGGTCGACCACCACGCCCGAGCCACTGGGGTCGTTCATGAGCCGATAGTGGGTCACCACAGCGCACTCCTTGGCAAAGCCGTCGACGTGTTTGGCCTCCTTGCTGAAAAACGATTTGGGGATAAACAGCGGAAAATAGGCGTTGACGTGCCCCGTGGCCTTGAACATATCGTCCAACGCCCGTTGCATCTTTTCCCAGATCGCATAGCCATAGGGTTTGATGACCATACATCCGCGCACAGCCGAATTTTCGGCCAGCCCCGCCTTGACCACCAGGTCGTTATACCATTGGGAGTAATTTTCCTCCCGGGATGTCAGTTCTTTTAGTTCTTTTGCCATGATTTATTTGCCTTATTCCTTTTTTTACATTCCGTATTCGCCGTTGTACATCTCGTTCAGCCCCAGCATCTTGTCCATCAGGTTTTTGACCGTGCCGATCTCCATGTACGAAGCGCCTTTGGCCACGCCGAAACTGCCGCCGACCACCACGACCATATCCCGATCTTTGATCTTCTTTTCGGCCTTGAGGTCGCTCATCAGGTTGAGCGGGAAGTCGTTCAGATAACCGATCGGCTCGCGGTATTCGGCCTCGATGC
The DNA here is from genome assembly GCA_031262465.1 of Rikenellaceae bacterium. Taxonomy (GTDB): domain Bacteria; phylum Bacteroidota; class Bacteroidia; order Bacteroidales; family Rikenellaceae; genus JAJQAW01. The sequence goes on from JAISHQ010000093.1 coordinate 6,383, forward strand.
CATAGGAAAGAGCCAAGATGCGCATGGCGATCGGGGTGTAACACACCGCAAAAACCGGCTTGGGACAGCGAAAAGCGGCGATATAACGCCCCGTGCGGCCGCTCATGCTGTCGATCAGGATTGCCTTGACCGGCAGGTTGGTCGTCGCCCGCACCGCCGAACGGGAGAGTTGGGCGGTGATCTCGTTGTTGATGCGCACCATGTTCATATCGGTCAGCGGCTGGGTATCTTTTTCGATCTCTGCCGCAATTTTGGCCATGGTCGTCACCGCCTCGACCGGATAGTCGCCGTTGGCCGTCTCGCCGCTCAACATGATCGCATCGACCCGCTGATAGATCGCGCTGGCGATGTCGCTGACCTCGGCCCGGGTCGGACGCGGGTTTTTAATCATCGAGTGGAGCATCTGCGTGGCCACAATCACAGGCTTTTTGCTGACCATACATTTGTCGACCAAGCACCGTTGTGCTATGGGAATCTGCTCGGCAGGGAGTTCCACGCCCAAATCGCCCCGGGCGACCATCACCCCGTAAGTCACGTCTAAAATATCGTCGATGTTGTCGACCCCCTCCTGATTTTCGATCTTGGAGATGATCTTGATCGGGCTGTTGTGCTCGTCCAGAATCTTTTGCACAGCCATTACATCGGCTTTTTTGCGGACAAACGAGTGGGCGATGAAGTCGATCTGGGTCTCGATGGCCCAGTCGATGAAGAGCCGGTCTTTTTCGGTCAGCGAGGGGAGGTTGATCTTTACGCCGGGGATGTTGACGCTTTTTTTGCCCTTGATTGTGCCGTCGTTGTTGACGTGGCAAATCAACATTTCGTCCTTTTTCCCGATGACACTCAGCTCAATGTCGCCGTCGTCGATCAGGATCGAAGCCCCAACGGGCACCGCGCGGTAAACGTGGTCGTCGTTGACATAGAGAAAACGGTCGGAGGAGAGGGTGCCGTCGTTGGTGCCCTTGACCCGCACCACGTCGTCGACCGTGACCGGAATGCCCGCCGCCCATGCCTCTTCCATGGCGGTGATCCGCAGTTCGGGGCCTTTGGTGTCGATTAGGATAGCGATCCGGTCGGAGACCTTTCGGACATTTTCAACGATCGCGGTCGCGCTTTCGGGGGTTACGTGTGCCGAATTGATCCGAACCACGTTCATGCCCGCCTCGTAGAGCGAACGGATAAAATCGACCTCGCAACGCTGGTCGGAGATGGTGGCTACAATCTTTGTATTTTTTTGCATCTGCTTTATTTTAAGAAAGAAAGAATCCCCAACCGGTACGAATCGAGGCCGAAGCCCATGATCGACCCTTTGGCTTTGGGGGCTAACAGGGAGATGTGGCGGAACTCTTCGCGCGCCAAGATGCAAGAGATGTGTACCTCGACCACCGGCACCGAAACACCGCCCACGGCATCGGCCAGCGCCACCGAGGTGTGGGTGTAACCGCCCGCGTTGAGTACTATGCCGTCGTACCGACCCACCGCGCTGTGAATCGCGTCGATCAGCTCCCCTTCGATGTTCGATTGATAATAGTCTATTGTAACTTCCGGGAAAAGCCCCCGAAGCTCAGTCAAATAGGAGTCGAAAGTCCGTTCGCCATAGATGCCTTTTTCGCGCGTGCCCAGCAGGTTGAGGTTGGGGCCGTTGAGGATGAGAATTTTCATGCGATATATCTTTGTTATTCGGGGCAAAATTACATCAGAAAAACGATTATTTGAACTATTTTTGCAATTATTATGACGCAGAAGAAATCGGGAGAGTTTGGCTGGATCGAACAGATTCGGCGGCAATTCGGCGCATTGGTTCCCTCCGGAGCGGAGGGAATCGGCGACGACGGCGCGGTGATTCCCTTGTCCGACAGGCAGTCGCTGGTGGTGACGACCGATATGCTGATCGAGGGGGTTCATTTTGTCCGCTCGGCCATTCGCCCCGAAGATTTGGGCTATAAAACGTTGGCTGTCAACCTGAGCGACGTGGCGGCCATGGGCGCGGTGCCCATCGCTTCGTTCCTTTCGGTCGGGTGGCCGGCGGATGTTTCCGAGGCTTGGCGCGAGGGTTTTTTGCAGGGCTATCGCTCGCTCTCCGAGGAGTTTGGGGTGCCGCTGTTGGGGGGCGATACAACGGCTTCCGGGCGGATTGTCCTTTCGGTGACGGCCTTAGGAAAGGTGTCGAACGAGCGGATCAAACGGCGCAACGGAGCGCGAGTGGGCGATCTGATTTGCCTCACCGGCTCGCTTGGCGATTCGGCCGCCGGGCTGGTAATTCAGACCGAACAGCCTGAAAACGAGGCCGAAAAACAACTATTGCGTGCTCACCACCGCCCCAGACCTTATATAAAGGAAGGGGAGTGGCTCGGCGGGCAACGGGCGGTACACGCGATGATGGACGTTTCGGACGGGATTGCCTCGGATTTGCGGCACATTTTGGACGAGTCGGGGGTCTCGGCGCGCATCGACCTCGATCGGTTGCCGATTTCTGCCGCTCTGCGCGATGTGGCCGCCCGCCGAGGGTGGGACGCAGAACAATTGGCCGCCGCCGGAGGCGAAGATTATGTGTTGCTGTTGACCGTTGATCCACAGGCGTTTGAAGCCGTCAATCGGGAGTATCACTTGACCTTCGGAACCCCGTTGCACCCGATCGGGACGATCGAAGCCGCCGAGGCGGAGCCGTCGATCGCGTGGAGCAGGGAAGGGAAAATAATCTCTATAAATTGGCAAGGATTTACTCACTTTTAAAAAAGATTATGATACGATATAAAACCATGCTGACGATCGCCGGGTCGGACAGTGGCGGCGGAGCGGGGATTCAGGCCGACATCAAAACGGCCTCGGCCTGTGGCGTTTTTGCCACGTCGGTCATTACATCGCTTACGGCGCAAAACACGCAGGGCGTAAAGGGTATACACGTCGTACCTGCGCCGTTTGTAGAGATGCAGGCCGAAGCGGTGTTAGACGACATTGGGGCCGACGCGATCAAGTTGGGGATGTTGCCCTCGCCCGAAATCGTGGAGGTGGTGGCTCGGCTGATCGAAAAATACCGGATCGAAAATGTGGTGCTTGACCCGGTGATGATTGCCACTTCGGGCGACCGGCTGATCTCTCAGCAGGTCATCGAGGCGATTATCACCCGCCTGCTTCCGTTGGTGCGCGTGGTCACGCCCAACATCCCGGAAGCGGAGTTTATCACGGGTGTCTCCCTCGGCGCGGCAGAAGCGGCTGATTATCAGCGGTTTGCGCAGGCCTTTTTCGACCGACAAACCCGCGCCGTGCTCCTCAAATCGGGGCATCGCGAGGCGGCCGAGGTCGAAGATCGGCTTTTTGACGGGACGATCGAAAAGAGCTTCGGGTACCCTTATGTTAAAACCCTGACCCGCAATACGCACGGGACGGGGTGTACGCTCTCGTCGGCCATTGCCTCGTTCCTCGCCTTGGGTGACGACCTGCCGCAGGCAGTGGGGCGGGCGGAGGACTATATTCACGCCGCCGTTGCCGCCGGAGCGGAGTATACATTGGGGAAAGGGCATGGGCCGGTACATCATTTTTGGAACTTCTAAAAGGCCAAAATACTGCGTTACGCTCCCTCGCCAAAATGCTCATGTACCTTTAGTACACTGCGCTTTTGCTTCGGTCGCAAGCCTTGTCTTTTGGTCTTTTAGAAGCTCCAAAACCATAGAACGACAAAAAAACTGAGACACTCCATGTGGAAAACAATTTTTCGGAAATACCGTTTTTTCTTCCTTGCACTGATCCTGTTTTTGGTGTTGGTAACCTTTTTGGATAAGAATAACCTGCTGTCGAGCTGGCAGTTGCGGGGTGAAATTAAAGAATTGGAAGAGCAACGCGAGTTTTACCTCCAAAAGATCGCCGAGGATAGCCTGATTCTGGAAAACCTCAAAGACCCGCGCTTTTTGGAGCAGTACGCCCGCGAACAGTTTTACATGAAACGCCCCGGCGAGGAGATTTACCTTGTGCCTTGATATGTTTTTTCAACGACTGAAAACTGCCGCGCGCGACGCGCTTCGACCCGCTTTCAAAACCGTTTTTTGGATTCTCCGGCTCATGTTACCGATCACCCTCGTGGTGGCCGCGCTGAACTATGTGGGGGCCATCGAGTGGCTTTCGGTACACCTCGCACCGGCCTTTCGCGGGATCGGGCTGTCGGGCGAGGCGGTCATTGTCTTTTTGACCAGCATCGTGGTCAATATTTATGCGGCGATCGCGGTCATCGCCTCGCTGGGGTTCGATTTCCGGGAGGTTACGATCCTCGCGGTGATGTGCCTGATTGCCCACAACCTGATTGTCGAGACGGCCATTCAGCAAAAAAGCGGTGCCTCGGCCTTTTCGATGGTGTTGCTTCGCATCGCAGCGGCACTTGTGGCCGGTATGGCACTGAATGCGATTCTGCCTCAGGCGATGGACGGGCGGTTGACCTTAGCGGGCATTATGCCTCCGGATGCTCCTCGCTCGTGGGGCGAGGTGTTCAGCGGCTGGGCGGTTTCGATCGGGCGATTGTCTCTGCGGATGGCCCTGTTTATCACTGGGTTGAACGTACTTCAAAATATCTTGCGCGAGTTCGGCGTGATCGAGCTGTTGACCCGTCCGCTGAGACCGCTGATGAAAATTTTTGGACTGCCCGAATCGACTTCGTTCCTTTGGATTGTGGCCAACTGCGTGGGGCTGGCTTATGGCGGCGCGCTGTTGATCCGCGAGATCGAAAAGGGGGAGGTTGCCCGCGCCGATGCCCGATTGCTCCACTCACACATCGCCATTTCGCACAGCCTGTTGGAGGATACTCTGCTCTTTGCGGCGATCGGGGTGGGGGCTTTTTGGCTGTTTGTTCCTCGCCTGATTTTGGCCACCGTCGTCGTTTGGGGGCAAAGGGGGTGGAGAGAGGGTTGGCGTTTTGCATCAATGAGAAAAAAAAGTAACTTTGAAGCCTAAAACAATCGAATATCCCATGAAGAAAATCGCATTCGTCCTCTTAGCCACCCTCTCTTTGCTGAGCGGGTGTGACAAGGACGGTAAAAATCAAAACGATACATTTCAGGTACATCTTCAGGTGTATGATGCCGTTTCGCTCTACAACGACTTGGCCTTAGACCCGTTTAACGTGGCCTATCGGTATCACATTTATCTGACGGGCGGAAAAACTCAGTCGCTCAAAAACGAGCTTCTGTCACAAGCCGAGATCATCCCCAGCGCGGACGGCCTGAGAGACACCATTCGCTTTACCGAGCAACAGGAAGCCCCGCAGAACGACCGCGTTCGCGGCGGCGATGTGGTAATCCATACTTTTGGCTCCTCGCTCTCGGACGAAGGTGCCGTATGGCGGATAACCACCAACCCGAACAATGAATATTACCTCTTCGATCCGGCCTCAGGCTATTGGAACGTCGGTTTGGACGACAGCAACGAATACCTCATCGCCAACAAAGGGGCCGACACGTTTGGGGTGAGTGCCAAGGAGGTCTATATCGCCTCGATCGTGAGCTATTCGCAGACGATTTGGAATTGGGATTTGGATGTGCTCATCAGCCGGACACAGGGGAGCGGAACCGACCTCCGCAATTCTCACTTTGAGATCGCGGCTGCCGAAGGAGGTCTTCTGGCCGCTTCGGGATTTTTCAACTCCACGAGCGACCCGGCTCGCTTCCGGTACGAAATCATAAACCCCGTGTTGTACTCCACTGACTGCGCATACCTGAAAAAGAGCGGCGGGAAGGAGCGGATCGTCCGGATGGATTTGCAAAATTACAAGGGGCTGGATTCGTTGATCTTCAATTTCGGGCAAGACATCAACACCTGTGCCCCGGCCTTTTCGGTCACCGCGAAGACGCAGGATTATACCACGTGGGAGACACATAAGTATGATCCGGATAGAAATTGGATCGAATAATATGGAACTTTTAAAAATCCAACATAAAAAATAATAGGAGAGATGGAATTAAGCGGAGGCCGAACCAAGATCGGCGCGCTTCTGAAAACGGAAGCCACCGGAGAGGAAGTAACGGTAAAAGGTTGGGTTCGCACGAAGCGTGGGAACAAAAATGTGGCGTTTATCGCCCTGAACGACGGGTCGACCATTCACAACATTCAGCTTGTGGTTGCACCCGCTCAGTTCGACGAAGAGTTGCTCAAACAGATCACCACGGGGGCCTGTGTGCGGGCCACGGGGCGACTGGTCGAGTCGATGGGTTCCGGGCAACCGGTTGAAATTCAGGTTACTGAGTTAGAATTGTACGGAACAGCCGACCCGGAAAGCTATCCGTTGCAGAAAAAGGGGCATTCGCTGGAGTTCCTGCGCGAGATCGCCTACCTGCGTCCGCGCACCAACACTTTTGGCGCGGTGTTGCGCATTCGCCACGCGATGGCCTATGCTATCCATAAGTATTTCAACGAAAAAGGGTATGTTTATCTCCACACGCCGATTATCACCGGCTCGGATGCCGAAGGGGCGGGGCAGATGTTTACCGTCACCACGTTCGATTTGGATAATGTGCCTCAAACAGAGAACGGCGCGGTCGATTTTTCGCAGGATTTCTTCGGAAAACACACCAATTTGACGGTCTCCGGGCAGTTGGAGGGCGAATTGGGGGCGATGGCGCTGTCGGAAATCTACACCTTCGGGCCGACGTTCCGTGCAGAAAATTCCAACACGCCGCGCCACTTGGCCGAATTTTGGATGATCGAGCCGGAAATTGCCTTCTTCGAGTTGGAGGACAACATGAACCTGGCCGAAGATTTTATCAAATCGCTCGTGCGCTATGCTTTAGACCACTGCGCGGACGACATCGCTTTCTTGGCCAAAATGTACGACGAGGAGTTGATCGACCGGCTGAAATTTGTGGTCGACAACGATTTTGTCCGCTTGGATTACACCGAGGGGATCGACATTTTGATGAAATCGGGGCAAAAATTTGAGTTTCCGGTGAGCTGGGGCCTCGACCTGCAAAGCGAACACGAACGTTATTTGGTCGAGCAACATTTCAAAAAGCCGGTGATCCTAATCAATTACCCCAAGGAAATCAAGGCGTTCTACATGAAACAGAACGACGACGGGAAAACGGTTCGAGCCATGGACGTGCTTTTTCCAAAAATTGGCGAGATTATTGGAGGGTCACAGCGCGAAGAGAATTTGGCCAAACTCACCGCCCGCATCAACGAGCTGGGCATTCCGGAAAAAGACGTGTGGTGGTACCTCGATACCCGCCGTTTCGGGACAGCTCCGCACAGCGGTTTCGGGTTGGGTTTCGAGCGGCTCCTGCTGTTCGTGACCGGTATGGCCAATATTCGCGACGTGATTCCGTTCCCACGGACACCGAAGAATGCTGAGTTCTAAAGAAACCCCCTAAAGATAGAAACTATGGCAACCCTCAGTCAACGCAGTCTGCAGAAGATGATGCAAAAATTGTCTCCTCAGCAGATACAAATGATTAAATTGCTGGAACTTCCGGCGCTTCAACTGGAGCAACGGATCAAGCAGGAGATCGAAGAAAATCCGGTGATTGAGGAAGAGATCGAAGTCAAACAGGAGGAGGGCGAAGAGGAAAAGAAAGATTTTTCGATCGACGAATACATCCAGGACGATGTTCCTGCCTATAAATCCTACGTAAACAACTACTCGAAAGAGGATTCGATCTCCCGGCCGCTCTACATCGCCGACCGGTTGACCTTTCACGAATACCTGACCGAGCAACTCGGTTACAAAACCCTCGACGACCGGGCGCGCGCGCTGGCCGAATACCTGATCGGCAGTCTGGACGACGACGGATACCTGCGCCGCAAACTGGAGTTTTTGGCCGACGATATCGCCTTCAGCACCGGCCTCGAAACCGATGAGCAGGAGTTGGAAAAGGTGCTTCGCGTGATTCAGGAGCTGGAGCCTGTCGGGGTGGGGGCGCGCGATTTGCAGGAGTGTCTGCTGTTGCAGATTCGTGCGATCAACGACCCTTCGCCGGCGCAGGAGTTGGCTAAAATCATTTTGACCGACTATTTCGAGGAGTTTACCAAGAAGCATTACGAAAAGATGAAAAACCGGCTGGGGGTGTCTCTGGACGACTTTCGCGAGGCCATTGAGGAGATCACCGGCCTCACGCCCCGACCCGGGAATATGTACGCCGGAGGGGCGGCGGCGGTTACGCCGACCATCACCCCCGATTTTATCTTGGACTATCAGGACGGCAAATTCGACGTGCAACTGAGCTACGCCAATGTGCCGGAGATGAAGATCAGCCGCCACTATTTGGAGATGGTCAAAGACCTTTCGGCCAAAAAAGAGCACCAAAGCGAGTCGGAAAAGGAGACGGTTCAGTTTGTCAAACACAAAATCGAGTCGGCCAAATGGTTTATCTCGGCGATCAAACAACGCCATAACACGCTGATGCAGACCATGCAAGCGATTCTCGATTACCAAAAAGATTATTTTGTCGAGGGCGACCAAACCAAGCTCCGACCCATGATCCTCAAAGACATTGCCGACCGGACGGGCCTCGACGTTTCGACCATTTCGCGGGTGGTCAACAGCAAATACATCCTGACCCATTTCGGGGTTTTCTCGCTGAAGACGCTCTTCTCGGAGGCCATGCAGACAGAATCGGGCGAGGAGGTTTCGTCGCACGAGATCAAGCAAATTCTGACCGATTGCATTGAAAATGAGGACAAGCACAAGCCGTTGACCGACGAAACGCTGATGGAAATCCTGAACGACAAAGGATATCGGATTGCCCGTAGAACGGTGGCCAAATACCGCGAAATGTTGGGCATTCCGGTGGCTCGCCTGCGTAAAGAGTTGTAATGATGAAAGTTGCGTTGGCTAAGGCCTGTTCGCTGGTGTTGCATCCGCTGTTGATGCCGTTGATCGGGGCGGCGATCCTGCTCTACGCGCCGACCTACATCAGCATCCTGCCCGGCTCCTTTAAGATACACATACTGAGTGTCTTCGCCCTCTGTACACTCTGTTTTCCGCTCTTTGCGCTGGCGCTGATGAAAAGCCTGCGGATCATCCCCGACCTCTCCCTTCAATCGCGCCGGTACCGGACTTTGCCGCTCGTTGCCGCCATCGTGGGGTACACGGTCTGTTTCTTCCTGCTCTCCCGGTACATGATCCTCGGATTTTTCCCGCAACTGCTAATCGGCGGGGTGGTGGTTCTGCTGATCTGCTTGGTGGTCAATCTCTTTTGGAAAATTAGCCTGCACTTGGCGGGCATCGGTGGTCTGGTCGGAATGTTGCTCTACATGGCACTCGGTGGATATGGTCGGATGAATGCCATTCTCCTGCTATTCATCCTGTTAGCCGGGATGTTGGGCACCGCCCGGCTCTACCTCGGCCATCACAACCTCGCTCAAGTGCTCGCCGGATTTTGCTGTGGAGTGGGGGTGATGTGGGGTTTGTTACTCTTGTTTTAACGGAAACTACAACGATTCGATGCCGGAAAACTACATACACGTCAAAGGGGCGCGCGTCCATAACCTGAAGAACATAGAGGTAAAAATTCCTCACAATCAGTTGGTTGTAATTACCGGATTGTCCGGTTCGGGGAAGTCGACGCTGGCTTTCGACACCATTTTTGCCGAAGGCCAACGCCGCTATGTGGAGAGCCTGTCGGCCTATGCCCGCCAATTTTTGGGCAAGATCGACAAGCCCGATGTCGATTTTATCACCGGCATCGCCCCGGCCATTGCCATTGAGCAGAAGGTCAATACGCGCAATCCGCGCTCGACGGTCGGTACAACGACCGAGATTTATGACTACCTGAAACTGCTTTTTGCCCGCGTCGGCCACACGTTTTCGCCCGTTTCGGGGCGCGAGGTCAAGGCCCACAGCGTGGATTCGGTGGTCGATTTTCTGCTGAGCCTGCCGGACGATACGCGGATGATGATCCTCGCGCCGATACCGCTTGGGGCAGGGCAGGGGGTCATCGAAAAATTGACCTTGCTCCTAAAAGAGGGTCTACAACGGGTCTGGGTCGAGGATCGGGCGATGTTTATCGAGGAACTATTACCTGAGATAGACCGCTATAACCCCGAGCAGATCAGGCTGTTAATCGACCGGGGGCGCATCACCAAGGACGAGGAGACGATGAACCGTTTTGCCGAATCGGTCGGGACGGCTTTTCAATACGGCGACGGGAAATGTCAGGTCGAATACACCGATGCCGACGGCCAGACGCACCGAGCCGATTTCAACAACCGCTTTGAAATGGACGGAATCCGCTTCGAAGAACCTTCTGAACAGATGTTTAGCTTCAACAACCCGATCGGGGCGTGCCCCCGGTGCGAAGGGTACGGGAAGGTGACCGGTATCGACGAGGATTTGGTTGTGCCCGACAAATCGAAGAGCATTTACGACGACGCCATCGCCAGCTGGCGGGGCGACACGATGCGGGCGTGGAAGGATCAGTTGGTCAAAAACGCCGCGAAATTCAATTTTCCCATTCATCGCCCCTTTTACGACCTGACCCCGCAACAAAAACAGTTGCTTTGGACGGGCAACCGCTATTTCGAGGGGCTGGATGCGTTTTTTCAATACCTTGAGAGCGAGCGATATAAGATACAATACCGGGTGATGCTTTCGCGCTATACCGGCAAGACGATCTGCCCCGCGTGTGGCGGCCATCGCCTGCGCCCCGAGGCATTTTACGTCAAAATCGGCGGGTTGGACATCGGGCAAATGGTCGAAATGCCGGTCGATCAACTGCTTGCCTTTTTCCAACAGCTTTCGCTCGACGACTACGACCGGAAAATCGGCGAACGCACACTGATTGAGGTGATTAACCGCCTGCAATACCTGATCGACGTGGGTTTGGGCTACCTCACGTTGGATCGGCTTTCGGCCTCGCTGTCGGGCGGGGAGAGCCAGCGCATCAACCTGTCGACCTCGCTGGGCAGTAACCTGGTCGGCTCGCTCTACATTTTGGACGAACCCAGCATCGGCCTCCACCCGAGGGACACCCACCGGCTCATTCACGTACTCAAGCAGTTACGCGATATGGGCAATACGGTCATCGTGGTCGAACACGAGGAGGAGATCATCCGTGCGGCGGACACGATCATCGACATCGGGCCGCTGGCCGGGTACAACGGCGGGGAGGTCATTTTTGCCGGAACCGTTGACGAATTGTTGAAGTCGGATAAAAGCCTGACAGCCAAATACCTGAACGGCGAAGAACAGATTCCCGAGCCGGATCGTTACCGCACCTCGAAGCATTTTCTCGAAATCCGTGGCGCGCGGGAACACAACCTGAAAGGGGTCGACGTAAAGATTCCGTTGGGCGTAATGACTTGTGTGACAGGCGTTAGTGGAAGCGGGAAATCGTCGCTGGTCAAGGGCATTCTCTACCCGGCCCTGCGACGCGAATTGTACGACATCGGCACGAAACCGGGGTCGTTCGAGGGGCTTTTTGGCGACGTGAACCGCATCAAACAGGTCGAGTTGGTCGACCAAAATCCGATCGGCAAGTCGTCCCGCTCCAATCCGGTGACCTACATCAAGGCCTATGACGACATCCGCAAGCTCTTTGCCGAACAGCCCCATGCCCGCCACAACGGGCTGAGTTCGTCCCATTTTTCGTTCAATATTGCCGGAGGCCGCTGTGAAGAGTGTCAGGGTGAGGGCTTTACGAAGATCGGAATGCAATTTATGGCCGATGTGGAATTGACCTGTGAGGCGTGTGGCGGGAAGCGGTTCAAAGACGAAATTTTGGAGGTAAAATACAGGGGACGAAATATTTACGACGTGCTGGAGATGACTATCGACGACGCGGTGGTCTTTTTCTCCGAGGAGTCGTCGCCGCTGACCCGGAAGATTGTCGAGAAGCTGAACCTGTTGCGCGACGTGGGTTTGGGGTACATCAAACTCGGGCAATCGTCGTCCACGCTGTCGGGCGGGGAGAGCCAGCGGGTCAAATTGGCCTCGTTTTTGGTCAAGGAGTCGCACCCGGAGCCGATCCTCTTTATTTTTGACGAGCCGACCACCGGCTTGCATTTTCACGACATCCGCAAATTGCTCGAATCGTTTCAGGCTCTGCTGAAAAAGGGGCACACGATCGTCATTGTCGAGCACAACATGGACGTGATTAAAAGCGCCGATTGGGTGATCGACCTCGGGCTCGAAGGCGGCGACGAGGGCGGGTACGTGCTTTTTGAAGGCACTCCGGCGGCCTTGCGCGACTGCCCAGCAAGCTACACCGGACAATTCCTGCGCAGGCAGTCCTATCGGTTAAAGTAAATATCTAACAACTCTTTAGCACCGACGAAGGAGGTTTTGCGGCGGGCGAGGACGGCTTGTTCGGTGGCTTCGATGTGGGCTTTTACGGCCTCGTTGTGGTAGAACGAGTCGCGGAGGGTTTCGTTGATCGTCTCGTACATCCAATAGCGCACCTGCTGGTTCCGCCGCTCGGTGAAATAGCCATTCTCTTTAGTAAAGCGCAGGTAATCTTCGATCCCGCCCCACAGCTCGGTCAACCCCCGTTTCTCGCGCGAGGAGGTGGTATAAACCCGTGGTTTCCAGCCCGATGCAGGCATCGGAAAGAGGTTCAGCGCGTTACGAATGTGGCTCCGGGCAAGCTCCGCCCGTTCGATGTTCGAGCCGTCGGCTTTGGTGATAGCCACCAAGTCGGCCATCTCCATGATCCCCCGCTTGATCCCCTGCAACTCGTCGCCAGCCCCCGAAATCTGAAGCATCAGAAAGAGGTCGACCATCGAATGGACTGCCGTCTCGGACTGCCCCACGCCGACCGTCTCAATGAAGATCACGTCGAACCCCGCCGCCTCGCACAGCACCACGCTCTCGCGCGTTTTGCGCGCCACACCACCCAACGAACCCGCTGTGGGTGAGGGGCGTATGAAAGCATCGGGATTGTGTACAAGGGTCTCCATCCGCGTTTTGTCACCCAAAATCGAACCGCCGGTGCGCTCCGAGCTGGGGTCGATGGCCAGCACACAGAGGCGATGACCCAAGGCGGTGATCGTGTTGCCGATGGCCTCGATAAAGGTCGATTTTCCCGCTCCGGGCACGCCGGTGATGCCGATGCGCACCGATTGGGCGGCGTGGGGCAGACAGCGTTCGATGATCTCCTGCGCTTGGTCGTGATGCTCCGGTAAGAGGCTCTCGACCAGCGTGATAGCCTGACTGAGGATGGTGATGTCGCGGCGCAGGATGCCCTCGACATATTGTTCGGTGGTGAGTTTGCGCCGGGGGTGCTTCCGGTAATAGGGGTTGACGATCGGCGGCTGAGAAACTCCCCGTTCGACCTCTAAGGCGCTGTGGTCGAACTCCTGTTTATGATGATCTTCAAAATGTTCCATGAAATTTTCAGCTGATATACGTCCAAAGGTATGGCTTTTTACCAGCAGAAACAACACATTTCAGCACAAAATTCCGCCTCTGCAAGAAGGGATTTGATCCGATCGGTGAAATTATAAGACAAGCGGGCGGGATTAAGTGTTATTTATTAATTATATTCGGGTTCTATTGTTAAATAAAAGATTCTTTTTGCGCATTACTTCTTAAATATTTTATGTATATTCGTTGTACTAAAAGACATATATTAAAATATGTCAACCCACTACATAACCCAAACAAAAAATTAGCCCATGAACTCCATGAAGTACTACCTGACCGAGGTAGAAAAAAGTACATTTAAAGGGGTAGTACAAAAGAACTTACAGGCCAAACGCGACATCATCAAATTTATGGTCGTCAACGGTTCGTGTACCCTGTCGCACCTGTCCGACCAGCTGAACATGAGCATCCCCACGGTGACCAAATTGGTCGCTCAGTTGCAGGCCGACGGCATTGTGGTCGACAACGGCAAGAACGAAACCTCGGGCGGGCGGCGGCCCAACCTTTACGGATTGGCCGAGTCGACCATCTATTTCGTCGGGGTCGACGTGAAGCACCGGAGCATCAACTTTGCGCTGACCGACCTGAACAACAAGGTGATCGACATGAAGCGCGAAAAGCGTTTCGAGCTGGTCAACACGCCGGAGTGTCTCGAAGAGATCATCGGCCTGATTAACGAATACGTCGAAAATCTCCCCTTAGACAAGGAGAAGATCATGGGCGTGGGCATCAGCCTGCCGGGGCGGATCAATTCGGCCAGCGGATACAGCTATTATTACTTCAATTGGACGCGCAAGCCCCTGAGCGAGTTTTTGGGCGAGCAGATCGGCTTTCAGGTGTTGATCGAAAACGAAACCCGCGCCTCCTGTTACGCCGAGTACCAGAGCGGCAATTGGGAGGGGGTTAAAAATGCGATCTATTTCTACCTCTCTTACGGGCTGGCCGTGGGGATCAGCATCGACGGAAAACTCTATTACGGCAAGTCCGGCTTTGCGGGCGAGCTGGGCCACACGCCGATGTACGACAACGAAATCCTCTGCCAATGCGGCAAAAAAGGGTGCTTGGAGACCGAGGTTTCGGGTCTCGCGCTGGAACGTCAGATGCGGGAGAGGCTCAAGGAGGGACACTCTTCGCTCTTGTCGGAGCAGTACAATCAGGGGGAACAGATCACGATGAAGGACATTTTGAACGCCGCCGCTCAGGACGATGTGTTGTCGATCGAGCTGATCGAACAGATGGGCGAAAAGGCGGGACGGGCCATCGCCACGCTGATTAATATTTTCAACCCCGAACTATTGATTATCGGGGGGCGCATCTCCAAAGCGGGCGATTATTTTCTGCTCCCGGCCAAATCGGCTGTCAACAAACATTCGCTCAGCTTGGTCAACAAAGACAGCGAGTTTGTCGTCTCGCGTTTGGGCGACGAGGCCGAACTGATCGGGGTGGCGATGCTGATCCGTAAACGAATTTTGGAGATATGACCTTATTAACTGCCGAAAACATTCGCCTGCGCGCGCTGGAGCCGCAGGATGTCGATTTGCTCTACACGTGGGAGAACGATACGGCTGTTTGGGGCGTGAGCCAGACGCTGATGCCCTTCTCGCGCCACATCCTCGGGCAGTTCATCGCCCAGCAGACCCAAGACATTTACCAAACCCGCCAAATGCGGTTGGTGATCGAGGCCGTGGAGGCCGAGAGGCCGGTGGGTGTGATCGACCTCTTCGATTTCGACCCCTATCACCTGCGCGCCGGGGTGGG
>JAISHQ010000104.1 GCA_031262465.1 Rikenellaceae bacterium
AATTTCGTTCGGCCGCGAGACAAAAGCGAAGACAAAAGTATTCCGAAACCCCGGCCGAAAACTTTTCTTTGCTTCTTTCTTTTAGGATAAAAGAAAGAAGATTAAAGAATCAGCATAGCGTCCCCGTAGGTTCCGAAGCGGTAGTTTTCGGCTTTGGCGACTTTATAGGCTTCCATAATCAGGTCGTACCCTCCGAAGGCGGAGACCATCATCAGTTGGGTCGAATAGGGGAGGTGGAAGTTGGTTACCATGCAGTTGGCCACGCTGAAGTCGTAAGGCGGGAAGATGAAGCGGTTGGTCCACCCCTCGAACGGTTTGAGGTGTCCATCGGTCGATACGGCGCTTTCGAGCGTCCGCATGACCGTTGTCCCGATGGCGCACACCCGGCGGTTTTTCTCTTTGGCCGCGTTGACCAGGGCGGCGGCCTTTTCGGGGATGATGATCTGCTCGGAGTCCATTTTGTGTTTGGTCAGGTCTTCTACGTCGACCGTGCGGAAGTTGCCCAAGCCGACGTGCAGGGTGATTTCGGCGAGGTTTACCCCTTTGATTTCTAACCGTTTGAGCAGGTGACGGCTAAAATGTAGACCGGCGGTCGGCGCGGCCACGGCCCCCTCTTGGGTGGCGAAGATGGTCTGGTAACGCTCGTCGTCGATCGGCTCGACCTTTTCCCGCACCCATTTGGGCAGGGGCGTTTCGCCCATTTTGTAGAGGGCGGCCTTGAAGGCATCGTAATCGCCGTCGAACAGAAAGCGCAGGGTGCGACCCCGCGAGGTGGTGTTGTCGATCACCTCGGCCACCAACAGGTCGTCGTCGCCAAAATAGAGCTTGTTGCCGATCCGGATTTTGCGCGCCGGGTCGACTAGCACATCCCACAGCCTCAGCTCGCGGTTCAGCTCGCGAAGCAGAAATATCTCGATCTCGGCCCCCGTCTTCTCCTTGTTGCCATAGAGGCGAGCCGGAAAGACGCGGGTGTTGTTGATGACCATCACATCGTTCTCCTTGAAGTAGCCGATGATCTCCTTGAATAGCTTGTGGTCGATTTTGCCGGTTTTTCGGTCGATGACCATCAACCGCGACTCGTCCCGCTCCTCGGTGGGGTATTTGGCCAGCATATCCGGCGAAAAGGGATAGTTGTATTGAGATAATTTCATAGACCTGTATTCAAAATTCAAGTTAGAGAGTTTATATTACGTTCTCATTTTGATTTTGTTTCATTTCGGAGAAACTTTTTTCGATCTCCTCCATCGACAGGCACTCCCCGACGCGGAAATTCCCGCTCCGACTGCGCTGCAGGCCGGTCAGGTGGCCGCCGCTGGCCAGCTGTTCCCCCAAGTCGCGGGCAAACGAACGGATGTAAGTTCCCTTGCTACACCGCACCGAAACCACGATTCGGGGCAGGTCGAACGCGATCAGCTGAGCCTCATAAATGGTGATGCGCGCCTTTTTCATCTCGACTTCGACCCCTTCGCGGGCGTATTCATAGGCGCGCCGGCCGTCGATCTGTTTGGCCGAATAGATGGGGGGAACCTGATCCTGCTCGCCCTCCATGGCCTTCAACGCCTGACGAACAGCCTCTTCGGTGATGTGGAGGTAGGGGTAACGCTCGTCGACCGGGTGCTCCAAATCGCCGCTCGGGGTGGTTGCGCCCAATTCGATCTCGGCGATGTACTCCTTCTCTTCGGCCTGCAATTCATCGACCCGCTTGGTCGCCCGCCCGATGCAGATCAGCAACACCCCGGTGGCCAGCGGATCGAGCGTGCCCGCGTGGCCGATCTTGATCTTCCGGAAACCCGCCCGGCTCAACAGGGGCTTGAGCTTGCGCACCACATCGGCCGATGTCCAGCCATAAGGCTTGTCGACCGGCAGGATGTAGCCCTCCTCGAAATTAATACCTTTAAACATCTGGAAATCAGAACAAACTCACTCCAATTGCGATCAGCCCGATCACCGCGCAATAGAAGGCAAACCCGATCAGGTTGCCGCGTTGAACCAGCCGGATCATCAGTCGGCAGGCCAGCGTTCCGGCCACAAACGAGGCCACGAATCCGGCTAACAGCGAGCCTGCCCCGACAACCGTGGCCGCCTCAGCAAAGCCGCCGCCGAACAATTCGAGCAGATTGGCTCCGATGATCGGGATCAGCGCCATGAGGAACGAAAACGAGGCGACCTCTTCCCGCTTGATGCCGAGCATCAGCCCGGTGGAGATCGTCGCACCGGAGCGCGACAGCCCCGGAATCACGGCCAAAGCCTGCGCGATGCCGACAATAAAGGCCTCTTTGAGGGTCATCGTGCGGTGGCGCGGCGCGGCTTTTTGGGCGAAGGTGAGCAACACGCCCGTCACCAAAAGCATCGCCCCGACCAAGAGCAAATTGCCCGAAAAGAGCGACTCGACCGGCTCCTTGAGCAGTGTCCCGACCAACAGGATCGGCAGGCAGGAGACCAACAGGTTGAGGCAAAAATGAAATTCGGGGCTGGGTTTAAACTTGAAAAAACCGGAGAGCAACCGCCCGATGTATTTCCAAAAAACGACAATCGTGCTCAGCACCGTGCCGCCGTGGACAACGGTGGTAAAGGCCAGATTCTCTTCGCCTTGCACGCCCAACAGCGCGCTGGCGATTTCCAAGTGTCCGCTGCTGCTGACGGGCAGAAATTCGGTCAATCCCTGGACAATGCCCAGGATGATGGCTTCGATCAGTGTCATTTCTTATCTTGTTTTGGCCGTTTCAGGATGGCGTAAATCTCAAACACAAAGCCCGCCAGAACCAGGATCGGTGCCAGCGTGATGCGCCGGAAGCTGAACATATCGCGGTTGAAATAGTCGATCGGGTCGTCGCTTCCGCCGCCGGTCATCAGGACAAATCCCAAGACAATGGCCGCAAATCCGATCAGCATCAATTTGTAATTTTGGGGGCCGAGGGCGAACCGATCGTCCTGTTCAGGCTCTTTTTTGCTATTTTTCATGGTCTATATCTAATAGAGGTGTATCTTTTGTGTGCTCAATTTTACGTATTTACTCACCGCTCCATAAGTAAAAAGCAGGGAGATCAGCATCCCGGCCACCGCGACTGCCCCAAAGAGCGTGCCCATTCGGTAGAGGTCGGCAAAGAACCCTGCCTCGGGCAACCCCGTGCGCAGGCCGTAAACCACCCCGCAGATCAGCGCAATAGCCAACAGCGCCGCTCCGAAGCCCTGCCCCACCGCCTTCCACAGGAAAGGCCGCAGGATAAATCCCCGGGTTGCACCGACCAGCTTCATCGTGTTGATGATCGACCGCTTGGAAAAAATCGTCATCCGGATCGTGTTGCGGATCAGGATCAGCGAGATCAAGAGCAGTGTGCCGCCAAAAAAGAGCAAAACGAGGTTGAATTTCCGGATGTTATCGGTCACCTGTGCGATGATGGCCTCCTGATAGAGCACGTCGTCGACCTGTTCCCACTCCGAGACTGCCCGGTCGAACAACTGCACCGAGTCGGGGTGCGAGAAATCGGCGGCTAAGGTCACCTCCAGCGAGGCGGGTAGGGGGTTCTCCTCCAAAAAGCCCTCGAAATCCATCCCCGAAAAGGCGGTAAACGTCCGGGCGGCCTCCTCTTTCGAGGTGTATTCGACGCTTTTTACCCCCGACATCCCGCGCAGGCGACCCTGCAAGTCGTTCACCTCGCTCTCCTGCAGTCCATCTTTCAGCCAGACCGACACGGTCATGTTCTCCTTCAGCCGGTCGGAAGCCTCTTGTGCGTTGAGGATCAGGTAACCGACCGAACCCAACAGGAACAACACCAACGCGATGCTCACCGTGGAGATCAGGTAGGCGTTGCGCACCTTGCGTTTGATCTTTTTTTCGCTGTTTGCCATGTTCGTATATTACTTTTCTTTTTTTCGTTTGCACACCACCGACAATACCAACACCACTGCCAGACCAACCAACAGCACCCCCGAAGACGCCCTTGTAATCGTCCGGAGCAGGGCAAAATGAGGAGCGGCAAACCGGAACTCGACCGTATGCTCGCCCGCTGGCAGGCGCATGGCCCGCAGGACATAGTCGGCCCGGAAATAGGGGGCTTCCTCGCCGTCGATCGTGGCTGTCCACCCTTTCGGGTAATAAATCTCCGAAAACAGTGCCACACGCGGCTCGGAGGAGGTATAGCGGTAGGTCAAGTGATTGACCGCGTAATCGGTCAGGGTGATCGACGCGGTCGAATCCGCCACCAAATCAGTTGCCACCGCTTCACCGGCCACGGCTCGGAAACATTCGTCGACAAAGGCCGTTTGTGCCGGGTTGAAGTGCTCCAGCGCGGCGATTTCCGCGTCGGCATCGGGCACATAGACAATTTCGTCGACAAACCACGCCGCCCCCATCGCCCCTTCGTTGACCTGCGCCTTGAGCGACCCATCTTCCTCGGCCACAATGACATACTTCGTGTTCAGCATATCATAGACATCCCAATTCATCTTCGTGAGGTGGCGGTCGATCAGCTCCTGATAACGCCCCATTTTGGCTCCGTGGTACCCACCGACCGAGCGGTGAAAATAGGAGGTCGTGGCATCCGTAAAGGGGTTGACCGCCAAATTCAACACCCGGAAGCCCGGCTCGGGGTCTTGCAGAATCTGCCGGTTGGCCTCCGTGGCCTGAATGGCCGTGGCCTGTTGTTGGGGCATAAAATCGTCGTGATTCAGGAAACGGCTATCCACCCCCGCCATATCGACCAAAACCAATACAGCAAAGGCGCTCACCAACAACCCTTTGCCTATCTTTTGGCGACAAAACGCCCAAACGGTCGCCGCGCTCAGCAGGACAAAGATCAGCGAGCGGATCGAGTCGCTCCGGAGCATCGAAGCCCGCTCCTGCCGCATGGCCGCGAGTATGTCGTCGGGCAGACCCAATTGGCCGTCCGTGGCGTTGCTGAACGAAAACATCGACGGCCCCATCACCGCAAACAGCAGAGCCACACCGCCCGTCACATAGAGCGCGTATTTCAACGACTGCTTCCATTGGGCGGCGGAAACATCCCCGTTCCACACCTTTTGCAGGGCCAAAATCGCCAACAGGGGCATCGCCCACTCGGCGATCACCAAAATCATCGAGACCGTGCGGAACTTATTATAATAAGGTACCCAATCGAAAAACAGGTCGGTCAATCCCATCAGGTTGTGCCCCCAAGCGAGCAAAATGCTGAGCACGGTGACGGAAAAAATCCACCATTTTCGGTCACCGCCCAAGATAAACAGCCCGAAAACAAAGAGGAACACGACCACCGCGCCGATATAAACCGGCCCCTCGGTAAAGAGTTGGTCGCCCCAATAGCCGGGCAGTTGGGTGGCCAATTCGCGCGCTCCATACGGCGTAAGCGACTGAGCCACTGCGCCGTCGTTGCTGAAACCGCCCGAAGACGAACCGCCCATAAAATTGGGGATAAAGAGGTCGAAGGTCTCCATCTTCCCATAGCTCCACTCGGTGGCGTACTCCTTGTCCAAGCCCGTGGCACTTTCGCCCTCCGCCGGGGTCAGCTCAGAGGTGCCCCGGACAGAATCGACCGAATAATCGTGCACATAGTAGAGCTGAACGAGGTTCGCCCCGATAGCCAGCGTGGCCGCCAAGAAGAGCACCCCGGTGGCCTTGAAAAAGCGGGGCAGGGTCTTCTGCCGCACGGCGCGCACGGCCTCATTGATCGCTAAGGCCAACAGGACAAAGAGGAAATAATAGGTGATTTGCAGGTGGTTAGCACTGATTTCCAGCGCACAAAATAGCCCCGCCAGTGCCGCACCCAGCCAAAGGTTTCGCCGATAGGCCAGCCAAACGCCGCCCACCATGGGCGGAGCATAACACAGGGCGATCATCTTGGTCAGGTGCCCCGCACCGATGATAATCACGAAATAGGTCGACAGCCCATAAGCCACCCCGCCGACCAGACTGAGCCACGGATTGACCCCAAAACAGAGCAACATGAGGAAAAAACCGGCCATCGCCAAAAAAAGATAGGCCGCCGGGGTACCAAGGAACCACAGGGGCGTGGCGGCCTCTTTGACCAGCCGCCCCTCGTAATTGAAGTCGATCAGGTAAGCCGGCATCCCGCCGAACATCCGCCCCTCCCATTGGGGGTGCTCGCCGTGGGCTTCGACGTGGTCAAGCATATCACGGTTCATCCCGCTATACTGAATCATATCGCCCTGCCGGAGCGCCAAGCTCTCGAACTGCGGCCAAAAATAAACCGCGCTGATCGCCATAAACACCACGATCGCAACAAGATAAGGGACAATTTTTCGGATTCCGCGCTGTTTTTCCATGCCTTATGGTTTCATACAACTGACAAAGGTAGCTTTTTTTTGGGTCACTTTTCGGCCTTGCCTAAAAAAGCATCAAAAAAGCACAAGGAGAGCCTGTTTCGAGAAAACAGCCATTTTCTCGCTCAAAAAATTTGGTTTCCCGAAAAATGGTCGTATCTTTGCACTCTCAAAAACACAGATCGCGGGGTGGAGCAGTTGGTAGCTCGTTGGGCTCATAACCCAAAGGCCGCAGGTTCGAGTCCTGCCCCCGCTACCAAACCAGCAAGCGGCTGTCTCGATTCCGAGACAGCCGCTTGTCTGTTTGTCTTTTTTGTGGATTTGCCGGAATATTCTATCTTTGTTTTTGATCCATTTCGAATAACAATGCCCGTGAGAAAGAGCGGAAAAAACAGCCGGTTGCCCTATATGATTCGGAGCCTCGTCCGCACGGTCGCCCCGACAGCGGGTTTGCGTCGCCGCCTGCCGGAGGTGTTGGCCGAGGTCGAGAGCCGCGCCGACCGGGACTATATCCTCGCCCGCGTCGACTATTATAATAAACTGCAAGGCACCGTTTCCCTGCCGCCGGATGCTCCCACGTTAGGCGATTTTACCCTGCGCGGCAACCGCTCGGCCTATTTTTTCGATGCCCACGAGTACACCCGCTGGTTCGACCCTTCGTTGCGCTGGATGTACCTCTTCGGCGATGTAACCCACGTCCCCGACTGCCCGACGATTGTCAAAAGCCGTCCGATTCGCGGCGATAACGCCCATTCCGTCCTGCTGAATCTGGATAAAGTGCGCCATTTTACCTTCCTGCGCGACACGATCCCCTTCACCACTAAGGCCGATCGGGCGATTTTTCGCGGCCACATCATCGACAAACCCCACCGCATCCGCTTCATGGAGCTTTACCACGGCCACCCTCGGGTCTCTGCGGGGATTATCTCGCCAACGCCCCAATTCCCCGCCGCTTGGGTCGAAAGACCGATCACGCTGTGGGATCACCTGACCTATAAATACATTCTGGCGATCGAGGGCAACGACGTGGCCAGCAACCTAAAGTGGATCATGTCCTCCAACTCGCTGGCCGTCATGCCGCGCCCGACCTACGAGACGTGGTTCATGGAGGGCACCCTGCAACCGGGCGTTCATTACGTGGAAATCGCCCCCGATTATTCCGACCTGATCGAACAGATGGACTATTACACGGCACATCCTGCTGAGGCCGAGGCGATCATAACAGCCGCCCATGCTTACATCGACCAATTCCGCGACCCTCGCCGCGAGCGGCTGATCTCCCTGTTAGTCTTGGAGAAATATTTCGAGCAAACAGACCAAAAATAAATGAACTGCCTGTGGAACAGGGTAAAAAACAACCAACAATGGATGATTTCAACGGAAAAACCGTTTTTGTGACCGGCGGAGCCAACGGCATCGGCCGGGCGATTGTAACCGCTTTTGCCGAGGCAGGGGCGCAAGTCTCCTTTTGCGATCGGGACGAGGCGGCAGGTCGCGCGCTGGAAAAATTCCATGAGGGCATCTGTTTCTATCCGGTCGATGTCCGCGAGGCCACTGCCCTGCGAGCCGCCATCAGCGAGGCTGTCGAGGCGATGGGAGGCCTTGATATTCTGGTCAACAACGTGGGAATCAGCGTTTTTTCTCCCTTGACCGAGACCCCGTTGGAGCAGTTCGATGCGATTCTTGCGACCAACCTGCGCCCGGTCTTCATCGCCTCGCAGGAGTTTGTCCGCCGCCGCGACACGCCGTGGGGGCGGCAGGCCTATGGCCGGATCATCAACATGGCCTCGACCCGCTTTTTGCAGAGCGAGGCCGGTACCGAGGCGTACAGTGCCTCGAAGGGCGGGATTGTCTCGCTGACTCATGCGCTGGCCATCTCGCTGAGCGGCTGGGGAACAACGGTCAATTGCATCAGCCCCGGCTGGATCGACACGGACCATTATCCCGCCCTGCGCCCGGAAGACCACGACCAACACCCCTCGGGACGGGTCGGCACCCCGGACGACATCGCGCGGGTCTGCCTCTTCTTGGCGCACCCGGAGAACGACTTCATCACCGGCCAAAACATCGTGGTCGACGGCGGGATGACAAAAAAAATGATTTACATCGAATAACCGTGTGCGACAAAATTTGCAGGGAATAAAAAAAGTCGTACATTTGCCCCCGGAATCGCTTTTTAGCCGTCGGTTCCGGACACATTTTTCGCTGTTGTAGCTCAGTGGTAGAGCACTTCCTTGGTAAGGAAGAGGTCACGAGTTCAATCCTCGTCAACAGCTCAAGCAATCAAAGGTTTGCCGAAAGGCAAAAATTTCAATAAATAAGCCGCTCAAGCTCGCTGGAAAGCGGCTTTTTTTATTGCGATTCCCGTGATCGCGAAGCGATTTCAACGGGTTGATCGCGCCCCCACGGCAGTGAGAGAGGATCACCGGAGGTAATCCTCCAAATAATCCCAAATAATCGGATGAGCGGCAACAAGTGCCAATTTATTTATAAACGCAACGGACGGAGAGTCCGTTGCCGCGATTGTAGTTGATACTGCGGGAAGGGTTGATTTCCGAGTCAAAGAAGCTCAGGTAATACCCATTGGTGCCATTGTACACAGTAGAAGACCAATAATACCCAAAGGTACCCTGGTTTTTGAACGAGCCATAGGGGTAGTCGCGAGAACCCACAGCAGGTAAAAAGATGGAATTCTTAGTTGCTTTGTCGACAAACAACATACCGCTAACGCCGCTCTGCATTGTTCCTGTACTAACCACTTTATCCCCATCAGCCAAAGCTCTGAAGTCATCAACATTCGGCACTTGCCAACCAGCAGGACAAGGATCATTAGCCGACTCCCACGCATTGCCCGAAACAATACTTTCATCCCAAGTCGTGTTGCCATCCGTCGAGAGAATGGAGCCGGTCGCACTCCAACCCACCTTCTTACCCCACTGATAGAACATTCCGAAATCCTCAGGATTGACGGCAAAAGTTCGGGGAGTATCGACATTGGTGTTTGCCCAAGTGATGCCGTTGATGAGAGTCCCATAAGTGTAGGGGTTGACCGGTTTTTCGCCCGTTTCGATCACCGCTTTTTGGGTGACGGTGATCGGGATACTCCCATCGTCCGAGGTGATGAGAATGGTCGCCGAGCGGTCGATACCGGTAAAATTCGGTTCGAGCGTGATAGCGATCGTATAATCGCCTGCCCCGTCTCCGCTGGAAGGACTGATGCTGACCCAATCACCCGCCTCTTCGGAGATGGAAGAAGTCCATGCGCCAGCTGTGGTAAATAATACCGTGCTCGATCCTTTTTCTTCGTCGGCATAGACAGTCTGGTCTATCTGGCCTGACTTCATTATAATGCCTTTTTTCGATTTTGCGACTTGTTTTTCACAGGAACTTGCACCGAGCACGAGCAGGCCGGCCAAAGTTAAAAATAAAAATTTCTTCATGGTTTCATGGGGTATTGTTGGTTGTTTTCAATGATTCAATTGCAAATTAAATAAATTAAATTGAAACAGACAAGCCCTTCTCTCATGGCAGAGAGAGAATCACCCAGATAATCCTCAAAGACGAAAGAGTCCCCTCCTTCCCCGAAGGAGGGGTGGCACGAAGTGACGGGGTGGTAGGTCTTTTCTGTATTTTCTTTCGCCTTTTTTTGCCTACCACCTCCCCCTCGCCTTTCGGCTCGGGTACTCCTCCTTCGAGAAGGAGGAGACTTTTTTATCTCCCCCCCCCTTTTTTTTAATCCCCTCCTTCCCCGAACTATCTCACCGACCGAAGCAGGCAAGTCGCCCGCAGGGCGGTGCCGAAAAGCGGAGGGAGGTAACGAGGGATGCCCGCAAGGGTGGGGTGCTCGGTTCGTCTCTCTCCAAAAATAGGCACAATCCTTGCAAGTTGTGATTGAATAGAATCCGTAGAATTAAAACTAAATGAGGAAATATTTGCTATATGCGCTTTTAGGCCTGTTTTTTATCGGTCGGTTGCCAGCACAGGAGCCAAGAGGGGAGAGGGCTTTTGCCCCGGCGGCGGCGATCAAAACCAACCTGCTTTATGATGCGACGACCACCCTGAACTTAGGGGTAGAATTAGGGGTCGGCGAGCGGTGGACGATCGACCTGCCTGCCAATTACAACCCGTGGACATTCTCCGACGGGCGCAAAATCAAGCATTGGCTGGTTCAACCCACCCTGCGCTATTGGTCTCGGGTGGCGTTCTCCGGCTCGTTTTGGGCACTGCACGCCCACGGGGGGCAATTCAACGTGGCGCGCATCGGCGACCAGGCGCATCGTCAGGGCTGGCTCGTGGGCGGAGGCCTCTCTTACGGCCACCGGTGGAACCTGTCGGAGCATTGGGGCGTGGAGGCCGAAATCGGCGTGGGTTATGCCCGCCTCGACTTCGACAAATACGACACCTCGGCCTCGGACGGCTGTACCCGGTGCGGTACCCTGATCGGACAGGAGACCAAAGACTATCTGGGCGTGACCAAAGCCGCTGTCTCTCTGGTTTATACCTTTGGCCGAACGAAACAGACGCTTGCGGAGCCTGTGGTCGAGTATATTGTATTGCCGCCGCCCGTGCGTGAAACCGTAATCGTACAACCGGTCGAGCGAGATACCGTCTACGTGGCCACAACATCCTCACTCCTCGAAACTCGGCAGGAGACGGGGCGAGCCACCATCCAGTTCCCGGTCAATCAATCGACTCTGCACCCCGAAATGGGTCAAAATCGGAGCGAACTGATGAAGATTGCCCAGTCGATGGAGGTGGTACGCCGCGATCCATCGTCGACCATCCAGCGCATCGACATCAAAGCCTTCTCTTCGCCCGAGGGTGATAGCGGCCATAACGAGGCTCTGGCTTGCCAACGCGCCGAAACCCTGCGCGATTACATGATCGAGACGTTCCAACTGCCCGACACGCTATTTAACATCATCGACGGCGGCGAAAATTGGGAGGGCTTGCGTCAGGCGATCGCCATTAGCCCAGACCTGACCGGGGTTGAGCGTGAAGAGTTGGTACAAATCCTGCTTAATCCCGATGTCGCCGAGCGCAAAGCCCGCCTGCGAGCCTACCGGGGCGGGGAGATATACACGAGGTTGCTCCGGGAGGTTTATCCGCTGTTGCGCGTGTCAGAATACACGATAACCTATACCGTCGAAAAAAAAGAGTAAAACAAACCTTATAAAATAAAAAAGCATGAGACAATTTATCCACAATTCCCTGATCCTGTCGGCACTGTTCGTTACAGCGTCGATGTCGGCTTGTCGCGACAAGACGGTCGACGAAATTCCTGACGGCGCGAGCACTTACGTCGGATTTTCGATCGAGTACAACGGTCAGCTGACCACCGATCGGGTGCAGACCCGTTACAGTGAAGACGATTACAACAAGGTGGGCACCTACGAAGGCAAAGACCTGATTAGCTCCATCGACCTCTACCTCGTTTCGCCCGACGGGACTTTCCTCGAAAGCAAACGCTTTGTGGCCGCAACCGACCTGACTTATTCCTACAACAGTGCGGGGATACAAGTCATCGAACCACGCACGCCGTTCAAAACCACAGCAGGCGATAAAGTAGCCATTGTGATTATCAACAGCCCCCGCCCGCTGATGGCCACACAGCCGGCCAACGATCAAACCTTTGCCATCACTACCTCGTTGCCTTTCTCGGCGATAGGCTCTTTTGTCGACTATCAGGGCGAACGCCGCCTACAATCCATCTTTACCGGCAAAAGTGAGGTAACCACGATTGTCGATGGTGTGAGTGTCGACCAAGTACGCACGGGTTCTAATCACATCGAGCTCTCTGTAAACAGGCTTGTTTCGCGTGTGGTGGTGAGCAAAGCGCCCGATATGGAGACCAAAAGCACGCTCGACGGCACATTCTCCCACACGACTTATGCTGTTGGGCAAGGCGCATTGGCCGCATACATCTTCCCGCAAATCGAGGGTACGGAGTACAAGTCGTGGGGATACGACTATATGCCCGACGGCAATTATTTGGCCACAGCGTCTCAGTTTTATTGTTACGAAGACCTGCTTGACCCCTTTGATGTGCCCGTCAACCTGAATACCCCGCAAGACCCACAGGCCAACTTGGCCAGCTACGAAGGCAAATTGCTGTTGGAAAACACCCACTTGTACGGAGCCAATGCCTCGACCACCAAGTACCGGAAAGGGAATACGGCTTATGTGCTGATCAGTACCATCTTCACGCCGAGTGCTTCGAGCATCAAAGACGGCGGAACGCTGACCGGCGGAACTTTCTACCTCGGCGAAACCGATCAGGAAATCTACTCTTCGATCGAGGCGGCGACCAATGCCACGACCACGACCGGTTCGTACAACCAGCAGGTTCGTACCTACAAAGGGGGCAAGATGCTCTATTTTGTCTGGCTCAATCCCGATGATATTACCCGTCCGATGAACTCGCCGGTGCTCCGCAACAACGTTTATCAGATCAATATCAGCGCGATCCACAAATTGGGTGTCAACTGGAATCCGCTAAACCCGGACATCAACAACCCCGACCCGAAACCCGAAGGTCCCGAGCCGGATAGCCCGATCGTGCCCATCGATCCGCTGACGCTCGACGATACCTACATGACCGTCGATATTGAAGTGGCCAACTGGACGGTACACGCTTATGACGTAGAACTCTAACGTGGAGGCTTTTAAACTCCCAAAATACTGCGTTACGCTCCCTTGCCAAAATGCTCATGTACGTTAAGTACACTGCGCTTTTGTCTCGGTCGCAAGCCTTGTCTTTTGGGCTTTAAAAACCTCCATAAATGGAATATCGAAAAAATGAAAGCGGGATATAAGACAAACCTCTTGCGAGGGGCTGTTGCGTTGGTGCTTGCGCTGACCGGTTGCGGGATTATGGAGGAGTTGAACGATTGCCCGCAAGGGATCGACCTCCAGTTCTATTCCCAAACGCCGTGCGATCCTCAGCCTGTGTATCCCGCCGAAATGGCCGATTTGAACCTCTATGTTTTTAACGAGCGCAATGTGTTGGCCTCGTTTCGCCCTGCCTCGTCGGTGAACGTTGTCGCTTCTGAATACACCCACACCGTGGAGGCCAAAAATGGTCTCTACACGGTGGTGGCTTGGGCTGGTCTCGATATTGAACGGTTCGATCTCTCGACCCCCGTGGTCGGAGTGACGACCAAAGAAGACCTGCTGTTCAGCCTGCGTCATACCGGCGGACGTGCTTTGTCCTACGCCGACAAGCGCGTCTTTTACGGAGAGAGCGATCCGGTCTATTTGCCCGACCCTGCCATTTACGGCTCGGTGTTCAAAGCCGCCGATGTCAACCTGAAGGAACTGACCAAGCGCATCAGCGTCGAAGTGGAAGGCTTGTCCAACCCCCAAGATTACGAGGTGGTTATCGAATCGAAAAGCGAAGCCATGCGGTACGATGGCGAGCCGTTGGCGGGCGCGCAGATCGAATATCAACCCATTCTGCGTCCTGTCGGAAGCGAATTGACGGCCTCGTTTACGGTGATGCAACTGAGCACCGGTTTTGACACCACGCTGGTCATTCGGCAAAAAAGCACCGGTCAGGAGCTTTACCGGGGCGATTTGTTGGGCACGCTGTTGCTCAAAAATCCGACAGTCAATCTGGCCTGCGATTGCGATTTTACCATCCGCTTCACCGCCGCCGATGCCTGTGGGTGTGGAACGTATGCCATCATGAAGATATGGGTGAATGAGTGGTTGGTGCATAGCTATGAAACATCATTATAACGGAAGCTCCTACAAGGCCAAAATACTGCGTTACGCTCCCTCTGAAAAATGCTCGAGTACGTTTAGTACACTGCGCTTTTTCCTCGGTCGCAAGCCTTGTCTTTTGGCCTTGTAGAAACTCCCGTTGGAAGGAGAGAAAAAAATAAAAATGAGAAATTGCCTAACATATTTTCTTCTATCTGCGGTGTTCTTCGGGGCGATGAGTTGCAACCACGATGGGTTGGAGAACGTACAAACGCGGAGTGCTGTGATTGCGCTCTCCCTGCAAACGGCCACGTCGAGCATCAACGAAGACCACACGTTGTGGGAAGACCGGGTCGATGAGGTGCGGATGATTGTCTTTGCCCCCAGCGGGCGGGTCGTTTATAACGGTTTGCTGAACTTTCCGGACGGTATGGATCAGTCGTGCCGCCCCGTGCGAATTACTCCGGGTACTTACGATTTCTGTTTTATCGCCAACGAAACCGCCTCGGCCGAGGGGTTGTCCGAGGCTTTGGCCGCCTTGACCCGTAAAAGCGACTTGCAAACCAATCCGCTCTTTGGGAACTTGCCCTGGAGCGAGACCTTTCGGCCCGACGGCACCACGTCCGGCGGGCGTTTTTTGATGTCGGCGCAGTACGACGACATTCCCGTCCTCTCCGGCGGCACCGAGGAGAATCCCGTGTTATTGAAGCTCCCGACGAACAAGGTCGAGTTGATTCGCGCGATGGCCAAAGTCGAAGTCATCTTCCGCAAGAAAGAGGCCGGGAGCACCATCCCGGCCGGGACAATCGGCTCGGTGCAACTGAGTGGCGTGGCCCAATATATGTCGGTGCCCCCGGCTGAAAACGCCTCCGAGGCGGCTCAAACAGCGACATCGGTCGTCACGCCCACCGATTTTGACTACCAGCGCGACTCGCTCGGTGCGCTGACTTGGTACATCCCCGAACGGCTTAACGGTTCAGAGGCCGAGGGTTATACCCAGCTTCACATCAACGACGAGGAGTTTCCGGTCTCGTCCGAATCGCCTTATGCCGTGGTTCGCAACAGCCACTATCAGATTACGGCCTACATCAACCCGCAAGGAGGGGTCGAATTGGAGGTCTGTGTCGAACCGTGGAATCGGGTGAGTTACAAGTATATGTTTCAGGACGAAGACCGCACGATCGCCATTCCGCCCGTCACCCCGACCGACTCCAGCGTGATTGTTCCCACCGATTGCGGGACGGTCGAGATACTTTCCTACACCGAAAAGTTGCCTCAGGGGTTGATGGGTGCTTTCGGCGACCAAATCAATTGGTGGGATCCCACGATCGGAGGCCCGACCGTCATCAAAGGCAAAGAGCCTTATTATTGCGAAAAAAAATACGGAAAGGGGTGGCGGCTGATTAATTCATGTGAATTGATGTCCCTCCTGCGTATCTTCGACCAGGCCTATCGCGTTTGGCAGGGCAATACTTGGATGGGGATTAATAACGGCCTGCCGAGTCAGTCATTGGCTTTCCGGCAGGAGGCGCAGGAGTTATTGGCCAAAATAACGGGCTATGATATGTCGAAATTTACCCCGACTGAGACGGGATACGACAGTTTCGGGGGCGAAAAGTTGGGTATGATCGACCAGTTCTTTACCCCCGGCGATATTTTGGTGATCGAGGACAACTATCAGGGGCATTGGCCGTATGAGTCGAAACCCAACAACAACGGGCTGAAATGGTTTCCGATGGAGGTCTCTATCCAGATCAAAGGCTATTGGTACAGCGATTACCTCAATATCAATTTGGATGAGAATGTCGAAAAGATTCTCTTTCTCAATTTTGCCATGTACGATTATTCTTCGACCGTATCGCGCTGTGTGCGAAACATCTATTAAGGATAAATGTCTCTATGTATAAACCGCTGTTGCATACTTCCTCTTTCGGGCCGATCGGTTGGCTGGCCGCCTTGCTTCTGCTCTTCGGGTGCGAGGCCACGCCTATGCTTCCCGAGGAGGAGGCCACTGTGCATCCGTCCGGTGTCACCCTGCTTTTGGCGGCGGCAAGCTCCGAGGAGACCGACAGCGATGCCAATCTGCCCGAGGAGTACGCGATCCTCAACCTCAGCATTTTTATGGCCGATGCGGGCAGTGAGACGTTCAGCGATAAATTTGTCTATCAATCGTTTACCGCTGTGCCCGGTTCGGGATTCAAGGGCTGTCAGCAGGTGAGGCTTCCCCTCGATCCGGCCACTGTCGGGCATAAGGACATTTATGTGATCGCCAATTACGACAACGTGGCGGGTCTCAGTGCGATCAACACACTCAGCGACCTGAAGGCGTTGCGAACCCCGCGTGTGGCGGCGGGAAATAAGATTTCGATCGAGCGCGGCCTGCCCATGTACGGCGAAAGCCTCGATGTCGACCTAAGCGGTTCGGCCACCCAGCCGGTACAGGTCGACCTCATCCGCACCTGCGCCAAAATCGAGTTCACCCTCTCGTTCCCCGACCCCTCATGGGTCGGCACCAACAGCCGGTTTACCGTCCTCGAAGCGCAATCCTACACCTATTTTGTGCCCAATTCCGACGTGGTACCCCTAACCGATTTGGTTCAGTATCCCCAAATCATCCTCACCCCGCAGCCCGAAGACCCCTCTGTGTTTAAGGGCATTGTTTACATTTACGAGTCGAAATACCACCTCTCCTTCATCTCGATTCAAACCGTGATCGGTGGCAAAAGCCGTGAATATGTCATCGACAAAAGCGTCCCCCTGCCCGTGCGCAACCAGATGTACAGCGTCCTGGTCGAAATACTCCACCCACTGACCGGTCCAGATGCCCTAACCAAGCTGACTGCGACTTTTTAGAAAAGTCGCCCAAAATCGCAACTTTTTGAAAAAAGTTGCATCAAAAACTTTTCTGCTTCTCTTTGCAGGGAGATCATTCCTATGGAACTTCGTCTCATTTTTCATGTCCCCCTGCCCTCCAAACAAGTTTGGGGCGGGACATGAAAAACAAGACGCATTCGCCCGTAGGCGAATGTGATCTTTCTGAAAACTCAATTCACTCCAATGTATTTCCCTTGAGAATCAGAACCTCACGTTTTTTTTGTCGAAGTATTCATTAATTTGACTGCGCAACTCATCGGTAAAAACCTTTACCGAAACCGCATGACATGCTTCGGCGGCTTCGCGGAAGCTCCTTTTGGGTGGTTTCTTGACCGCCGTTGTAAAGGGCAATGTTTTGATGTACTCCAGCAGTTTCTTGGCCATTGCTCTTATTTCCGTCCCGCTTGCCGTTGTTGTTGCTTGAGGGCCTCTTCGTAACGCTCCATGAATTTCGATTTCTTTTTCGGTTTGACGCCTTTGGCCTGGTTGGCTTTCATCTGGGCGTGGAGTTTGTCCTCGCTGATGACCGAGCGCATGATGTAGGTTTGGCCGATGGTGATGAGGTTCGAAATCAGGTAATAATAAGACAGCCCGCTGGCCGAATTGTTGAACCAAAAGAGGAACATCACTGGCATCAGGTACATCATCATCTTCATCCCCGGCATGGCCTGGTTGTTCTGTTGCGGGGGCTGGGTCAGCTTTTGCGACAGGATCATGGTGGCCGCCGTCAGCAGGGCGAAGAGGCTCAGGTGGTCGCCATAGAGCGGGATGTTGAAGCCGAAATCCAACACATTGTCATAGGCCGAAAGGTCGTCGGCCCACAGGAAGCTCTTTTGCCGCAACTCGATCGACGAGGGGAAGAAGCGGAACATGGCAAAGAGGATCGGCATCTGCAAGAGCAGAGGCAAACATCCGCCAAAGGGGCTTACTCCCGCGCTCTTGTAGAGGGCCATGGTGGCCTGTTGTTTTTTCAGGGCATCGTCCTGCTTCGGGAATTTCTCGTTCAGCGCCTGAATCTCCGGCTGAAGCACCCGCATCTTGGCCATCGACAGGTATGATTTGTAGGTGAACGGGAAGAGAATCAGCTTGATTAAGACGGTCAACAGCAGGATGATAAGCCCATAGCTGGTGATAAACCGCATCATGAAATCGAAGAACGGAATGATAATCACCGTGCTGATCCAGCTGATCCATTTTCCGCCCAGCGGAATCAGCTTTTGCAGCTGCATATCGTAGCTTTTCAGCACCCGGTAGTTGTTTGGCCCCAAGTAAAATTGGAAGCCATAGTCGCTCTTGTCGGGCGAATAGGCCACCGAGAGGTGTGCGCGATTGTGTTTGATCTTGCCGCTATTTTCGTCGAACGTGTCGAAGCCCATCGTGCCGTTGGTAAAGCGATCGCGCGCCACGAGGATGGCCGAGAAAAATTGCTGCTTGAAGGCCACCCATTGGATTTCAGCATTCTCCGTCTGGCTTTTGCTGGCCGTCGAGCGGGTCATCTCCTCGATGCCCGTGTCGCCCGGGAAGCGATAGGCCACCGAGGTGTAATTGTTCTCGTTCTCAAACCCTTTTTCGTTCTGTTCGCTGATGGTCTCCCATTGGATGTCGAAATAGGATTGGTTGCGGGCCAATTTGTCCTCCATGCCCACCATGCGCACGTCGAAGTCGATCATGTACTCGCCCGGATTGATCGTATAGACATACTCCAGATACGAAGCCGAATCGGCATAGAGCCGCAGGGCAAAGCTCTGTCCCTGGGCATCATCCTCGCCGACCACGATATTTTGCCGCTCGACGGGGGTGAAATAAAACTGCTCCGTGTCGATCGTCTGGGTGGTGAACAGCGAGAGGTTGAAGCGGTTAGAACCCTCCTCGAAGAGGTTCAGCGGGGTCTGGTTATAGCTTTGGTAATCTTTGAGCACCGCCGAGTGCATCGCCCCCCCTTTGGTCGAGAGGGTGACGGTCAGCTTGTCGTTTTCCAGCGTGAAAAATTCTTCTTCTCCGTTGCGTGCGGCGTAGAGGGTTGCGCCCAACGAGGCCTCCAATTGTTGTTCGAAGCTGTTGCCTGCCAAACTATCGGCTTCGGTTTCAGCGGCTTGCAACTGAGGGTTTTGCGCCGGGGCGAGGGGTTGTTCAACGTAGTTGGCTCGAGCGATTGAATCCAACCGAGCCTGTTCCTCCATCATTTGGCGCTGTTGCCGGCTGTTGAACCACGAAAAGCCGAACAAAATGGCTCCGATCAGGACAAGCCCGATGACTGTATTTCTATCCATGAAATCTGTTTATTCTCTGTGTTTGTCAATAACTGTTTATTTCCCACAATAATCCAAGGCCGCCCGGACGAACGAGACAAAAAGCGGGTGGGGGTTAAGCACCGTGCTTTTGTATTCGGGGTGGAACTGTACGCCGATAAACCACGGATGATCCTCGACCTCCACGATCTCGATCAGCTGGGTTTGGGGGTTGACCCCGACGGTCTTCATGCCCGCCTCCTGAAAAGCCTTTAAGTATTTGTTGTTGAACTCATAGCGGTGGCGGTGGCGTTCGCTGATTTTGGCCGAGCCGTAGATTTGGAAGGCGCGCGAACGTTTGTCCAACGTACAGGGATAAGCCCCCAAACGCATCGTGCCGCCCTTGTCGACCACGTTTTTCTGCTCTTCCATCAGGTCGATGACCGGATAGGGCGTGGTCTCCATTTCGGTTGAGTTGGCCTCCTTGTAACCCAAGACGTTGCGCGCAAATTCGATCACACAACACTGCATCCCCAAGCAGATGCCGAAGAAGGGTATCTTCTTGGTTCGGGCGTATTCCACGGCCAAAATTTTGCCCTCGATGCCCCGGTGGCCGAAGCCCGGCGCGACGAGGATGCCGCACATCTCGCCCAAGAGGGAGTCGATCGTATCCTTGTCGATTTTTTCGGAGTTGACGTACTGCAACCGCACCCGGGTGTGGTTCGTCGCCCCGCCGTGGATAAAGGCCTCGGAAATAGACTTATAGGCATCCGGAAGTTCGGTGTATTTGCCGATCAGGGCAATTTTGACCTCGCTCTTCGGCTCTTCGACCTTGGTGACAAACTCCCGCCACTCCTTCAGGTCGCTTTTCGGCGCGGGCAACCCCAACTTGCGCAGGGCAACCAGATCGAACTTCTGCTCCAACAGGCGCAGAGGCACTTCATAAATGCTCGGCACGTCGATCGACTGCACCACCGCGTCCGCGTCAACGTTGCAGAACAGCGCCACTTTTTGGCGGATTTCGGGGCTGAGGTCTTTTTCGGTGCGCAAGACCAGCATATCGGGCTGCAACCCATTCTCTAACAGCGTTTTGACCGAGTGTTGCGTCGGCTTGGTCTTCAGCTCGCCCGAGGCCGCCATGTAGGGGATCAGCGTAAGGTGAATCACCAGCGAATTGCCCGCCCCGAGGTTGTAACGCAATTGGCGCACAGCCTCGATGTAGGGCAACGACTCGATGTCGCCGACCGTGCCACCGATCTCGGTGATGACAATGTCGTAATCGTTTTTGTTGCCCACCAACATGATCCGGCGTTTGATCTCGTCGGTGATGTGGGGCACGACCTGCACGGTTTTGCCCAAAAACTCACCGCGCCGCTCCTTGTTAATCACGCTCTGATAGACCCGTCCCGTGGTCACGTTGTTGGCCTGCGAGGTGTGGATGTTCGTAAAACGCTCGTAATGACCCAAATCCAAGTCGGTTTCGGCACCGTCTTCGGTCACATAACATTCGCCGTGTTCATAAGGGTTTAGCGTCCCCGGGTCGACATTAATGTACGGGTCGAGCTTTTGGATGGTCACCGTATAGCCCCGCGCCAGCAACAGCCGCGCCAACGAGGCCGAAATGATCCCCTTGCCCAACGACGAGGCGACCCCTCCGGTGACAAAAACATATTTAGTCTGCTTTTTTTCCGATGCTTTCATAACATAAGTAGTGTTCAATAATTATTTAACTGTTTTAAAAAAGTGGAAATATTGTTTTATTCACCATTCTTTTCGGCTCTTTTGAGCCCTTTTCAACCTTTTCCTTAGTCACATAGCCCGCTATGCTCCCTCGGAAAAAATTGAAAATCATCTCAAAATAGCTCTCAAATAATGGCGAAATAATTATTTCTCACTACTTTTTACTCCTCGTTTTGTTTGTCGATCAGGTCGATCTTTTCGATCAGTGTGGCCATCTCCTCTTTCGTCTTTTCGATCTTCGCGTTGACCCCACGGATCATCCCCTCAGCGTTTTTCGACTTGGCGAAGAAACCGATGTTATTCTCCAACAGTTGAATATCGGCCTCCAATTGTTTTACCTTGTTGTAGAGCCGCTCCCGTTCACTGCGCACCGAGCGGTTGTCTTTCATCGACCCTAATTTTTCGCGGAAACGTTCCACTTTTCGGTCGCGTGAGGTGCCCTTCAGCGCGGCAAAGAGCGAGTCGATCGCCTCGCGGTACTCGGCCTGCAATTTGTCTTTCTCCTTGATGGCGACAAAGCCGATCTCGGTCCAACGCCGTTGAAAATCCTTCAGTGCCTCGAAGCTCTCCTCGCGGTCGCCGATCTCAAAGGCTTTGATCTCGGCCAACAGCTCGCGTTTTTTGGCCAAGTTGTCGGCGTATTGGCTGTCGACATCGGAAAAATGTTTCGACTTCTGCTCAAAGAAGGTGTCGCACGCCTTGCGGAAGCGTTTCCACAACGCCTCGGAGTGTTTGCGCGAGACGGCTCCGATCGTTTTCCACTCTTTTTGGAGGGCGATCAGTTTGTCGGTGGTTTTCTTCCACTCGTCGCTTTCTTGCAGGGCTTCGGCGGCCTCGCAGAGGGCCACTTTGGCCTTGAGGTTGATGTCCATCTCGCCCTTGAGGCCGGTGTAAAATTCGCGTTTGGCCTCAAAGAAGCGGTCACACGCCGCCCGGAAGCGTTCGTAAATTTTGGTGTTCTCCTTTTTCGGGGCAAAGCCGATCGTTTTCCACAATTTTTGGATTTCGGTCAGCTTCTCCGAGCCGTTTTCCCACGCCGCCCGACTCTTGTATTCTGCCGTGAGCAACTCCTCGGTCTGTTCGCACAGGCGCGTTTTCAGGTCGAGGTTGCGGCGTTGTTCCTCTTTGATCTCCTCGAAATACTCCTGATGGCGTTTGTTGATCTTCGAGCTGGCCTCTTTGAAGCGATCCCAAAGCTGTTCTTTGTACTCGTTGGCCACCGGGCCTACCTCGCGCCACTGTTCGTGCAGTTTTTGCAGTTTGTGGAACGACGACACAGGCGAGGGGTCGAGCAACAACGCCTCGGCCTCTTCGGCCAGCGCGATTTTGGCCTCGTAATTCTTCCTCAGGTCGAGGTCGCGGAGTTCCTTGTTGATTTTGACGAAGTTGTAGAAATTTTCGACGTGCAAATGGTATGTGTCCCACAGGTCTTTGATAAACCCTTGAGGCACTGCGCCGATCTCTTTCCAGCGGTTTTGCAGGGCGCGGAACGCATTGAACGTCTGGTTGAGGGTTTCACTGCTGTTTATCAGCTCCTTGAGTTCCTCTATAATTTGTAACTTGGCTTTATAATTGGTCTCTTTCTGCTCCTCGGAGAGGGCGAGAAAGGCGTCGCGTTTGGTGCGGTATTCGGCAAAAAGCTCCTTCAACCGTTGTTCGTCGGCATCCGTGGGGGGCGTGAACTCCTCTTCGGGGTTACCGGCGGCGACGAACTCTTTTTTGAGCCGTTCGACCTCGGCTTTCCACGCTTTATAAAAAGCGACTTTGGCCGCTTCGGCCTCCCGGCGAATCGACTGCACGGGTTTCTCGGCCAGAATTTCGGCAAACCGGTCGACGATTTCGGACTTGCTCAGTCCGTTGAAATCGGTGATCGCAGGGGCTTCGGCCTCCGCTTCATTTTCAGCCTCGGAAGCCGATTCTTCGGCGGGTTCCTCAGCCGGTTCGGCAATTTCTACGGTCGCTTCGACTGCTGTGTCGGCTTCGGGCGCGGCAGGTTCGACCACCGTCTGCGGCACCTCGTTTTCCGGAACAACGGGTTCTTCGACCACGGTCTCTTCCGAAATTGCATTTTCCGTTTGTTCGACCGCCACGGTTTCGGCGGCTTCAGGTTCCGGAACAGGGGCCGTTTCGACCGTTTCCGGGGTAGCTTCTGTTGTAGCTTCAACGGGCACAGCGGCCACGTCGACTTGTTCCTGAGGAACAGAGGCGTTCTGTAAATCTTTCGTTTCCATCACTATAAGCGTTTTTCCCTCAGAGGGAGTTAGGCAAAAACTCGTCACCGGGGACGAGCAGAGCAGGTAAGGGCTTTTCGTGAACTAAAAACAAGATGCCACGAAAACACAAAAATAGGGATTTTTTACAAAAAATCCCTAAGAGTTTGTATAAAAATCACATTCAACGCATTTAAATTTTGAAAACCTACCACCTCCCCTTTGCCTCTGGCAAAGGTACTCCTCCTTCGGGGAAGGAGGAGATTTCCCTTACACACAATTATTCAAGTAAAATCCCCTCCTTCTGGAAGGAGGGGTGGCACGAAGTGACGGGGTGGTAGGTCTTTACAGGTTGGTTCTTCCGGGATATGCCTTTAGCCCCTCCCTCAGGCAGGTCACCGCATTTTTAAGGTCGTCGACCTTCAGCACATAGGCGATCCGGACTTCGTCTTTGCCCAGCGCGGGGTTGGCGTAAAAACCGGTGCCCGGAGCCACCATGACGGTCTGCCCCTGGTACGAAAACTCTTCGAGCATCCACCGGGCAAAGCGATCGCAATCGTCGATAGGCAGGCGTACCATGGCGTAAAAAGCTCCCCGAGGCATCGGGCAGTGTACGCCGGGAATTTCGTTCAGGGCGTTGACGATGTAGTTTCGGCGGTCGGTATATTCCTGATGCACCTGCTCGAAATAGCTTTTCGGGGTGTCGACAGCCGCCTCTGCCGCGATTTGTTCGTAAAACGGTGGGCACAACCGCGCCTGACCCACCCGCAGGGCCGCCGCTGTGACCTCGCGGTTGCGGGAGATGATCGTGCCGATCCGCGCGCCGCACATACTGTACCGCTTGGAGACCGAGTCGATCATCACCACATTTTGCTCGATTCCCTCCAAATTCAGCACCGAATGATGCACCGCTCCGTCGTAACAAAATTCGCGGTACACCTCGTCGCAGAAGAGAAAGAGGTCGTATTTTTTGACCAGATCGCGCAACACTTCCAACTCCTCGCGGCTATACAGGTAGCCCGTCGGGTTGTTCGGGTTGCAGATCAGGATCGCTTTGGTGCGAGGGGTGATATAACGCTCGAACTCCTCGATCGGGGGGAGCGCGAAATCGGTCTCGATCGTCGAATTGATCGGCTTGAGGATAATCCCCGACTCCGCCGCAAAACCGTTGTAATTGGCGTAGAAAGGTTCCGGCACCAACGCCTCGTCGCCCGCGTCCATGCAGACGGTCATGGCGATCAACAGCCCCTCCGAGCCGCCCACGGTGACGATAATATCTTTCGGGTCGATCTCGATGCCCACCCCTTTATAATAGGTCTCGGCCAATTTGCGGCGATAGCTTTCGTTGCCCGCCGAATGGGTATATTCGATGATGCGCGCCGGTTCATGCCACACCGATTCCAGAGCGACCACCGGGGTCGGGATGTCGGGCTGTCCGATGTTCAGGTGATAGACCTTTGTCCCCCGCGCTTTCGCCGCCTCGGCATAGGGCACGAGTTTACGAATGGGCGATGCGGGTAGTCTTTCTCCTTTGGATGATATGGTTGGCATTTTCCTTGTTTTCTAAATTTCGGGGCAAATATAGTGAATTTTGGTTTCCCATCTCGCCGAAACTCCTATCTTTGATCTACTTTTTGACGAAAAATGACAAAACTTACCTTCTTAGGCACGGGAACTTCGCAGGGGGTGCCCATGATTTCCTGTCACTGCCATATCTGCTCGTCGGACGATCCGCGCGATAAACGGCTTAGGTCGAGCGTGTTGATTGAGACCGGCGGCGTGAGCTTGGTGATCGACAGCGGCCCCGATTTCCGCCAGCAAATGTTGCGCGAGCGGGTCGACCGCTTGGATGCGATCCTCTTCACCCACGACCACAAAGACCATACGGCGGGTCTGGACGATGTGCGGGCCTACAACTATACGCAGGGGCGGGCGATGGACGTTTACGCCGAACCGCGTGTGATCGACTCGCTGAAGCGCGAGTTCAGCTATGCTTTTTCCGATCACAAATACCCCGGTGTGCCGGAGATCGACCTCCACCCGATCGACAAGGAGCCTTTTGCCGTGCGCGGGGTGGAGATCGTCCCGATCCGGGGGATACATTACCACCTGCCCGTGTTGGGTTTCCGCATCGGGCGGCTGGCCTACCTGACCGACATGAACCGGATTGACCCGCCCGAGCGGGAGAAGCTCAAAGGGCTGGATGTTCTGGTTATCAACGCCTTGCGAAAGGAGAAACACCTGTCGCATTTTACCTTAGACGAGGCCGTGGCCATCATCGACGAAGTGTCACCCCGGCGCGCCTACCTGACCCACATCTCCCACCAGCTCTCGCGCGCCGCCGAAGCTCCGCCCGAGTTGGCCGCCCGACAGATTTATTACGCTTACGACGGCCTGACCGTAGAAACCGATGAACTATGACCGAAAATACTGACATCCTCTTAGTTACACCCCCGTTGGTGCAGCCCAATACGGCCTATCCGGCCACGGCCTATCTGCAAGGCTACCTCGCCGATCGTGGCCTCCGCGCCCGGCAGATGGATTTGTCCATCGAACTACTGGCAGCCGTTTTTTCTTCCGATTTTCTGATCGAGGCTTTTGCGGGCTTCACCGGGAGCGACGATCCGGCCATTGAGCGGACTTACCGGCTGAGAAAGAGCTACATCGGAACCGTCGATGCCGTCCTGCGCTTTCTTCAGGGGTATGACCCGACGCTGGCCAACTTGATCTGTTCGGCCGATTTTTTGCCACAGGGAAGCCGTTTCGAGGCGATCGAAGACCTCGATGCGGCTTACGGCAACATGGGCTTGGTCGATTGTGCTAAATATTTGGCAACGTTATACTTAGAGGATATTGCCGATTTTCTGCGCGTCGCCGTTTCGCCCCATTTCGGATTGGCGCGCTATGCCGAGCAAATCGCCCTGTCGCTTCCCGATTTCACCCCCCTGCAAGCCGAACTGAGCCGTCCGGCCAACCTCATCGAGCGGCGGATGTTGGACTTGTTAGCGACTGAAATCGAGGCCGTTCACCCCCGGTTCATTGGCTTTTCCGTCCCCTTTCCCGGCAACCTGTTGGCCGCTTTGCGGTGTGCTCAATTTGTCAAGGAGCGATACCCGGCGATCAAAATCATCCTCGGCGGCGGCTATCCGAGCACCGAACTGCGCGCGTTGACCGACCCGGCGATTTTCGATTTTGTCGATTATATCACTCTGGACGACGGGGAGTTGCCCTTGGAACAGCTCACCCGGGGCGAGGAGCCGGTGCGAACCTTTCAGCGGATCGAGAAAAAGGTCGTCTACTCCGGCGGCGAGGATCGCCACACGCCGTTCCGCGAGGCCGGGTGCCCCGATTTCAGTGGATTGCCCCTCTCCAACTATTTCTCGCTGGTCGACAGTTCCAACCCGATGCAACGCCTTTGGGGCGACGGGCGGTGGAACAAAATGGCGTTGGCGCACGGCTGTTATTGGGCTAAGTGTGCCTTTTGCGACACCTCGCTCGACTACATCTGCCGCTTTGAGGCGTTAGACGCGGTGACGGCGGTCGATTTCATGGAACGCATCATGACCCAGACCGGCCAAAGCGGATTTCATTTCGTCGACGAGGCCGCGCCACCTAAACT
Organism: Rikenellaceae bacterium; assembly: GCA_031262465.1. Lineage (GTDB taxonomy): Bacteria > Bacteroidota > Bacteroidia > Bacteroidales > Rikenellaceae > JAJQAW01. The sequence goes on from JAISHQ010000104.1 coordinate 26,652, forward strand.
GCTCAAGGAGATAGCCTTAGAGATTTTGCGCCGGGGGTTGCGCGTGTCGTGGTGGGGCAATATCCGCTTCGAGGCGGCCTTTACCGCCGATGTGTGCCTGCTGTTGGCTGCCTCGGGCTGTATCGCGGTCTCCGGCGGTGTGGAGACGGCCTCCGACCGCCTGCTCGAAAAGATGAACAAGGGGGTCACGATCGAACAGCTGACCCTTGTTCTGCGAAACTTCTATTACGCTGGCATTCTGACCCATACCTACCTGATGTATGGCTTTCCGACACAAACGTTGCAGGAGACGGTCGATGCGTTGGAGGTCGTTCGCCTGCTGTTTCAGGCCGATTTGATCGGCTCGGCCTTTTGGCACCGCTATGCCATGACCATCCACTCGCCCAGCGGGGAGCATCCCGAGGCGTTCGGGGTGCGGGTCAAGAAAAAGAACCTCCACCCCTTTGCCAATAACGAGATTCATTTTGCCGAAGACCGCCTCTACAACGTGGCCGCCGCCGGAGAGGCTCTGCGCCGGGCGACCGCGAGTTATATGCGCGGGCAGGGGATTCAAAAACCTGTACACCAATGGTTTGAGGGCAAAGCTCCGCAGACCACCCACGAGGCGACGCTGGTCACCGACCGGCTGATTCAACCCGATGGCTCGCGAATTTACGACGACCGAGCGCGCCTGATTTGGATCGGCCACCCGCCACACCGCACCGCCGAGGGGCTTGAATGGATCGGCAACGCAAAAGAAAAAGCACTGAAATTCAAAGAGTTCGAGGTCGATTTCCTGATGGAACTCCTGCCGCTGGCCGCCGACCTCTCCCACCCACTCCGCTTCAGCGAAGTCAAATCGCTTTATGCTCAGCACACCGACGAGGCCTTTGTCGTCTTTTACCACTCCAAAAAATGGGATATTTTACGGAGTTTCGGGCTTCTTCAGATCTGAGGGGTTTTCAATATATATAAGAAGTTGATTATGAACAACAAAGAGAACCAATTAATAGCAGAGGAGTTGCAGAAACTCCGCACGATTGATTTCAGCCAACTTCCGGGCTATGAAAAGGCCTCGGATGTATTGGCGCGCGAAGTGGGCGCACCCGGCACGCCCGAGCGGGAGGAGTTTGACGCGAAAGCCCGTGAGTGGTTTTCCTGCGATTCGATGTCAACCTAATCTAAAATAGGTTGTCCTTTTCGCCGGATTGGATGCGGGTGAGGCGGTCGCGCAGGGCGGTGTTAATAGTTGCTTCAGTTTGTTTTTCGACCTCGGCTTCGATCAGTTGCCAGCCTTTTTGGCGGGTGGCGGGATCGGCGTAGTTTTCGAGGTATTCGGCAAAGGTCAGCAGGGCGTTCGGGGTGCAGAATCGCTTGATAAAGCCGTTGACCGAAAACTCCATGAAATGCTCGCCTGTGCGCCCTTTGCGGTAACAGGCGGTGCAAAACGAGGGGATGCGCCCCCGCTCGATCAGCGAACGGATCACCTCCGAAAGCGGTCGTTCGTCGTTCAACTGAAACTGTTCGCGGTGCAAGTTTTGTTCGGGAGCGTCCGACGAATAGCCGCCGATTTCGAGTTTTGTTCCGCCGTCGATCTGCGACACCCCGTATTCAATCAGCCGATCGCGCAAGGCGGCCGGTTCGCGCGCGGTGAGAATCAGCCCGGTGTAGGGCACGGCCAGCCGCAGAATGGCCACCAAGCGGATAAAATCGTCGTCGCTGACCAGGTGCTCGGGGCGGCTGTCGACCTCCGAAGCGTTTTTCACGCGGGGGAACGAGATCGTGTGCGGCCCGACCCCGAAACAGGCCTCCAAGTGGTTGGTATGGCGCACCAAAGCCATCACCTCGAACCGCCAATCGTACAACCCCAACAGCGCGCCGATCCCCACATCGTCGATTCCGGCCTCCATGGCCCGGTCGAAAGCCGTCAGCCGGTAGAGGTAATCGCGCTTCGGCCCCGCCGGGTGGAAGCGGGCATAGGCCTCGGGGTGGTACGTCTCCTGAAAAATCTGATAGGTGCCGATGCCCGCCCGGCGAACGGTGCGGAACCCCTCGACACTCAGCGGGGCGGCGTTGATGTTGACCCGCCGGATTTCGCCCGAGCCGTTTTTCGTGCCATAGACCAACTGCACCGTGTGGGCGATGTACTCCGGGCTGTACGCGGGGTGTTCGCCATAGACCAAAATCAGCCGTTTGTGCCCGCTCGCCTCCAAAGCGCGGGTCTCGCGGGCGATCTCCCCGTCGGAGAGGGTGTGCCGGATGGCCGCCCGGTTCCCGGCTCGGAAGCCGCAATAGGCGCAGTGGTTGATGCACCGGTTGCCGATGTAAAGCGGGGCGAAGAGGACGATGCGATTGCCGTAAATCTGCTGTTTGAGCTGGCGGGCACTTTCGAGAATCAGTGCCCGGGCGGCAGGCTCTTCGGCGTTGAGCAACACGGCGGTATCCCGGAGCGACAGCCGCTCCCGCCCGAGCGAGCGAGCAATCACCTGCCGCACCTGCTCCAGCGAGGGCGAGGCGGTCTCGGCCAACATCTGCTCGATTTCAGCCGGGTCGATAAACGGCTCACCGGGCCGATCGGCCAACGTGTATGATTGAGGATGAAAGATCATGTTTCGATAAAAAAAAATCAGCCGCAAAAATACAAAAAAGAATTATCTTTGTTTTTGCATAAAAACCTTACCCTCATGAAAAACTGCTTGAAAATAGTTTGTTTTTTCTCTCTATTCATCGCGACGGTGGCTTGTGGAAATCGGCGCAATCCAACCCAAAACCAAGACGGCAATACACCCGATGTTGACGGTGCGTATGTGGAAACGCAGTTTCCGATCGAAATTGATGTCCAAAAAAATTACGATAAACGGACGATAATATTGCAGGATGTTGCAGAGGTAACTTATATACCTTTTGAAACAAATAAAGATTTCCTGCTGGAAGATATTATGACTAAATTATCGGTATCGGACAGTTTTATCGTCTCATACGATCGGTTGAATAATTTCTATGTGATTGACAAGGATGGCTCCATGGTCTCGAAATTCAACCGCATGGGGCGAGGGCCTCAAGAATATCCATCTGGCTCGAATTACCATACCGTCGATTTCGACAGGAAAGAGATATACATATATCCGCAACAGCTTAATTATAAGATATGGTGTTACTCCATGGAGGGGCAATTCAGGTATCAGATCCATGTTCCATCGCAGTCTCCACCACTATGGCTAAGAGATGTGGTGAATTACGACAAAGAGAATCTGCTGGTTTACGCCGTATTGCCGCCAAGTCAGATGGGAGATTCATTTTCCCCTTATTATCTCGTGTCGAAGCAAACCGGAGAATTTAAACCCTTGCCGATTAAAGTCTCTGAAATAAAGGAGGGCAAAATGATCATCAACCCAAATACCCCTGAGCGTCGTCTTCGCGGATACAATACATCTCCGATCATCCGCAATGGGGACGAATTTTTTATCTCCGATTTTGCAAGCGATACCATATATTCGTTCAAAGGCGGCAAGTTATCCCCTTTTATCGTGAACAAACCGTCGCTTCAGGGTGCGGGTCAAAATGTGTTCGTGGGCTTGTTCCTCAAAACCACACGCTACTCTTTTCTGAGTGTCATAAAGATCAATGAAGATACGATGGAATTTACCCGAAAATTCATTGGAATAGACCACAAAAGTGGAGAAATTTTCGAGGCGAGTTTTTGGAACAACGACTTTACTCCGGGTGGTTCGGGTGAAGTTTTACCGGAGAATTATTTCAAGATTCTCCCTGCCGAATATGCCGCCATACCTATTTCAGCAACAAGACTTACAGATAATCGCGACGCGGGGAAACTGACCGGTCCCCTGGTCGAGATTGCCGCAACAATGAAATATGACGATAATCCGGTGTTGATGCTTGTCAAATTTAATAAATAAGTTTGCTTTATGACTATTATGATGCATTTTGTAAAAAGAGCTTGTTTTATAGGCTTGCTTATCTGTGTGACATCGTGCGGAGGACGATGTAGTCAGGTTCAAAACCAAGATAGGAGTGCATCCGAAGAGGAAGAAGATACGTATATGAATATGCAATATCCTATCGAGGTTAATATCAGCAGGGAATACGATAAACGGACGATAATATTGCAGGATGTTGCAGAGGTGTCATATATCCCTTTGGAAACCAACAAAGATGTATTGTTAGATGGTATTTCCATGATTAGCCAATCGGTATCGGACAGTCTTGTTGTAATGAACAATCTATCAGGTTCTTTCTTTGTGATGGATAGGGACGGTCGACTAATCTCCGGATTCAACCATACGGGACGAGGGCCTGGCGAATATTCTCGTGTGGGGTTGGGGCAATATACCGTAGATTTTGGCGCAAAGGAAATATATATTGTCAGCTACCCTTTAGATTATAAAATAATGGTCTACTCCTTTAATGGGGATTTCAAGCGCGAAATCGAAATTCCAAAGCCGCTGTGGATAAGAGACTTGGCTAATTTCGATACAAACAATCTGCTTGTCTGTACGACAACATCGAACTCGCGAGAAGGCCGCAAAGAGCTTTTTACACCCTATTACCTTGTTTCTAAGCAAACCGGAGAGTATAACCCCCTGCCGATCGAGGTTTTGGAAACAACGGATGGCAAAATCCGCCAAATGGTCGGTGACGAATACCGAGTTATTAGTATCAGTTCTTCACCTATTATTCGCAATGGGGACGAATTTTTTATTTCCGATTTCGCAAGCGATACGATCTATTCCCTCAAAAGCGAGAATCTGTCGCCTTTCATCACATTAAAACCGCTTCCCGAGCAGAAAAGACAAAATGTGTTTGCCGGATTGGAGTTTAAAAGTACACGCTACTCCTTGCTGAACATCTTTGGTACCGATGAGGAGACGGAGAAATTCACTCAAAAATACATCGTCGTTGACCACAAGACCGGAGAACTCTTTGAACCCGAATTTAGGAATAACGACTTTA